>SLSJ01000138.1 GCA_007130525.1 Ectothiorhodospiraceae bacterium | reverse complement strand
CATATGCGCATGAATCGCAGTTCACGCCTGGTGCTCCGTATCCAGGGCCTGGTGTTTATCCTCGCGTTCATGACCGTGCTGGTCCTGATCGCCTGGCTGAGTACGCGCTTCGTGATTGCCACGAACTGGTCCGACGCGGGGCGGACGGCGTTGTCCGAATCCTCGGTGCGCCTGCTGGAGCGGTTGGACGAGCCGGTGGACGTGGTTGTCTTCGTACGGCCGGATGACGTGCTGGCGGATCACATGCAGGATCTGGTTCGCCGCTACCAGGATCACAAGGCCGACTTCCGTTACCGCGTCGTCAACCCCGACGCCCGTCCAGACCTGGTGCGTGATTTCGGGGTTGAGGGATCCGGCGAACTCATCCTGGAGTACCGTGGGCGCCAGGAGCGGGTGCGTGCCCCCAGCGAACCGCGGATCAGTGCTGCCCTGGAGCGCATCCATCGCAGTGATACCCGTCCGATCGTATACATGTCCGGGCATGGAGAGCGCGATCTGCTTGGCAAGGCCAATCATGATCTCGGCTCCTTCGGCCAGTACCTGATGGATCGGGGGCATCGCCTGCATCCGGCCAGACCCGGCGATACGCTGCCCCGGGACGCCGCCCTGGTGGTGGTGGCGGGGCCGCGCAGCGACTGGATGTCCGGCACGCGGCGGGAGTTGACGGAGTATCTCGATCAGGGTGGCAACCTGCTGTGGCTGGTGGATGACCAGGATGAACGGCGGCTTGGCTTCCTCGCCGAGCACCTGGCCATCGAACTGGTACCGGGCGTGGTGGTGGAACCCCGCGCCGAGGAACTGCTGGGCGTGGACAACCCCCGACTGCTGGTGCTGGGCGACTACCCCGGTCATGTGGCGCTGCGCGAACTCGGGGGGGTGTCGCTGTTCAACGCTGCCAGGGCGCTTGATCATGCCGGTGACAACGACTGGAACCCTGCGCCGCTGCTGGTCACCGAGGAGCGGCACTGGAGCGAAACGGGCAACCCGGACAGCCCGGGATTCGATGCCGGTGACGGCGACACCCGGGGACCGCTGGTTGTCGGGCTGAGCCTCGATCGGCCACTGCCGGGTGATGACAGCAGGGCGGAGGGCGAGCAACGGGTGGCGGTGATCGGTGATGCCGATTTCCTGTCCAATGCCTACCTGGGTAATGGCGAGAACCTGAAACTGGGGTTGAAGCTGGTGGACTGGCTCAGCGCCGGTGACGGCATCGTGGACATTCATGGCCGCGCCGCGCCGGATCAGCGACTGCACATGGGCGAAAGGCGCCTGCTCGCCACCGGGCTCGGCTTTCTGGTGGCGCTGCCGGTGCTGTCGTTGCTGGTGGCCGGCGGGCTCTGGTGGCGTCGCAGGCGGGCCTGATGAGACGACGTTGGTGGCTTAACGCGGGATTGCTGATGCTGGTGGCGGTGCTGGCGGCATTTGCCTGGTGGGCCGGTTTCGATCCCGCCGGGAAAACCCTGTTGGAGGGTGACGCCGGTGGCGTCTCCAGTGTGGTGATTCAGCGTCGTGACCGCGAGAACGTGCGGCTGCGCCGGGAAGACGGCAACTGGTGGCTGGAGGCCCCGCATCGACTGCCCGCCAGCGACTTTCACGTCGAGCAACTGTTGAAGGTTGCCGCGGACCGCTCCCTCGGTAACTATGATGCGGGCGAGATGGAGCCCGAACGGCTGGGCCTGGATCCACCGCGCGCGCGTCTGCAGCTGGATCACACCGAAGTCCTGTTCGGTGACAGTGACGCCGTGGACGGCCTCCGCTACGTGTCCGTCGGCGGCCGCATTCACCTGGTTCAGAACCGCGTCATGCCGTTGCTGGAAGGCCCCTGGTGGAATTTCATCGATCGCCGCATAGTGCCGCCGCACCGGCGTCTGCAGGCTGTGGAAACAGAACATTATCGCCTGTGGCTTGATCCCGGCGGCTGGTCGCTTGCCGGCACCGACGCCGGTAACGGTCCCGCCATAGGCGCGGATGACATGGCGGAAGTCTGGCACCAGGCGGCGGCAATGGTGGTAAGGGAAGTGCGCCGCGAGCCCGACCGCGAGCAGACGCTTCGTTTTACATTCGAGAATGGCGAGGAGCGTCGCTTCCGCCACGCCAGTGAAGACGGCGAGTATCGCCTGGTGGACCTGGACCGGGGGCTTGCCTATGTGTTCGATGCGGCCAGCATGACGGTCCTGCTGGAAGGGCGTGAACCGCCGACCCAGGACCCGCCCATCGAATAACACCCCATTCGGGGAAAATGCGTTACCAACGCGAACGTGCGAACAGAGCAGCGTCTCCTTGAAAGGCCCTGAGTATGCCGGAACTACCGGAAGTGGAAACCACGCGCCGCGGCATACAGCCCCATGTGACCGGCCAGCGGGTGGTCGGCGTGGTGGTGCGCGAATCGCGTCTGCGTTGGCCGGTGCCGCCGGAACTCGACGCCTGGCTCGCCCGGCAGTTGATCACGACAGTGGAGCGCCGCGCCAAGTATCTGCTTCTGCGTTGCCAATCCGGCACCCTGATACTGCATCTGGGCATGTCCGGAAGCCTGCGCATCATGCAACCGCCGATCGCCGACCCTGCACGACATGATCATGTGGATATCCTGTTCGGCAACGGCAACTGCCTGCGCTACACCGATCCCCGCCGCTTCGGCAGCCTGCACTGGACCCCCGCCGGTCGCGGTCATCCGCTGCTGGATACCCTGGGTCCGGAACCCTTCGACCCGGGGCTGACCGGCGAACAGCTCTACCGCCTGTCACGGGGCCGAAAGGCCGCGGTGAAGAGTTTCATCATGGACGCACATATCGTGGTAGGCGTCGGCAATATCTATGCTTCCGAAGCGTTGTTTCTGGCCGGAATCAGGCCGCAGCGCGCGGCCGGCCGCGTGAGCCTGGCGCGTTACCGCCGGCTGCTGATCGCCATCCGACAGGTGTTGCAGGCCGCCATCGATGCCGGCGGTACCACGTTGAGGGACTTCGTCGACGCCGGCGGTCAGCCGGGCTATTTCAGCCAGCAGTTGCGGGTTTATGGCCGGGCCGGCCATGCCTGCCCACGATGTGGCGCCGTTGTGCGCCAGAGCGTCATCGCGCAACGCGCAACCTATTTCTGTTCGAGCTGCCAGCGTTAACCCGCATATCTCACCGCCGTTCGTCGCGAGGGCGTCGAGATGCCGCTGTGACGGGGGGCACGGAGCGGAAGACGGCCAAGGCGTATCTGACACTAAGTCGAACCGGTTGCAGGGAGTACACCCCGACACAGCGAGCAGATCGGCGTGCGTAGCAGAAGGGCGGTGAGATGTGCGGGTTAAGCCGACGCTGGTCCATTTCCCCCGACCGCCTTCGCGTTTTGTGCTCAATGGCACGGTCTTGCGGCCGGCACAGCGCCAGACTGCCCGAATGCCGAATCGGTGCGGGGATGGCGGGAAGTCGAAGTCAAGACACTTGGAGAGCGGAAGAATGGGACTTTTCGGGGGAAGCAAGGGCAAGACACGACCACGGGGCGGAACCACCATCATTGCCGATGGCACCAGGCTGACGGGTGACCTTGATCTCTCCGGCAACCTGCATATCGACGGCCATGTGGAAGGGCGGATCGATTCCGGGTTTGATGTCTCCGTCGGCGCATCCGGCAGTCTCGAAGGTGATATCCGTGCGCAGCGTATTGTGGTCAGCGGCATGATACGGGGCCGGGTAGATTGCGGACGTCTGGAGATCGTCGACAAGGGCCGGGTCTTTGGTGAAGTCTCCAGCAAGGAATTCGTGATCGAGCCGGGCGGCCAGTTCGTGGGCGAGAGTCGCACGGCCAGCGACGAAGTGGTCAAGGCGCTCGACCATCATGGCGGTGAACTCTCCGACGGTGCCCCGGGCGGCGACCGGAAATCGCCGTCCCTTTTTGCCGTCGATGACAACTCCGCGGAGGTCGAGCCCGTGGATGTCGAGATCGATGCCGATCACAGCAGGACCGCGACACGGGGCCGGGAAGGGTCCTGACGAGGCCCGCCGACGTATGGTCCGCTCGGAGACATCGTCATGTATCCGGGGGTCGGGGGCTGGAAACCCCTGGGCGCGTCCCCGACCTGCTGGCGGAGTTTCCGGGCGCGGGCCAACGCGGACACTCAGTCCAGCACGCGTACCCCGATGCCGTGAAAGTCGCTGTTTTCGTTGCCCTTGGCCGGTTCCACGATCTTCACCAGCTCGCGTGTACGCACATCGATCACACTGAATCCGGGAGTGTCTCCCTTGGCCATGTGCGGCATGGACACGGGATTCGGGCCGCGCAGCGTCACGAACGCATAGCGTGAGTCGGGCGAGAAATCCAGGATGTCCGGTGTTTGTCCGGTATCGGGAATCCTGGCTTTCTTCTGCAGGCTGTTGGCGTCGATGACGATACCGTCGGATGTGCCGCGGTTCACCATCCAGATCTCCTCGCCATTGGGCAGGTTGCGTACGCCATGGGCATCAATGCCGCCGCTCGACTCCTCTGACCTGGTCAGTTCCAGCGTATCAACGTCCACGGCGTGCCAGACGCCGACGTCGTGACCACCGCCGTTGAGCATCATGTGGCGCCCATCGGGTGTGAGCATGGTGCCGCAGTTGACGGCAAGGTCATCGGGTCCCCAGACCCGTTCCAGTTTCATGCCCGCGGTATCCACCACCACCAGGCCGCCGTCGTCCAGTCCGGGGCCCAGGGTCACGAAGGCGCGGCTGCCATCGCTGTTGTATTGGTGACAGATGGCGGCAACGTCCCGGAAACGGTCGGCGTTTTCCCTGAATAGCGGATCCTCGGCGATCGTCAGTCGCCGGCTCACCTGGAAGCGTTCATTGTCAAGATCAGCTGTGATCTCCACGAACTGACCGTCTCGTTCCTTGTCCGGACTGCCGATCACGTCGACATGGATGACGCTGTCGTCCGGGCTGAAACCTGCCATGTGGGAACGCGGGCCGGTATCCACAACCGACACCACATGGCGGTCCTCGGTGCGTATGATGGCCACGTTGCCGCTGCCGACATTAGCTATGGCCGCATAACGGTAGTCGGAACTGAATTCCACCATGTGCGGTACACGCATGCCCTCGGCGCCGAGATCGATGCTGGCGATCTCTTCCAGGTTGGCGTCGAAGATATGGACCTTGTGGGTGCCCTGGTCGAGCGCCCAGATCTCGTAGTCACTTGCCTCGTCCGCGCTTGTCAGCAGCGGCGCTGCGACCAGCACCAGGGCCGCCGCCAGCATGAGAATGCGCTTTTCCGCCTGTTTTAGGTATAAGTTGTGCATTGCCTCGTCCTCCCGCCGGATTTCGTGGCGCCGACTCCACTGAATCATTCGCGCAAGAAGGCGTCCATTGTTCACCCCGACAACGCGGCCCCCGCCACTCCCGGCCTTGTTTCGCCGCTTCGGTGTGCCTTTCAGCCGCCCGGTACCTCGCCATCCCCGGTTGCCGGATTCGACCCTGACGTGGGTGAGCCGAAACGTGCGAGAAAGTAGTTCGCAGTCAGAAGTTTAAGTTAACGAGGCTGTTTTGGGTAAGAATCACATGGCATACCCTTATAGACATCCTGGAGCGTCCGGATATCCGCACCGTCATGACCGGGTGGATCGTTCTGATCACCGTCCGCGGGAATCCTCATATTGCCCTGGTCCGAACTGCATCGTGCGCTGACCGCCCCCCGTGCCGTCTGCCTCGGGATTCGCGATGACCCACCACCGTGGAAGCGAACCCTCCTGCTCGGCTGTCTGCCGCTGATGGCGTGGCCGTTTGCATACAGGTACTGCTGCTTATCTAGCCCGCCGCCCATGGATGCTCGCGGTGTTCCGGTACTGCCGGCCTGGGGCATATACATTATCGGGCTGCAGCTCGCCGGCTGCCTCGGCCTGTCCTGGCTGGGCAGCCTGCTGGCCGAGGTCTTCGACGGCAGGGCTGATCTGGATGCCGCCATGGCCGGCGTCAGTCTGGCACTGGTGCCATGGTCATTGGCACGCATGGTCGAGCCCGTGCCCTGGCTGGGCTGGCTGTCCATGGTGTTCGTGGTCTGGGGCGGCTGGGTACTCTATGAGGCGTGGGGCGCCTGTCTGCGTATCGATAGCGGACGGCTGGCCCATCTTGTTCGCATCCTTCACGGGGGCGGCACCGGCGCTGCGGATGGGCCGATTGTGACTAATCTGAGGCGCCATCGGCAGTGAAAGCGTTATCATGTCGGGTGTGCGGACTCATAGAATCGAACATGGCGCCCGAGGCAAACGGCGAGTCCGTAGCCTGTGATGCCAGTACCGACAGGTAGATTGCTCGCATGTTATTCAGAAAGCCTTGCATGATCCGGGTAACCGCATAGGGGATGGACATACCGACATGAGTGACATAAGCACCGGCGAGCCGGCACCCGGGCTTTCGCTTGAGCGTGATCCGGCGATCGTGCGGCGCCTGCTTGCCAGCGCCGCGACCGGCGGTGGCGCGATGGCACTGTGGCTGAATGCCGGGCGGATGCGGATGCTGGTTGACCTGGGACGGCTGGAGGTTGGCAGGGACCGCCTTAGAATGCGCCTGCCGGCAGGTTACTCGCCGCCCGTGGATGCGCCGGATGCCGATGCCGTGTGCGTACTCAATCTGGTGGACGGCAGCTTGCGATTCGCCTGCCGCGCGGTGTGCCTGCACGTGCAGGATGACGGCACGTTTCTTTCCACTGCCATACCCGACGTTGTCTATCTGTTGCGCAGGCGCGCGGGATTCCGCGTGCCCATGGCCGATGAAGCCTGGTTGTATACGCACATTGACGACGATGGGTCCGAGCAGAGGCTGGAAGTGCTCGATCTCAGCTTTGGCGGCGTCGGCGTACTCGCTGAGCCGGATTTCCCGGACCTCGAAAGGCTCGAGGGCGCCAGACTGGAACTGCCCGGGCTGCAGCCGCTGGTCACCGACTTTCGCATCTGTAACCGCTCTCCGTTCATGCTCCGCGATTCCCGCCCCGGCCTGCGTCTCGGGCTTGCCTTTCCGGGGCTGCCGGCTGTCGCGCGGTCCCGGCTGCGCGCCTATGTGCAGCGACTGGAATCAAGCAACTAGCCCGCATATTTCACCGCCCTTCTGCTACGCCCGCCGATCTGCTCGCTGTGGCGGGGTGTACTCCCTGCAGCCGGCTCGACGTAGTATCAGCCACGCCTTCGCCGTCTTCCGGTCCGTGCCCCCGTCACAGCGGCATCTCACCGCCCTTCTGCTACGCCCGCCGATCTGCTCGCTGTGTCGGGGCGTGCTCCCTGCAGCCGGCTCGACGTAGTATCAGCCACGCCTTCGCCGTCTTCCGGTCCGTGCCCCCCGTCACAGCGGCATCTCGACGCCCTCGTGACGAACGGCGGTGAGATATGCGGGCTAGT
>SLSJ01000015.1 GCA_007130525.1 Ectothiorhodospiraceae bacterium | reverse complement strand
TGGGACGATGTCTCCTACCGTCTGTACCCATGGTCAGATGCCAGCCTCGTCCCTCCACCCCGACAGACCCTTTCTAGGCCTGACACGCAGAAACATACAAGGCCAGCCCCCTGGCCGATGGAGTTCCCCCAACGTGGGTGATCGCCGAGGGGCTCGGCTACGGGGCCGGACCGTGCCGTCGCCTGGTGGGAGCGGCCACCCGGCCGCGAACGCGGTTGCCCCGGCGCTCCGGGATGTTCGCGGCGGGGTCGCCGCTCCTACGCGCCCGGAACGTGCCGTTTCCTGAGTGGACGCCATGGAGGTGGCCCCGGCCAAGCGTTGAACCCTGAAAACTGGACAATAAACGTCACCGGAGGAGTGTATGGCGGACGAAGGCGGCAACGGCAGGAGCAACCGCGGGCTGCCGGCATCGGCGCTGGCGGAATCGGCGGTCACGGGTATTCCGTGTCTCGGTCCGGGCGGCACGGCCTGGACGGAAATGGACCCGCGCAACAAGGGCCGCACGCGTGTCTGGGTGCTGCCAACCAGGGGCAGCCTGCGGCCGCTGCTGGATGATGAATGGAATATCCGCTCGCGTGTGCACGAATACGGCGGCGGCGCGCTCTGGGCCGGGGCCGGCACATACCACTGGTATGTGGTGGACGAGCCCAGCCAGTCCATCTGGGGGATCCGGGCGGACGACTTCACGCCGCAGCGCCTGCTCCAGGGCGATCCCGACACCCCCGTGGGCGACGGGCACGTTTGCGCAGACGGCAGCCGCTTGGTGTTCCTGCGCGAGGAGGTGGCGCGTAACCGCACCACGGTGGTGGTGATGGACACCGCGGCACCGCGGGAACAGCGGGTGCTGGATGGGCGTCACGCGTTCTGTGCCGCACCGCGCCTGAGCGCCGACGGGCGCTTCGCCGCCTGGCTGGTCTGGGACGACGGCACCATGCCCTGGGAGACATCGCGCCTGCAGTGGATGGACCTTGTTACCGGGGAACGGATGCTGGCTGGCAGCGATGGCGCCTCGCTGCTGGAACCACGATGGGGCGCCGACGGCAGTCTCTATTGCCTGAGCGACCAGGGCGGCGCCTGGGTACCCGCGCGCGTGACCCGTGCCGGCATACGGCCGTTACTGCGATCCCGTCACGACATGGGGCGCCCGCCCTGGCAACTGGGCAACAGCCACTACGATCTGCTGCCCGACGGCGGCATGGCCGCGGTCCGGATTCGCCACGGCCGCTGCGAACTGGTGCGCATCCACCCCAACGGCGCGCTGGAGGAGATCAACGGCCCCGACAACGACCTGGAGGGATTGCGCACCGACGGCTGGCAGGCGGTGGCGCTGGCCGGCACCGCGGATGCGGGACGGCGCGTGGTCAGGATCGATCTGCGCAGCGGCGAGCGCACGCCGCTGTCGCCGGCCCGCGCGCTGCCGCTGCCGGAAAACCGCCTGTCGCGCGCGCAACCCGTATCGGCCGCCGGCCCGCGCGGGCGCACATACGGTTTTTTCTACGCGCCGCCGGATGCGACGCCGGACTCGCCTCCGCCACTGCTGGTGCGCGCCCATGGCGGCCCCACCGCCATGCGCAGCCCGGTATTCAGCCCTGACACCCAGTTCTGGACCAGCCACGGCTTCGCGGTGCTGGACGTCAACTACAGCGGCAGCAGCGGTCACGGGCGCGCCTATCGCGAACGCCTGCGCGGCCAGTGGGGCCGTGCCGACCGCGATGACTGCATCGCGCTGGCCATTGCCATGGCTGAGCAAGGGCGCGTGGACGGCAGACGCATGGTCATCACCGGCAACAGCGCCGGCGGGCTGACCGTGCTGAACAGCCTCACTCGCGGCGTGTTCGCCGCCGGCACCAGCCGCTACGGGGTCACCGACCTGGAACTGCTGGCCCGCTCCACGCATCGGTTCGAAGCCGGTTACCTGGCTTTCCTCCTGGGCACGTTGCCCGAACACATCCGCACCTACCGCCGGCGCTCGCCGGTGAACCAGGCCAGCCACCTGCGCGGCGCCGTGCTGCTGCTCCAGGGCGAGGACGATCCCGTGGTACCCGTCAGCCAGGCCCACGCCATACGCGACGCCATCACCGCCGCCGGCGGCGAGGCACGCCTGGTGGTCTACGAGGGCGAACGCCACGGCTTCAGGAAGGGAGAGAATCTGGAGGATTCTTTCAGGCAGGAACTCGACTTCTACGAGGAAGTGTTACGGCGGGACTGATCCCATCCGGACGGCACTCGCTTGCGGTTCATGTCAGAAGCGGGAAGCTTCCGGGAATATCCCCTAGCCCGCATATCTCACCGCCGTTCGTCGCGAGGGCGTCGAGATGCCGCCGTGACGGGGGGCACGGACCGGAAGACGGCGAAGGCGTAGCCGACACTACGGCGAGCCGGCTGCAGGGAGTACGCCCCGACACGGCGAGCAGATCGGCGTGCGTAGTAGAAGGGCGGTGAGATATGCGGGCTAGTGCGCCGGGGCAACGTCGTTCGCGGCCGGGTGGCCGCTCCCACCAGGCGACGGCATGGTCCGGCCCCGTAGGAGCCGAGCCCCCTCGGCGATAATCCACGCCGGGGCATGCCCCATCGGCCAGGGGGCTGGCCTCCTACATCGGGGTTGCCGCCACGCCCCGACCCTGTAGGAGCGGCGACCCCGCCGCGAATATCCCGGACCGGTGGTGGTGGTGGATCGCAGCCCTGTGGCGAATCCCGGGAAAACCGGGCGCGCGAAAGCGGCCCGGATGAAACCGCGAAACGCGGCCGCTTCACGGGCCCTTATCTGTCCTCCAACTCTTCCATGAGCCGACTGATGGGTCGCTGCTCCGTGCCCTTGGCCAGATCCTTGCTATTTCTCGGATTGCGCAGGATCAGGGGCTTCTCTTCCACCACGGTGCGACCCTCGGCGCCGTCCACGGCCTCGGTCACGAGGTGGTGCAGCGGCGAAAGGCTGCAGGTGGGATCGGTGGCCTCGGCATCACCCGTAAGGTGATACGCCTGGCAGCGGCAGCCACCGAAATCCTTCTTCCGCTCCGGGCAACTCCGGCAGGGCTCCTGCATCCAGTCCTCGCCGCGATAGCGGTTGAACAGTTCCGACTCCCGCCAGATCCAGGCCAGGTCGTGCTCACGCACCGAGGGTGGAGGAGGTCCCGGCAGGCCGGCAGCACCGTGGCAGGGAATGGCGCTGCCGTCGGGGGCGACGCCGATGAAGGTGGTGCCCCAGCCATTCATGCAGGGCTTCGGCCGGCCCTCGTAGTAGTCCGACCAGATGTAGTAGATGCGCATCCTGCCTTCCATGCGCTCCCGCCACTGGTTGGCGATTTCCTCTGCATGGCTGAGCTGGTCCATTGACGGCATCAGTGCCGCGCGATTGACCAGCGCCCAGCCGTGATACTGGGTATTGGCCAGTTCCACGTAATCCGCCTCCAGGTCGGCGGCCATCTGCAGAATGCTGTCGATCCGGTCGATATTGCCCTTGTGCAGGACCACGTTCAGCACCATGGGATAGCCCTGGCGCTGGATCTCCCGCGCCATCTCGACCTTCTTGTCGAACTGCGCGGCGCCGGCGACGTAGTCACTGAGCAGAGCGTTGTCGGCCTGGAAGCTGATCTGGACGTGATCCAGCCCGGCTTCCTTGAGTGCGGCGAGACGCTCGGCGTTCATGCCGATGCCGGAGGTAATCAGGTTGCTGTAGAAGCCCAGCCGGCGGCCCTCAGCCACCAGGACTTCCAGGTCCTGGCGGACCAGCGGCTCGCCGCCCGAGAAGCCCAGTTGCACGGCGCCCAGGGCGCGCGCCTCGGCGAGCACGCGGCACCATTCCTCGGTGCTGAGCTCTTCCTTGTAGCGCGCGAAATCCACCGGATTCGAGCAGTACGCACACTGCAGTGGACAGCGGTAGGTGAGTTCCGCCAGAAACCACAGTGGCCCCGTATCAGGCCTTGGTCTGGATCCATCCGCGGTCATACGCATCCTCCAGAAAGGCTCGGACGTCGTCTTCAAGGTCCTCGGCATCCGGAAACTGCTCATTGAGCGTTTTCAGAATGTCGACGACACGCCGTCCATCACAGAGTTCGAGTATGGTGCTGGCGCTTTGGTTCAACTGCACCATGCCCTCCGGATAAAGCAATACGTTGCATTCCTGGGTGGGCTCCCACTGGAGCCTCACGCCATGTGCCAGGGTTATGCGGTCGTCAAGCGCTGCGTGCGTCATTATTATCGGTGTCCTCCACTGCCGCGTAGGGTGGCATGCCCACAACATAGGCAAGGTACATGGCATCGAGCATGGTCCAGAGCACGTCCAGCTTGAAGCGCAGCGTGCGCATGGCGTGTTCCTGCGATGCCCGGTCCCGGAAGTGGTCCAGCGCGATGGCCAGACCGTGCTGCACGTCCTCCCGGGCCTGGCTCAGGCGCTTCTCGAAATAGCGCAGCCCGCTGATATCCACCCAGGGGTAATACTTCGGCCAGGTGTCCAGACGGGACTGGTGCGCGCCTGGCGCGAACAGTTCGGTCAGGGACGAGCATGCCGCCTCCTGCCAGGTTGCGGTGCGCGCGAAGTTGACATACGCATCCACCGCGAAGCGCACGCCGGGCAGCACTTCCTCGAGTGACAGCATCCGTTCGCGGCTTACGCCGCAGGCTTCGCCCAGTGCCAGCCAGGCCTCGATGCCGCCCTCCTCGCCGGGTGCGCCGTCATGATCGAGGATGCGCTTGATCCAGATTCGCCGGGTCTCACGGTCCGGACAGTTGGCAAGGATGGCCGCGTCCTTCCGGGGAATGCTTATCTGGTAATAGAAGCGGTTGATCACCCAGCCCTGGATCTGCTCGCGGTTCAGTTCACCGCGCGCCATCATCTTCTGATAGGGGTGGTGCAGGTGATAGAGCCGCCCCTGTTCGCGCAGCTTCCTCTCGAAGGTTTCGCGGTCCCAGGCCGGGCGGTCGTCGTCTCCCTCAGAGGTCGATGTCCATCCCGTCATAGGCCACCTCCACGCCGACCCGGTCAAGCACCCGACGCTCCTCGCTGTCGGGATCAAGAATCGGGTTCGTATTGTTTATATGAATGAGTATGCGCCGCGCATGCGTGTATCCGGATAGCACCTCTATCATGCCGCCCGAGCCGTCCTGGGCCTGATGTCCCATCTCGGCGGCGGTCTTGCTACCGCCCACCGCCTGGGCCATCTCATCGTTTCTCCAGCATGTGCCATCCACCAACAACACGTCCGCGCGCTTCATGAACGGGACCAGGTGCTCCTCCATCTCGCCAAGGCCGGGCGCGTAGAAGACGCTGCGCCCGCTGGCGGCATCCTCGAACAACACCCCCATGTTATCGCCTGGCGCCGGCGCTTCGCGGTGCGGCGAATACGGCGGCGCCTTGCTTGTCAGCGGCACGGGATGGATTCGCAGGCCGGGGATTTCCTCCGGCTCGAACGGAGCTCCGCCGGGCTCGACCCGGCGCACTTCGGTACCGCAGTAGTGCTTGAGAATGGTCAGGATCGGGAACCCGGTTTCCAGGTCTTCACGCACACGATCGGTACAGTAGATCTTCAGGGGCAGCGGGCTTTCACGCAGCGTGAGCAGCCCGGTGACGTGATCGATCTGGCTGTCCATGAGAATGACAGCCGCGATGCCGGTATCGCGCACGGCGCGAGCCGGCTGCAATTCGGGGTTTGCCAGGATCTGCGCGCGCGCATCGGGCGACGCATTCACCAGCAACCAGTTTTCGCCGTCCATGCTGACGGCGAGCGACGACTGCGTCCTGGCCTCGGCGCGAGAGGTCCCGCGACGCAAAGCGTCACAGTTGCGACAGTTGCAGTTCCATTGCGGAAAACCACCACCGGCCGCAGAGCCAAGCACACGTATTTTCATAAGGAGGGGAGCGTCTCAAGAAGACGGGGGGCGACCATGTCGCCCCCCGTTTGCATCGCTATCAGCGGTTGCTGACGTACAGATTGATCTCGAAGCCGAGCCGCATTTCGCGGAAAGCTGGCTTATTCCAGGCCATGGTGATTTCCTCCGTCTCTATAACATTAGATAATCCCGGTTTTTAACCACCGGATTGGAACTATTGCAAACACGCCAGGCACTGTCAAATAACATTCGGGTACACTGACGCTCGTTTAGAGTGTACGACGTTTATATGGCAACGGCCAATTTCCGGACCCGTGGCGGTGACCGTGGCCAGGGAACCCATGCGCCGCATACACCCCAGATGTGTGACAGCCGGGCGGAAATTTTGTTGCATGCCACGTCTTCCAGAGAGCGCTTGCGGGCATCGGGGTGTTTTCCGCGACCACGCGCACGCGCACGGCAAGGGAACGAGGCGATTTCATGAGCAGGCAACTGGTTCGCACCGCCGACGGTCAGCCCATGGTCATTGACCGGGTGCCGGGACCCCATGACGCGCCCGCGGTGGTTCTGCTGCATGGCTGGACCTGCCGCCGCGGCTACTGGTCGGCCCAACTGGCCCACCTGGAAAACCGCTATCCGTTGCTTGCGCCCGACCTGCCCGGCCACGGCCATACCGCGGCGCCGGACCGGTCCTCCTGGACACTGGAAGGCCTGGTTGCCGATGTCCTTCAGATGCTGCGCGACACCCGCACCGAGGACGCGGTACTTGTCGGGCACTCCATGGGCGGCGCCGTCGCCCTGGAGGTCGCCGCCTGGCTGGGAGCGCAGGTGCGTGGAATCGTGCTTGTCGACACCTTCCTTATCGATTACGGGGGTCTGGACGCCGAGGCCCGCAAATCGCTGTACGTGCCTTTCCGCGCCGACATGCGCGCAGCGCTGGCCAACATGGTTAACACCCGACTGGGCCCCGATGCTCCGGCGGAACTACGCCGGCAGCTTGCCGTGGAACTTCCGGAAACGCCCAGGCAGGTGGCCCTGCCGCTGTGGAAGTCCCTGCTCGCCTGGCAGCCGCTGGAAACCCTGACGACGCTGCGCTGCCGGATACACGCCATCAACGGTGCCTTCATCCCTGAGTCCGCCCGCGCGCGCGTGGCTCCGTACATGACCGAAGAGATCATGAGCCACGCCGGACACTTTCCGCAGATGGAGGATCCGGAGGGGTTCAACACCCGGTTGGACGCGGCGCTGTCAAGGCTGCAGGCGCCGAGCGCCCTGGAATGCCCGTAAGGGTACGGACCGCAGGGTAGGACACGCCACGCAAACGGCAGGAGCGGCGACGTTGTGGGAGCGGCGACCGTGTGGGAGCGGCGATCTTGTGGGAGCGGCGACCTCGCCGCGAACGACGCTGCCCCGGCGCCCTGGGATGTTCGCGGCCGGGTGGCCGCTCCTACACCCGGGTCGAGGGCCCTGGGGCCGCCTTCCACCGCCGGCGCGGCGACGTTGTGGGAGCGGCGACCTCGCCGCGAACGACGCTGCCCC
>SLSJ01000109.1 GCA_007130525.1 Ectothiorhodospiraceae bacterium | reverse complement strand
GGACTGCTGGTGGAAATGGACTCCGAGGCCGAACTGGCGGCCGTTCTGGGCCATGAGGTGGTCCATGCCGCAGCCCGGCATAGCGCAGCCATGCAGTCCCGGCAGGTTCTGATCAGTGGGGCCGCCCTGGCCGGGGCAGTGGCGGTCGGGATCGCCACGGGCGACGATCGTTATGCCGGCGTGGCTCTGGTTGGCGGGCTGATCGGCGCCCAGCTGATCACCATGCGCTACAGCCGTGAAGCCGAGCGGGAAGCCGATCTTTATGGCATGCGCTTCATGCACAGTGCCGGCTACAATCCGGAAGCCGCAGTCGAGTTGCAGGAGACCTTCGTCCGCCTTTCAGAGGATAGGGACGCCGGCTTCGCCCAGGGATTGTTCTCGTCCCATCCACCAAGCCGCGAGCGGGTGGAAAACAACAAGCGAACGCTCAGGGAGCTGGGTTCCGAAGGAGAAACCGGTCGGGACCGATACCGTGAGCGGATCGCCCGGATCAAGGAACTGCAGCCGGCCTACGATCTGCACGACGAGGGCCGGCGGGTCCTGGCCGGTGGCGACGCGGCAACCGCCCTGGACAAGGCCCGACAGGCGATCGAGCAGGAGCCCCGGGAGGCCGTATTCCATGCGCTCAAGGGCGACGCCCTGGCCAGTCAGGGGCAATTCGCCGACGCTGAAACTGCGTACAGCGAGGCACTGCAACACGATTCAAGCTGGTTCTACCACCATCTCAGGCGCGGCATGGTCCGGGAAGAGATGGACCGGCTGGACGGCGCAAGACAGGATCTGAGTCGCAGCCTGGAACTGGCGCCAACAGCGGAAGGGTATTTCCACCTGGGCAACACGGAGCGAAAGGCGGGCAACAGGGATCGCGCCATTCGGCATTACCGGACCGCAGCCCAGTCCGACAGTCCCACCGGTCGCGCCGCCCGGCAGGCGCTGCAGGACATGGGCGCTTCATAGCTGTAGTTGGTGATTGCCTCGGTCGAGGGCGACTGCGGCCGCCGGCAGCCTGCGGAATTCGGCACCGGACTGTCCGAGCGACTCCTCGATGCTGTCACGGCCTCTCGAGAAGCAATATCCCGTTATGGATCCCTGGTGGACCGGGGTCGCCGAGGTCCGACCGGTGGTGGATGTCCGTAGTAGACCGGATGTCCGCAACGCCGCCTTCGCAGATGCACAGGTCCATGCGGCTCGCTTGCCCCCATCAGCGAGCCATTTCCACCGTTTTCGGCGATTCGACCGCACAGGTCATGCGGAGCGTACGCGTCATGGCATTGAGACGAAGAATGCATGGTATTGAATACCAAGGCATTCGTTTTCCCGTGCAAGCATCATGAAATTCCGTATGAACTGACTATCCTGAAGGGTGAGGCATCAGGAGGTCGAAATGCAGTCAGTACCCAGACCAGCGGAGGAAATCCAGCGCCCGGCTGCTGTCGACGACCTGCTTCTGGAGTCGGATCCGGACATGGAGAGTGCGTTCGAGCGGGTGACACGCATGGTGACAACGCAACTCCATGTGCCGATGAGCGTATTTTCCGTTTTCGATCGCACGCGGCAGTACTTCCGCTGGTCGCATGGGATCGATGTCGATGGAATCCCCGGCAAGTCGTCATTCTGCACTCATGCGATCCTGCAGGATGACGTTTTCGTCGTCCCCGATGCCCGCCGGCACAAGGACTTTCATGACGACCCGCTTGTTACGGGCCCACCCTGGGTTGCTTTCTATGCCGGGGTTCCGGTGCGGACGGGCAAGCGCCGGAAAATCGGGGCCTTGTGCGCACTGGACAATCGACCAAGGAGATTCACTGCCGGCATGCGCCAGGCGCTGCTGGACCTGCGGGATATTCTCGAGTCGCTCATAGAGTTGCGGACGCTTACCGTGCTCGATCATTTGACCAGGCTTTACAACCGCAGGCACTTTGACGCGATGATTGATCGCGAGTGGCACCGCGCCTGCCGCTTGTCACTGCCGGTAGCGCTGCTGACCATTGACATCGATCATTTCAAGGCCTTCAACGACGCCTACGGTCACCAGGCGGGTGACGAGTGCCTTCGCAAGGTGGCGGAAACGTTGAAGACCGAATGCAAGCGCTCCGGCGACATACCCTTCCGCACAGGGGGAGAAGAGTTCGCGGTGCTGCTCACGGTGACTGATGGCAGGCAAGGGGCAGTGGAGTTCGCTGACAGACTTCGGCAGGCCGTTCGTGACCTGGCAATCCCGCACAAGCACTCGCCGGCGGGAATAGTGACCATTTGCATCGGTGTCGCCAGCACGCATTCCTTTCCAACGGACGGCAGAGGCTTCGAACGGTTTGTCCGGTGCAGTGACGAGGCGCTTTATGCCGCCAAACGCCAGGGTCGGGATCGTGTCCTTGCGAGATCCTTTGGCGTGCACACAGGCTGCATCCCTGCAGAGTCTGATAGGCCGTCTGCCCCGTCCGGACCCCGGTAACCGGGCCCCGGGCCCCGCGGATCACTGGCGGCCGCGGCGCGCTCGTTACCGCTTGCGCTCGCGCGTCACCGTGTGCGCGCCTGACCCGGGTCTGCGTCAAGTTCCACTGCGGCGCTTGGCCGTGGCGTGACGCATTTCCTCCCTGTAGAACAGGTAGTTGTTCTTGCCCTGCTGCTTGGCCGAGTACATCGCCATGTCCGCATTCTTCAACAGGGACTCCGCGTTGACGCCATCCCCAGGGAAGAAGCTGACCCCCATGCTGCAGGTCACCTGAAGCCCGTGCCCTTCGGTCACGATGGGCAGGGCGATCTGGTGTCGTATCTTGTCTGCCACCAGCGCCGCTTCCTCCCGCGAAGTGATCCTGTCGATGATGGTGATGAACTCGTCTCCGCCCAGCCGCGCAGCCATGTCGTGCTCGCGGATGCAGTGCTGAAGCCGTCTTCCCACGGTTTGAAGCACGATATCGCCGATATCGTGGCCAAGCGTGTCATTGATGGACTTGAAACCGTCCAGATCGAGAAAAAGCACTGCTGCCAGGTGATTCGTCTCCTTCGACCACCCCGAAATGATGGCATCGAGCCGGATTTTCAGCAGGTAGCGGTTCGGAAGTCCGGTCAGGGAATCGTGGTGAGCAAGCTTCGCCAGGTGCTCCTCCGCATTCTTGTGCGAGGTCACGTCGACCATCACCCCGCGCAACTGCTCCGGACGCCCTTCGGCATTGCGAACTACACGTACATGGTCGCGTACCCAGATGATCTCGCCGCCGGCTGTCACCACGCGATAGACAATCTCACGCCCCTCGTGGAAGCTGACCGCCTCCTGATAGAACTGCACTGCGCGTGCACGGTCTTCCGGATAGATGATGGTGGTGCGGAAGTTCGTGTTCTCGGTCCAGTTGTGAACCGGATAGCCGATGATCGCCTCCGCCTGCTGGCTCACGAACGAGAACTGGTGATCGACCGCCTCTGCTTCCCAGACGATTGCATCCAGTCCCTGAACGAGATCATAGAACCGCCGCTGCGAAGCTCTCGCCGCCTGGCGCAGCTGCTCCCTGTGGCGCTTTATCTCCGCATTCTTCCGGTAGAGGTCGACGAACACCAGTGTCTTGGATCTCAGTACTTCCGGAACCACCGGTTTGACCATGTAATCGACAGCACCGGCTTCATAGCCCTTGAAGATGCTGATCTCGTCCAGGCGATTGCCGGTAAGAAATATGATGGGAGTGTGATAGGAACGCCGCCGTTGCCGGATCAGCCTGGCAGTCTGAAAACCATCCATTCCGGGCATCTTCGCGTCCAGCAGGATCAGCGCGAACTCCTGATCCAGGACGTGCCGGAGTGCCTCTTCACCGGAGTTCGCCTTGACAAGGTCAAGGTTCAGATCCTGGAGCAAGGCTTCCAGCGCCATCAGGCTTCCCGGATCGTCATCGACCAACAGTACACTGGCGTCGGGTCTGCGCATTGAATGAATTCCCGGCTCTGCTTCGATCATGATTGCTTACGGTTCAGCCAGACCCGCAATACCGACAGAAGCTGCATGACGTCGATCGGCTTGGCCACGTAATCCGAGGCGCCGGCCTCAATGCACTTCTCCCGGTCGCCTTTCATCGCCTTGGCGGTAATCGCGATGATGGGCAAGTCGTTGAATTTATCGATTCTCCGGATGGCCCGGGTGGTGGCGTATCCGTCCATGTCCGGCATCATCACGTCCATGAGCACGAGATCGATTCCCGGTTCCTTTTTCAGCGTCGCGATCGCGTCCTTGCCATTCTCCGCGTAGACCACTTCCATATTCTGATCTTCAAGCACGCATGTCAGGGAGAAGATGTTCCGGATGTCGTCGTCGACAATCAGTGCGCGCTTTCCGGCCAGCAGCGGATCATGCTTGTGTACTTGCCGGATCATGTCCTGCTTGTCCGGGACGAACTTCGACATCGGGACATGCAAGAGCAGCGCGGTTTCCTTGAGCAGGCGGTGCGGTGAGTTCGCGTTCTTGATTACCACCGAGTCCGCAAGTCCCTCCAGACGGGATCTCCGCTTTCCGGTGAGCTTTTCCCCGGTGTACGCCACGATCGGCAAACTTTCGGTTCGTGAACGACCCCTGATCGCCTTGAGAAGGTCCATCCCCTCCATGTCCGGCAGGTTCAGGTCGACGACGACGCAATGGAAGTCGCGTTGGTCCAGCGCAGCAAGTGCTTCTTCCCCGCTGGCCACACCCTCCACTTCGACATCGCCGCCACTGAGCAGGGAAACGATGTGCTCCCGCTGGACATCCTGATTCTCGACCACCAGCGCACGCTTCTGGAACTCCTTGGACCACGCCTTGAGCCCATTCAGGGCCGCCACGATCCGTGGGCGCGTCGCCTTCTTGCCGATGAAGCCGACGGCGCCGTTGAGCGAACCTCGCCGTACCGGTTTCCGGTGGGAAATGATCTGCACGGGAATATGTTGTTTCTCCGGGTCATGTTTCAGCATGTCGAGCAGTGCCCAGCCGTTGGTGTCACGGAGGTCGATGTCGAGCGTCATGGCAGCCGGCTGGTACCTGGTGCACAGGGACAGCGCGGCGGCCCCCGTGTGCGCAATCAGCCCCTTGAAGCCGACATCGCGGGCAAGGTTCAGCAGCTTCGAGGAGAAATCCGGATCGCTGTCGACGATGAGCAGGATCCGGTCTTCCTCCACCACCGCGTTGCGGTCATCCGCCACCAATGATTCCGCCTCGTCGCTCCTGTCCTCGAGCACGTCGGGCTTCGCAACCATGTTGCCCGTCGTCGCGGCGGCAGGCTCTTCTTTCACCCGGTCTCCGGTGCCAACGGGCATCCCCGAGCTTTCACCGGATGGAAGATACAGCGTGAACGTGCTCCCTTTGCCGGGCTCGCTGGCCACGGTCAGCTCCCCGCCCAGGCGCCGTGCGATCTCGCGACTGATTGACAGACCCAGTCCCGTTCCGCCGTAGGTGCGGCTGGTGGTGCCGTCGGCCTGCTGGAACGCCTCGAATATGATCTTCTGCTTGTCCGGACGGATTCCGATGCCGGTATCCGTAACCGCGAATGCAATGACCGAAGCTGCCTTGTTCAGGGCTTCGTTGTCCGGGCTCCATCCGTCCGTCGCGGGTTCCATCCGCAGGCTCACGGAACCTTCCTCGGTGAACTTGAACGCGTTGGAGAGCAGGTTCCTGAATATCTGCTGCAGGCGTTTGGAGTCGGTTCGAATCGTGGCGGGCAAGCGTGGGTCGACTTCAACCGAGAACTCCAGGTTCTTGTCCTGGGCGACCTGCCGGAAGCTGCGTTCGGCGTATTCCTGCATGTCGCTGAAACGCTCGTTGCCCATTTCCAGCGTGAAGGTGCCGGATTCGACCTTCGCCAGGTCAAGGATATCCTCGATGAGAGCCAGCAGATCCGAGCCCGCCGCGTGGATGGTCTTGGCGAACTCGATCTGACGCGGCAGCAGATTGTCCTCGGAATTCTCCGAGAGGAGTCTCGCCAGAATCAGCAGGCTGTTGAGCGGCGTGCGAAGTTCGTGCGACATGTTGGCGAGGAACTCGGACTTGTACTTCGATGCCAGCGCCAGTTGTTCAGCCTTCTCCTCGAGCGCTTCCTTCGCCAGTTCCACCTCCCGGTTCTTGACCTCGACCTGCGCCTTCTGCTCGGAAAGCAGGCGGGCCTTCTCCTCGAGCTCGCTGTTGGTGGTCTGAAGTTCTTCCTGCTGAGCCTTGAGAAGCTCCTCGGACTTGCGCAGGTTCTCCGCCTGCTGCTCCAGCCGGTCGTTGGTGTTCTTGAGTTCCTGCTGTTGGCTCTGCAGCTCGGTGGTGAGCGACTGCGACTGTGTCAGCAGGTGCTCGGTGCGCATGTTCGCCTCGATGGTGTTCAGTACGATCCCGATGCTCTCGGTGAGTTGGTCCAGCAGGGATCGATGCGTCTCGCTGAAGCGGCCGAACGACGCCAGCTCGATGACCGCCTTGACGTCGCCTTCGAAGAGTACCGGCATGACGATGATGTTGCGCGGGGCGGCGGAGCCGAGCCCGGAACTGACCTTGATGTAATCGTCGGGAACACGCCCCAGGAACAGGCGCTTCTTCTCGTGGGCGCATTGTCCGACCAGGCTTTCGCCGACGCGGAATCGGGTGGGCACGGTGGGCCGGCGGGTGTACCCGTAGCTCGCCTGGAGTTCGAGAACCGCATCCTCGCCGTCACCGCGGCTGATATAGAAGACGCCGTGTTGCGCATCGACCAGCGGCGCCAGCTCCGATAGCACCAGTTGCGAGACGGTGTGGAGGTCCCGCTGTCCCTGCAGCATCTTGGTGAACCGGGCGACGTTGGTCTTGAGCCAGTCCTGCTCGGTATTCTTGAGCGTGGTCTCGCGCAGGTTGCGAATCATCTCGTTGATGTTGTCCTTGAGTGACGCCACCTCCCCGGAAGCCTCCACCGCGATGGATCGCGTGAGGTCACCCTTGGTCACCGCCGTCGCCACTTCCGCGATCGCCCGCACCTGGGTGGTCAGGTTCGCCGCAAGCTGGTTGACGTTGTCGGTAAGATCGCGCCACAGACCGGCGGCGCCCGGCACCTCCGCCTGGCCGCCAAGCTTGCCCTCGATTCCCACTTCCCGCGCCACGCCGGTAACCTGGTCGGCGAAGGTCGCCAACGTGTCGATCATGCCGTTGATTGTGTCGGCCAGTGCCGCGATTTCGCCTTTCGCCTCCACGGCGAGTTTCCGCTTGAGGTCACCGTTGGCGACAGCCGTCACCACGTCGGCGATGCGGCGCACCTGGTTGGTCAGGTTGGCGGCCATGGAGTTCACGTTGTCGGTGAGGTCCTCCCAGATGCCGTCCGCGCCCTGCACGTTGGCCTGGCCGCCGAGCCTGCCCTCGGTGCCCACCTCGCGGGCGACGCGGGTGACCTCGGAGGCGAAGGAGTTGAGCTG
>SLSJ01000100.1 GCA_007130525.1 Ectothiorhodospiraceae bacterium | reverse complement strand
GACAACGTCGATGGAGGAATCAAGGCCTTGTCCATGGATGCGCGCGAGTCCTGGAGCGTGACGCTGGACAGTGGCGCCACCATCAATCTCGGTCGCGAGGACGTGTCAGCACGGCTACGGCGGTTCATCGTCGCCTATCCGCATCTGCAACGCAGTGAGGGTGACAGGTTGGCATCGGCCGACCTGCGGTATCCGAATGGTTTCGCCGTCCGCTGGAAGAACGACTCCGGCGATATGCAGTAGGTCAAGAGGAAGAGGAATGTCGAAGAAGACGGAACGCAACATGCTGGTTGGCCTTGATATCGGCACGTCGAAGGTTGTTGCCATAGTCGGCGAAATGGGGCCGGAGGGCATGATCGACATTGTCGGTATCGGCTCTCATCCGTCCCGCGGCATGAAAAAGGGCGTGGTCGTCAATATCGAGTCCACCGTGCAGTCCATTCAGCGCGCCGTCGAGGAGGCCGAGTTGATGGCCGGCTGCCAGATTCACTCGGCCCATGTGGGCATCGCCGGCAGCCACATCCGCAGCCTGAACTCGCACGGCATAGTCGCCATTCGTGACAAGGAGGTGGGGTCGCCGGACGTGGATCGGGTGATCGATGCGGCCCGCGCGGTCGCCATCCCCGCGGACCAGAAGATCCTGCACATCCTGCCGCAGGAGTTCGTGATCGACAGCCAGGAGGGGATCCGCGAGCCCATCGGCATGTCGGGGGTGCGGCTGGAAGCCAAGGTGCACATGGTGACCGGAGCGGTCAGCGCCGCCCAGAACATTGTCAAGTGCATCCGCCGCTGTGGCCTGGAGGTGGACGACATCATCCTGGAGCAGTTGGCGTCCGGATACTCGGTGCTGACCGATGACGAAAAGGAACTCGGGGTCTGCCTTGTGGACGTCGGTGGCGGGACCACGGATATCGCGGTGTTTACCGACGGGGCCATCCGCCACACCGCCGTGATTCCCATCGCCGGCGATCAGGTGACCAACGATATCGCGGTGGCCCTGCGCACGCCGACCCAGCACGCGGAAGAAATCAAGGTCAAGTACGCCTGTGCGCTATCCCAGCTTGCAGGCGCCGAGGAGACCATCGAAGTGCCCTCCGTGGGCGACCGACCGGCGCGCAGGCTGTCGCGACAGACCCTGGCCGAGGTGGTGGAGCCCCGCTACGAGGAACTCATGACGCTGGTTCAGCAGGAACTGCGCCGTAGCGGATTCGAGGACCTTATCGCCGCGGGCATCGTGCTCACGGGCGGCAGCTCGAAGATGGAAGGCGCCATTGATCTTGCCGAAGAGGTTTTTCACGTACCGGTACGGCTGGGCATGCCCCAGAACGTTACCGGCCTCGCCGATGTAGTACGCAACCCCATTTATTCCACCGGTGTGGGGCTGCTTTACTTCGGTGCAAACAACCGAGGCCATCCGGTGGTTGAGTACGAGACCGCAGCTGGTTTTCGCGCAATTTTCGAACGCATGAAGAGTTGGTTCCAGGGAAATTTCTGATTGGGCCGCGATCGGCGGTACACGATCCGGTTACGCAAGCGAGGAGATACGATCATGTTTGAAATCATGGATTCCTTCAGCCAGAACGCAGTCATCAAGGTGATTGGTGTCGGAGGCGGCGGAGGCAACGCCGTGCAACACATGGTGGCGGCGGATATCGAGGGCGTTGATTTCATCTGCGCCAATACCGATGCCCAGGCACTGAAAAATACCTCTGCCCGCACCGTGCTGCAGCTGGGCAGCAACATCACCAAGGGTCTGGGCGCAGGCGCCAACCCCCATGTCGGGCGTGATGCCGCCCTGGAGGACAAAGAGCGTATCGCCGAGGTGCTGGAAGGTGCCGACATGGTATTCATCACCGCCGGCATGGGTGGTGGTACCGGCACCGGCGCCGGACCGGTGGTCGCCGAGATCGCACGCGACATGGGGATACTGACGGTAGCCGTGGTCACCAAGCCATTCCCGTTCGAGGGCGGCAAGCGCATGCGGGTTGCAATGGAGGGAATCGAGCAGCTTGGCCGTTCGGTGGATTCGTTGATCACCATTCCCAACGAGAAACTCCTCAGCGTGCTCGGCAAGAGCCTGACCCTGCTGGATGCTTTCAAGTCGGCCAACGACGTGCTGCTTGGGGCGGTGCGCGGCATTGCCGAACTGATCACCCGTCCGGGCCTGATCAACGTCGATTTTGCCGACGTGCGCACCGTGATGTCCGAAATGGGCATGGCGGTCATGGGCTCCGGCGCCGCTTCCGGCGAGGGCCGGGCACGCGAGGCGGCGGAGCGAGCGATCGCCTGTCCGTTGCTGGAAGACGTCAGCCTCGCGGGCGCCAACGGCATCCTTGTGAATGTCACGGCGGGCATGGATCTGTCCATCGGCGAGTTCGACGAGGTGGGTCAGGCGATCCGCGAGTTCGCTTCCGAGGACGCGACGGTGGTCGTCGGCACGGTCATCGATCCGGAACTGGAGAACGAACTGCGTGTCACCGTGGTGGCCACGGGGCTGGATCGGCCCGCCGTGCTGGCCGACAGGCAGCCGCAGCTGCGCACGGTCGCCCGCAAGCCCAGCGGTGAGGTGGACTACGACAAGCTGCAGACGCCGACGGCCATTCGCAAGAAGGCGGCCAACGACAAGTATCCGCAGGCAATGGAAGGCGACATGGATTATCTGGATATCCCGGCATTCCTGCGACGTCAGGCGGACTGATGACGAAACTGTGACCGTTTACTCGCGGCGCGATCGGCGGTTGCGCTATGCTTGCGCCCTGTTCGCGGTCGGATCAGGGCAGACCGGCCACGGATTGTTGCGCTGCAGTATACAAGACGGTTCGATTACAGTAAGATGTCATCGCCTGACAATACGCGGGCGTATGTACCGGTGGCGCAAGGAATGGGTCCATACAACCACCCCGGACTACAATAGGGTGGTCAGGAGTAATCGACGCTCATGATTCGGCAACGCACCCTGAAAAATGTGATCCGGGCGACCGGTGTTGGACTTCATACCGGCGAAAAGGTCTACCTGACTCTGCTGCCGGCAGCGGCGGATACCGGTATAGTCTTTCGGCGGGTCGATCTGGACGAGCCGGTGGAGATCAAGGCGCATCCGCACAATGTCGGTGACACGATGTTGTCGACCTGCCTGGTGAAGGGCGACGTGCGCGTGTCCACGGTGGAACACCTGCTCTCCGCAATGGCGGGCCTTGGCATCGACAACGCGGTGGTGGAACTGAGCGCGGCCGAGGTGCCCATCATGGATGGTAGTGCCGGTCCGTTCGTGTTCCTGATCCAGTCCGCCGGTATCCAGGAATTGGACGCCCCCAAGCGTTTCATCCGCATCAAGAAGCCGATCATGGTGGAAGACGGCGACAAGTGGGTGAAGGTGGAGCCGTTCGAAGGCTTCAAGGTCGCCTTTCATATCGAGTTCGATCATCCGGTTTTCAGGCAGGGTGAACAGACAGCGGAAGTCGACTTCTCAAGCACCTGTTTCGTGAAGGAAGTAAGCCGGGCACGTACATTCGGGTTCATGCGCGACATCGAGATGCTGCAGGCCAACAAGCTGGCGCTGGGCGGCAGTCTCGACAATGCCATCGTGGTGGACGATTACCGGATCCTCAACGAGGACGGCCTCCGCTACCGCGATGAGTTCGTCAAGCACAAGATTCTTGACGCCATTGGTGACATGTACATGCTGGGCCACAGCCTGATCGGCGCGTTCACGGGTTCGCGCTCCGGGCACGCCCTGAACAACCAACTCCTCCGGGCCTTGCTGGCCGATTCCGGTGCATGGGAGGAGGTCACCTTCGAAGACGGTGAACAGGCGCCTATCTCGTTCGACCAGTTCATGCCCGCGCCAGTCATGGGCTGAAGCGGGCGGAGTGGATGCTCGGGCGCGACGTCGCGCCGGGTCGTGCGGCCTGGCGGAATGATTCAGCGCCTGCCGGACAGGCGCAGCAGCGCCTCCCGCAGAGCGGGGTCGGGCTGACCCCGCGCAGCAGATTCCAGATGTTGCCCCGCCCGCTTCGAGAGCCGGCGGGGCTTCGTTTCCTGTGCGACCGGCGCCGGCCGGGAGATCAGTATGCGCAGGCGGCGGGGGCGACATCCCGTCTCCGCGGCCGCCGCGTCAAGCAGTACTTTCTCGAGGAAACGCAGGCGACTGCTCCAGACCGGGCTGTCGGTCATGAGCACCATGGCGCCGGCATCCACCCGCGCCACCCGACAGTGGGCGCGCAGTGTGGCGGGGAGCAAGGGAAGCAGCCGTGTTTCCAGTTTCCGAAGTCGTTCCGCCTCCTGTCGGAGGTCGGAGAGAACGGATCCCGGTCGACGCAGCGCCTGCGACAGCGGCCGTGGTGTGTGTCGTCTATCCATGCAGTGCCTGCCCGGGAAGTGTCGCGCGGACGCCATGATCCTGATATTTGGTGCTCATTTGGGGTATCATACCCGCCTTCGATGGACCGCCGGAATAGCCCGGAAATGCGCTTCGGCGGTCGCACATTTGCAGGGGCCGTCGCGTTTGCTTGCCTTAGTCCCCGGGGGCCTTCGATCGGCCCTGAAAACAGATCCAGGTAGAAATACATGCTAGGTGCAATCGCCAAGAAGGTGTTCGGAAGCCGAAATGAGCGGCAGTTGCGACGCATGCGCAAGACCGTTGAGCGGATCAATGCGCTGGAGGAGCGGACAACCGCCCTCTCCGATGCGGAACTTCGCGACCTCACCGAGCGGTTCAGGGAGCGCGTCAACAACGGCGAAACCCTGGACGAGCTGTTGCCGGAGGCATTCGCGGCGGTTCGTGAAGCCGCCCGACGTTCGTTGGGGATGCGCCACTTCGATGTTCAGCTCATTGGCGGCATCGTGCTGCACGAGGGTCGCATAGCGGAGATGAAAACCGGTGAGGGCAAGACCCTGGTGGCGACGCTCGCGGCTTACCTCAACGCGCTCTCCGGCAAGGGCGTGCACGTGGTGACCGTGAACGATTACCTGGCCCGTCGCGACGCCGACTGGATGGGCAAGGTCTACGCGCAACTGGGAATGACCACGGGCGTGGTGGTGCCCGGCATGCCCCACGACGAAAAGCAGGCGGCCTATTCCGCGGACATCACCTACGGCACCAACAACGAATTCGGCTTCGACTATCTGCGCGACAACATGGCCTTCCGTCTGGAAGACCGCATGCAGCGTGAGCTGAATTTCGCCATCATCGACGAAGTCGACTCCATCCTTATCGACGAGGCGCGGACCCCGCTTATCATCTCGGGGCCCGCGGAAGACAGCAGCGAACTGTACGAGCACATCAACCGGCTCGTTCCCCGCCTGAGCCGACAGACGGAGGAAGGCGGGGAGGGTGACTTCTGGCTCGATGAAAAGCAGCGTCAGGTCTACCTCACCGAAGCGGGGCACGAGCGCGTCGAGGAAATGCTGGTCGCCGAAGGGCTGATCGAGGAGGGCGAGAGCCTCTACGATGCGCGCAATATCGGCAAGATGCACCACATCAATGCGGCCCTGCGCGCGCACCACCTGTTCCACCGGGACGACCACTACCTGGTGAAGGACAAGCAGGTCGTGATCGTCGACGAGTTCACCGGCCGGGCCATGCCCGGGCGCCGCTGGTCGGAGGGACTGCACCAGGCGATAGAGGCGAAAGAGGGCCTGCCCATCCAGCACGAGAACCAGACCCTTGCATCGATTACGTTCCAGAATTATTTCCGGCTCTATGACAAGCTCTCCGGCATGACCGGCACGGCCGATACCGAAGCGTACGAGTTCCAGCATATCTATGGTCTGGAAGTGACGGTCATCCCGACCAACCTACCCATGGACCGCACGGATTACAACGATCTCGTGTACCTGACGCAGGCTGAGAAGCTGAACGCCATCGTCCAGGACATCTGCGAGAACCGTGAAGCCGGCAGACCGATCCTGGTCGGTACCGCTTCCATAGAGGTCTCCGAGATTATCTCCAAGGCGCTCGACAGGGAGGGCATCCCGCACGAGGTGCTGAACGCCAAGCAGCATCAGCGGGAAGCCATGATCATTGCGCAGGCGGGCCGTCCGGGCGCGGTGACAATCGCCACCAACATGGCCGGACGCGGAACCGACATCGTGCTCGGCGGCAACCCGGATACCGAGATCGCGCAGCTTGAGAACGCCGACGAGGAAACGGTGGCCCGTATCCGCGCCGATTGGGAAGAGCGGCACAAGCAGGTGGTGGAGGCCGGCGGGTTGCACGTAATCGGTACCGAACGGCACGAATCGCGTCGCGTCGACAACCAGTTGCGTGGACGTTCCGGTCGCCAGGGTGATCCGGGTTCGACCCGCTTCTATCTGGCGCTTGATGACAGCCTGCTGCGCATTTTCGCCTCTGACCGCGTGTCCGGCCTGATGCAGCGCATGGGGATGCAGGAAGGCGAGGCCATCGAGTCCGGACTTGTCTCGCGGGTGATCGAGAACGCGCAGCGCAAGGTCGAGGCCCACAACTTCGACATGCGCAAGCACCTGCTGGAGTTTGATGACGTCGCCAACGACCAGCGCCGGGTGATCTATGCCCAGCGCACGGAGTTCATGGCGGAGGACGATCTCAGCGGTACGGTGGATGAGATGCGCTCCGATGTGCTCAACGGCGTGATCGACGAGTTCATTCCGCCGGGCAGCATCGAGGAACAGTGGGACGTCAAGGGGCTGGAAGAGGCGCTGAACAGGGAATTCGCCCTGGAGCTTCCGTTGCAGCAGTGGCTGGACGAGGATGACTCGCTCCATGAGGAACCGCTGAGGGAACGGATCCTGGAACACGCCGATGAACAGTACCGGGCCAAGGAAGCGCAGGTGGGAGACGAGACGCTGCGCCGCTTCGAGAAAGCCGTGCTGCTGCAGGTGCTTGACGCCCAGTGGAAGGAGCATCTCGCGGCGATGGACTACCTGCGGCAGGGAATACATCTGCGCGGTTATGCGCAGCGTAATCCCAAGCAGGAGTTCAAGAAGGAAGCCTTCCAGATGTTCTCGGACATGCTGGAGCGCATCAAGCGCGAGGTCGTGACCGTGCTTTCCCGGGTGCAGGTACGTGCCCCCGAGGATGTCGAGGCGGTGGAGGCGCAGCAGCGTCAGGACGCCGAAAGGATGCAATACCAGCATGAGGAAACCAGCGCCATTGCCGACGCCGAGGAGGAGGCCGCCGAGGCCGAACGCCCGGGCACGTTCGTTCGCCAGGAGCGCAAGGTGGGCCGAAATGAGCCGTGCCCCTGTGGTTCCGGCAAGAAGTACAAGCGCTGTCACGGTCGTCTGGCCAGCTGACGCCTGATCACTCTGCTCGAGGAGCCTGCCGTGGCCGTGGGACTCGCCGCGCCGGAGAATCTCTTGCCCGTGCCGGGCATCCGTTTATCTGCTGTCAGCGCCGGCATCGGCAAGCCGGGGCGGCACGACCTGGTGCTCATGGAACTCGCCGAGGG
>SLSJ01000190.1 GCA_007130525.1 Ectothiorhodospiraceae bacterium | reverse complement strand
CTCCTACAGGGGCAGGCTCACCCCTAACCCTGCATATCTCACCGCCCTTCTACTGCGCACGCCGATCTGCTCCCTGTGTCGGGGCGTACTCCCTGCAGCCGGCTCGACGTAGTGTCAGCTACGCCTTCGCCGTCTTGCGGTCCGTGCCCCCCGTCACGGCGGCATCCCGACGCCCTCGCGACGAATGGGGGTGAGATATGCGGGCTAGCGAGCGTGATGCGGTCGCCGCGGAGGCGGTTCAGGGAAGCTGCCGTAAGCAGGGTGGCGCTTACCGCGTGTCCTGATGGAGCGCATGTGGCCGGATCATCCGTTGCAGTTCGTCCCAGCCCATGTTGCCGCCCGTGATGACAACCACGATATCGCCCGCATGAGGCAACTTCGGCAACGCCTCCTCCCGCAAAGCCGCCATGGCCGTTGCCGCACCCGGTTCGGCGAAGAGCTTGCAGTCTGCCAACAGGTGCCGCAAGGCGGACCTGATGCCCTCCTCGCTCACGGTCATCAGGTTGTCGACGAAAGCCCGACAGATCCGATAGGTGTGTTCCCCCACAATAGCGGCGCCAAGGCTCCAGGCACAGGTGTCGACGTTCAACAGGCGGGTCGGGCCGCCATGGTTCCAGGCATGACGCATGCTGGCGGCGCCTTCCGGTTCCACCCCGATCAGGCACAGGTCGGGACGCAGCGCACGGGCGGCCAACGCGATACCGGAGAGCAGCCCGCCGCCACCGATGGGGCAGATGATGGTGGAGGTATCCGGTGCCTGTTCCAGGATCTCCAGGCCGATGGTGCCCTGCCCGGCGATGATCCGTGGATCATCGTATGGGTGGACCAGGGTGAGGCCGCGTTCATCAACGAGTCGGCGCATCAGTTTCCAGGCTCCGTTGATGTCGCCGTGCAGGATGACGTCGGCGTCATGTTCGCGTGTGGCGGCCACCTTGGCCGGGCTCGCGTTCTCCGGCATGACCACCGTTACCGGTATGCCGGCATCCTCGGCGGCCCAGGCCAGCGCGCGAGCATGGTTGCCAGCCGACACGGCGCCCAGCCCGGCTGCGAGTTCATCAGCCGACGCCGTTCGGATCCAGTTCAGGACGCCGCGGGGCTTGAATGAGCCGGTAGGTTGAAGCAGTTCGGTCTTGAGCAGAACCCGGCGTTGCAGGTGCTCCGAGAGAACGTGATCCGCGATCAACGGCGTGGCCGACAGGCTGTCCCCGATGCGTTCCCGGGCTGCTGCGATGTCCTCGAATCGGACCATGTTCCGCGGCGTTATCCGTGGTTGGCACAGGGTATGGCCGGTTCCGGACCGTCCGCGCAACGGCGCCAACCTCGACATGTCTGCCGTACGTGAAGAGAACCCCGGAACCGATCGGCTGAGCGTATTTCAGTGCATGGCCGGCGCTCAGAGGTTGATCATGCTCTCGAACAGGATAATGATGATCGCCAGCAGCACTAACGTCTGTCCGAGACCGGTAATGATGTCGTTCATGTTGGCGTGTAGGGGCGGACGGGCGTTGAAACGGCTGTTCTCGAGTTCCCCGGCCGCGTCGAGACTGAGTACCTCTGCCGCCAGCCGGTGACCCCAGAAGGGCGGGTTGTGTCCATACATGTAGCGCCCGAAGATCTTGCTGAGACGATCCGGATCGGCTTCCTTCCCGTACCACTCCAGGTAGGCCATGGAAAGAAAATCGTACTCCGAGATTTCCAGCAGGGACGCGGCCTGGATGATATCGCGGGTGCGGGGGTCCAGACTCACCAGCAGGTGGCGCGGATCAAGAGGGTGGGCAGGCGAGAGCATGGTGTATTGCCGTCCTCGATTGTCGGTGGCTGCGGAGTGCTGCGTACTGTGCCTTGCGTGGCCGACAGGCCGACAATACCGCGTTGGGGCGACAGCGTCAGTCTCTCTTCAAGTGTAGCCGCCAATGCGAGGCGCGTCCTGTCTCGTCAGCCGTCTGCCACCGTCGGTATAATGGCGGGCAATGCATAGTGTGCCGCGCGTTGTGGCATGGCGGGCGACGCGGATCCGACACGACGGAGATCATGCATGACGGGATACACCGGCAAGGCTGACGTGCGCACGAATCAACGCCAGAGTTGCAGGGAGCGCCTGTTGCGCACGGCCTCCGATCTGTTTTACCGCCACGGCTGCCATACCACCGGAATTGACCGGATTCTCGCCGAATCCGGTGTGGCCAAGATGACCCTGTACAAGCATTTCCAGTCCAAGGAGGAGCTGGTGCTGGCGGTGGCCGAACGCTTTCAGGAGAACGCGCGCGAGGCGTTGGAAGCCCATCTGGCAGGATGTGACGAGAGTCCGCGAGATCGCCTGTTGGGCCTGTTCGATGTGCTGGCGGAGTGGTGTGCGCGTCCGGGGTATTACGGCTGCATGTCGGTGAACCTTGCAGTCCAGTTCCCATCGCCTGATCACCCGATTCATCTGGCGGTGGCCGAACACAAGCGCTGTCGGGAAGGGGTCATCCGCTCGCTGGCCGAGGAAGCGGGCGCCGCCAATCCGGCAGCATTGGCCGGTGAACTACTGACCGTGATGGAGGGTGCTACCGTGCTGTGCCAGGTAACGGGGCAAACGGCCTACGTCGATCATGCCCGGGATGCGGCCAGGGCCGTGATCGACCGCCACCTGCCCCGGGGTGGGGCTGATCTCGGGCCGGGCGTTGCGTAAACTTAATCAGCCCCCTTTGCGCGGCTCAGACCAGGCTGATAAGCAGAATAACGAAGAGGGCGACCAGCAGGAGCGGTATCAGTGCCCCGCGCCAGTCCCTTTGCTGCTGCTTGTCGGCGCGTTTCATTGATTCCCGAATGCGTGGCATGAAGAGCATGACCACCAGAATCGCGATTGCGCCGGCGAGAATGACTTCCCAGATTGGCATGTCCGGATTCATGTCCCGTGCATCTCCGCAGGATCTTTGAAGGAAACACCAGATTAATCACGCGGTCGCGCCGGTGCGGCGCCGGAAGTCGGTCGAACTTCCGGACACAATTGACTGGCCCGCATATCTCACCGCCCTTCTATTGCGCCCGCCGATCTGCTCGCCGTGTCGGGGCGTACTCCCTCCAGCCGACTCGACGCAGTGTCGGCTACGCCTTCGCCGTCTTCCGGTCCGTGCCCCCGTCACGGCGGCATCTCGACGCCCTCGCGACGAACGGCGGTGAGATATGCGGGCCAGGCCTGCCTGTTACGGATCGCGCAGCAGGCAGCGGCGCATGCCTGGAAGCCACTGGTTCTGCCCGATGTCGGCAAGCCGCCGCCTTGTTCCGTCGGTCGCGCCGGGCAGCTACATGCTGCTACCCGTGGCTCGCGATGCACGAGAACGGGCTCCGGCCATGGATCGCCCCAGTGTGCCACAGGGCCGATGGGGTTGACGGGGTGAACCACGTCCCGCGAGGCAGGGGGCCGAGGAGAGGCGGCCGTAGCCCGCATATCTCACCGCCCTTCTACTGCGGACGCCGATCTGCTCGCCGTGTCGGGGCGTACTCCCGCCAGCCGGCTCGACGTAGTGTCAGCTACGCCTTCGCCGCCTTCCGGTCCGTGCCCCCCGTCACAGCGGCATCTCGACGCCCTCGCGACGAACGGCGGTGAGATATGCGGGCTAGTTGCCATCAGGCTCGGTTTGCTGCACCTTGCGTCAGCAACGTGCTCCGTAGTCGGTGGGCGGAGCCTGAAGTCCCGGAGGTTACATGGGCGTGAACATAGAAATCAGTGGCCTGCTGGGCCTGCTGCTACTGGCGGCCGTGATCTGGGCGATCGTCAACGTGGTGCAGAGCCGGGTCGGCAACGGCGCAAAGGTGTTGTGGATACTCGGCCTCATTCTGTTGCCGCCGATAGCCTTTATCGTCTGGCTGATTCTGGGTCCCCGTGCCCCTCGATCCTCCCGCAACTGACCCGGGATGCGCCGGTGAACCGCTGCTGCCCGCGCCAGCGGTGCCCCGTGGCCTTGGGCTTCAACCGTCGATACCACGACACGGGCAGCCGCGGTGGTTCGTCAAACTAGTTCGCCGGCGGGCGGAAGTAGCGCCGCCTCCCGGCATCGCCGCACGTCATCTTGACGGGACGGGGATCGTGACCCATTACTTTCCTGATTATCCCAAGGATGATCAAAGGTGGCGGACCGGTCGCCGGTCTGCCAGATGTCCAGGCGGATCCTTGGATCCGCTTCCCTGTCGCAACCCCTTGCCGGCTCCAGGGGTGATTGCGGCCTACGGAGTCAATGTCGTGGTCAAGACGATTTACGTGGGTAACCTTCCCTTCACTGCCACTGAGGAAGAAGTCCGGGACATGTTCGAGGCACACGGTCCGGTACGTTCCGTAAAGTTGATCAACGACCGGGATACCGGGCGTGCGCGTGGTTTCGGTTTCGTGGAAATGGATGCGGCGGAGGCGCAGGCTGCCATTCAGGCCCTGAATGGTCAGGACTTCGGCGGCCGTACCCTGCGCATCAACGAAGCCCGCGCACGTGCGGGAGGCGGCCCCAGACATCATCGTCATCGTGCCGTATGACTCGACCTCCGCTGCCCTGAATCCGGGGTGGCGCGCTGGCGCTTGACGCGGTTCGCTTCGGCGCCGACGAGAGCGCCCAAGCAAGAATATGCAGCCAGGCGCGACCCGGCTGCGGGACTGTTTACAGATTCTGCGCTTGCTCTAGAAGCGGCGCAGCGGACGCTGTCGCGCATTCGGTTTCCTGCCCTGATTCCCCTGGCGGAGGCTCCGGAGGGCCGACCCCGCTCTTGAGCCACGCCGGCAATCCGATCAGGAATCTGCCGGACCCGCCGATTATTCCAGGCCCGGCGGCCCGGCGTGCGCTGACGCTGCGCGGCGCCTGTCGAATGCTTCCCGGCACCCTATGGCAATACCAGCCATTGCTGGCTAAACCAGTAGAAACGGCCGTCCTCCTCGGACGGCGCGGTGCAATTGTAGCGGCTGCGTCCGGTGGGTAGTGGTCCGGGCGCCCGTACCGAGAAAATCCTTGCCTCGCGGTCATCCCATTGCACGTCAACCTGTCCAATGCGGCTAACGAAGCAGGCGAGTTGTTCAAGCCTTGCGCCGCTGTTCGCGAGCTCGGCCCGCATACGGGGCGGGTTGTTTGCGTCGAGCCGTGGCTCCCAGGGCTCCAGCCTGACGACCGGCAGGGCCTTGGCCGATGCCTTGCGGGCGAACTCGTCGATATCCGCATACGCTTCCGCCATGGCGAATCGGGGGAGCGCCCGGTCATCGCCGTGGGGCCCGATCACGCCCGAATGCTGCCCGAAGGAGACATAGCCGAGATCACCGGCGATGGCTGCGACCACCGCGTTGTACTCGCCATAGGGGTAGGCGAAGAGGGGTGCGATGGCGTCGGCGTCCAGCTCCTCGGCCATTCGCTGCCGCGCTTTCTTCAGGTCATCGCGCACGCGTTTGCGGTAGTCGGTCTCCGACTCCCCGCCCTTGCGCCGAACCAGGTGGTCATGGCTTGCCGAATGGTTGCCGAAGCTGGCGCCGTTATCCTGCATCTCGCGCATCTGTTGCCAGTCCATGATGGCGCCCTCGCGGTTGTCGATGGCGTCGGTGGCGACGAACACGATGAACGGAAAGCCGCGTTCCCTGAGACGTGGGTAGGCTTCCTTGTAGACGGACAGGTAGGCGTCGTCGATGGTGATGGCGACGGTGCGGTCGGGAACGGTCTTCCCCGACTGCTTGTGTTCGATGATCCGCTCGAGCGGCCAGACGTTGTAGTCCTCCGCCTCCAGATATTCGAGATGAGCCTCGAACTGCTCCAGCGTGACGCTGGTGGACGGGTAACGACACTCGCCGAAGCGGTGATACAGGAAAGCCACCGCATGCCAGCCGCCCGCCAGAGCCACCCCGACATCGGCTACAATGAGCATGGCGCAAAGGGCGGCGAATTGCAGGGGTCTCGCCATCGCTCGTCTCGCAAAACTCGTGAGGGGCCTCAGAGGTTCGCGATTCACGAGCGGGAATTCAAGTCCGCGAAGCAGCTCTTGGTTGGACGGGAGTCAACCGGTCCTTCGCAGTTCGGGGGGGCAGTGCGCCTGAATCTCCTGTAGCAGGTCATGGAACAGTTTCGGGCTTCCCGCCACGATGTTGCCGTTGTCGAGGTAGTGCTCGGCGCCGTTGAAGTCACCGACCATCCCCCCGGCCTCGCGTATCAGCAGGGCGCCGGCCGCCAGATCCCAGGCATTGAGGCCGATCTCCCAGAAGCCGTCGAGCCGGTCCGCGGCCACATAGGCGAGGTCCAGCGCCGCGGAGCCTGCCCGACGCAGATCACCGGCACGGCGACATACGGCCCGGAACATGTTCATGTAGGCGTCCATATGCCGCGGCTGGCGGAAAGGGAAGCCGGTTCCGATCAGGCGACCCTCGATGTTCTTTAGCGGACGCATGCGCAAGCGGCGACCATCGAGGGTCGCGCCGCCCCCGCGCTCGGCGGTGAACAATTCCTGGCGCACCGGATCGTAGATTACGCCCACCTGCAGACGCCCCTTGACCTGCAGCGCGATGGACACGGCATAGTGCGGAAAGCCGTGCAGAAAATTTGTCGTTCCGTCCAGCGGGTCGATGATCCAGACGTGATCGTGTACGCCGTGGGCGCCGGTTTCCTCCGCCAGGATCTGATGGTGCGGATAAGCCTGATGGATGGTGCCGATGATCTCCCGTTCGGCCATGCGGTCCACTTCGCTGACATAGTCGTTCAGACCCTTGGATTCGATCCGCAGTCTGTCCTGTCGATCGATGTTGCGGGAAATTACGTTGCCGGCGTTGCGGGCGGCGCGGACCGCGATGTTGAGCATCGGATTCATGCTTTCAGTCCGGGTAGTCAGTGCTGGAAGGCGGCGAAGCATAACAGGAACCGCCGCCCTTGTGCACAGTCGTCCGGGCGCGGAGCGCGTCCGCCGCGATGTTTCAGGTCTGGAAACCGCGGCAAATCAGCTTACACTGTCGGCCGGTCCTGCGTCAGGATGCCCAAATGCGGTTGCAGAACGTACGCGTCGTACTGGTGGAAACCCAGTTGGCGGCAAATATCGGATCCGCCGCCCGCGCCATGAAGACCATGGGCCTGGCGGAGTTGCACCTGGTGGCGCCACGGCAATGGCCCCATGACGATGCGGTGGCCAGAGCCACCGGCGCGGCCGATCTGCTGCAACGTGCGCACGTGCATGCGGACCTGGACAGCGCGCTGTCCGGTGTGGGTCTCGTGGTGGGCCTGTCGGCGCGACAACGCCACTTGTCCTGTCCCGCCGATTTCCCCCGGCCGACCGCCGGGGTTATTGCCGCCGAGTCGGATCGCCAGCCGGTGGCGCTGTTGTTCGGAAGAGAGCGAACGGGGCTGACCAACGAGGAGCTTGACCGCTGTCATCGGCTGGTCCACATCCCGACCGATCCGGCATTCTCTTCGCTCAACCTTGCGGCAGCGGTGCAGGTCATGTGCTACGAACTGCGCTGGCACCTGGTGGCTGGCGAGCCGGCGCCCCAGTGTGCCGAGGTCTCGCCGCCGGCGGCGACAGCCGACGAAATGGAGCATTTTTTCGAGCACCTTGAAAAGGTGCTCATGCGGATCGATTTCCTGCGGGAGGAGAATCCGCGGGCGTTGATGCGCAGACTACGGGTTTTCTACAACCGCGCGCGGCCGGATCGCAATGAAATGCAGATTCTGCGAGGCATTCTTACCCACGTCGAACTCGGATTGGACGGAAGACTTGGGAGACGCCGGAGCTGATCCGAGCCGAGTTCGCTCATGACCCGTGTATCGTCACGTCCGGGAATTGCCAGCATGTTCGAGCGTATCAAAGAAGATATCCAGTCCGTATTGGATCGGGACCCCGCCGCCCGCAACGCCTTCGAGGTGTTGACCTGCTATCCGGGGTTTCATGCCCTGGTCTGGCATCGCATGAATCACAGACTCTGGAACTGGGGTCTGTGCTGGCCTGCACGGTTCCTGTCAACCGTCTCCCGCTGGATAACCGGTATCGAGGTTCACCCCGGCGCCCGTATCGGACGGCGTTTCTTCATTGATCATGGCATGGGCGTGGTCATAGGCGAGACCGCCATCATCGGTGACGACGTCACGCTGTATCACGGTGTGACCCTCGGGGGTACCAACCTGGATAGGGGCAAGCGGCACCCGACGCTGGGCAACGACGTGGTGGTGGGGGCCGGAGCCAAGATCCTCGGTCCCGTTACCGTGGGGGATGGTGCTCGTATCGGCTCGAACGCCGTGGTGCTCAAGGATGTGCCCGAGGCGGCGACCATGGTGGGAATACCTGCGCGTGTGGCGGGCCGTCGGAAGTCGGACCGCGACCGCCAGAGAGAGGCGGTGGCGCGGCGGATAGGTTTCGATGCCTACGGTCAGACTGATATGCCTGATCCGGTGAGCAACGCCATCAATTCCATGCTCGATCATATCCATGCAACGGACGAGCGGCTCGAGGACATGTGCCGGGCGATCCGGCAGCTGGGCGGCGCCATTGGCGACCTCGACCTGCCGGACATTGCCGGCTGTGAAATGGAAAACGGGGTTGGGACCAAGCCTTCCGATGACAAGGACCGCCCCCGCGACCCGGATGAGACTCCGGAGGACAAGAGTGAGCGCTGAGACCGCACCCATTTACCTGGATTACGCGGCCACCACCCCCCTGGCCCCCGAGGTGCTCGAAGCAATGCTGCCGTGGATGCGGCATCAGGTCGGTTTCGGCAACCCGTCTTCCAGCGGGCATGCATACGGCCGGGAAGCGGCTGCGGCCGTGGAGCACGCCCGCCGGCAGGTGGCTGCCTTGATTGCAGCGGATGCCGATGGCGTTGTGTTCACTTCCGGCGCAACGGAGGCCGACAACCTCGCCATCCTGGGCGCGGTGCGGTTCGCCATGGCGCGCGGTCGGGGCAGGCACGTGGTGAGCAGCCGCACCGAACACAGTGCGGTGCTCGGGGCCTGTGAGCGCTTGCGCCGTGAAGGTGCCGAGATCACGCTGCTGCAGCCGGATCGTTCCGGGCGGATCCATGTTGAGCAGGTCGGTGAGGCGCTGCGTGACGATACCGTTCTCGTCTCCATCATGCATGCCAACAACGAAACCGGAGTGCTGCAGGATGTCGCCGCGCTGGCTCGCCTGCTTCGGCCGCATCCCGCCGTACTGCATGTCGATGCCGCCCAGTCGGCCGGCCGTTGCCCGATCCGCGTGCGGGACTGGGGGATCGATCTGCTCTCCATATCCGCACACAAGCTCTACGGGCCCAAGGGGATCGGTGCGCTCTGGGTTCGCCCGCGCCCGCGTTTGCGGCTGGAGCCGTTGCAGTACGGCGGCGGTCAGGAACGCGGGTACCGGCCGGGCACCCTGCCCGTGCACCAGATCGTCGGTCTGGGCGAGGCCTGCCGCCTGGCTCTCCAGGACCTGACTCGGGAATCGGCGCGCCTGCACACGCTTCGTGCGCGCTTGCGGGGCGGGCTGGAAGCCCTGGGGAGCGTTCGTATCCATGGTGACGGGGACATGGCGCCACATATCGTCAGTGCGAGCTTTCCGTGTGTACACGGTGAGGCACTATCGCTGGAGCTTGGCGGCCTGGCGCTGTCCGCCGGTTCGGCATGCAGCTCCGCGCGGCCCGGACCATCCCATGTGTTGCGCGCCATGGGGCTGCCCGACAGCCTGGCCTCGTCCACATTCCGCTTTAGCATCGGTCGCTGGACCAGCGCCGAACAGGTCGATGAGGCCGTGGCGGCGGTTGCTAACGCGCTGGAACGCCTTCAGCCGTTGTCTCCACTGGCGGCGCGGTGGCGGGACGGCGAACCCCTGGACGCCCTGCATGAATACTGAACACCGGGGTCAGCGACATGTCCAACGAACAGGCTGAACGGTCGTTCAGCCCGGCTGTCCTGGCCCATTTCCGGAGGCCGCTGCACGCGGGCGTTCTGCCCGGTGGGGGCGGCCTGGTCGGCACGGGGCGCGCCGGTACTGTAAAATCGGGGGTCATGGTCCAGGTTCAGCTGCGAGTTGGCGCCGATGGGCACATCGACGACGTTGCCTGGCTTGCTTATGGTTGCCCGGCGACTCTGGCGGCCTGTAGCTGGACCGCGGAGCGGATTTGCGGCAAACCGCTGCAGGAGGTGTTGGCAGTCGGCGCATCGGACATGGTGCACGCGCTGGAACTGGCGCCTGTGCACCGGGGTCGGGTGCTGGTGGTCGAAGACGCATTGCGCGCGGCCCTCGATGCCGTGGTGGATGGACCGAACGGAAAAACGGAGTGAGGTGATTGACATGACGATCAGGCTGACCGAAAAGGCGGCGGAGCACGTCAGGACCAGGGCGGCGAAGGAGGGGCGAGAGCAGAGCCTGCGGCTCGGTGTTCGCACCAGCGGCTGTTCCGGTTTCGCCTACACCGTGGATTATGCGGACGAAGTGAGCGACAACGACCTGGTATTCGAGCAGCATGGCGTGCGTGTCGTGGTCGATCGCAAGAGCCTGCCGTTTCTGGATGGCATGGAGGTGGATTTCGTTCGTGATGGTTTGAACCAGCGGTTGGATTTCCGCAACCCCAATGTCAAGGATCAGTGCGGCTGCGGGGAATCCTTCAACGTCTGATCGCGACTCAAATTGCCGTTGCGGGTGGCAGGCGGTAAACTACGCGCCCCCGGGGACCTGCGGTTCGTTTGCGTGGTCCCGCCCGACCGTGTCCCGGTTTGTGCCGGGCAGGTCCAGCCGCATTGCCAGGACTTCCCAGATAATTTCAAACGGAGCAAACGGATGCCAGTCGAACGAACCCTTTCCATCATCAAGCCGGACGCAGTGGCAAAAAACCTGATAGGCACCATCTACAGTCGCTTTGAAGCATCCGGGCTTCGCGTGGTTGCCGCACGCATGCTGCAGCTCAGCCGGGAGGATGCGGAAGGGTTCTATGCCGTTCACCGGGAACGTCCGTTTTTCAATGATCTGGTCAGTTTCATGATTTCCGGCCCGGTGATGGTGCAAGTTCTCGAGGGCGAGGACGCCATTCGCAAGAACCGTGAAATCATGGGCGCGACCAACCCGAAGGAAGCGGCGGCGGGAACGATTCGCCACGATTACGCCGAGTCCATCGACGCCAATGCGGTGCACGGTTCCGATGCCACCGAAACCGCGCATCAGGAGATTGCGTATTTCTTCAAGGACCATGAAATCTGTCCCCGTTGAGGTTGTCGCGGAATCCGCGATCCCGGGTCCGGAACGGATCAATCTGCTCGGCATGGACCGCCGGGCACTGGAAGGGTTTTTCGCCCGCATGGGCGAGAAACCCTTCCGCGCGTCCCAGATTCTCAAGTGGTTGCATGCGCGTCGAGTGACTGATTTCGATGCCATGACCGACCTCAGCAAGGCGTTGAGGGCGAAGCTCGCCTCGGAGGCGGAGATTCGTGTACCCGAGGCGGTCATGGATCAGCGCTCCGCCGATGGTACGCGCAAATGGCTGCTACGCCTGGACGGCTCCAATGCCGTGGAGACGGTGCTGATACCGGAGAAAAGCCGCGACACGCTTTGCGTCTCATCCCAGGTCGGTTGCGCGCTGGAGTGCAGTTTCTGCTCCACCGGTGTCCAGGGATTCAACCGCAACCTGTCCACCGCGGAGATCATCGGTCAGCTCTGGTACGTAAACAGGTTGCTTGATGCCGAGGAGCCGGGGCGGCAGGTCACCAACGTGGTGTTCATGGGGATGGGGGAACCGCTACTCAACTTCCGGAATGTCATCCCCGCCGCGGAATTGATGAAGGACGATCACGCCTATGGCCTGTCCAAGCGGCGGGTAACCCTTAGCACCTCCGGAGTGGTCCCCTACATGTACAGGATGGCCGAGGTCACCGACATCAGTCTGGCGGTTTCCCTGCATGCCCCGGACGACGCGCTGCGCGACGTGCTGGTGCCGATCAACCGCAAACACCGGCTCTCCGAACTGATGAAGGCATGTCGCCACTACATTGCCGACAAGCCGCACCGCCGCATTACCTGGGAGTACGTGATGCTCGACGGAGTCAACGACAGTGATACGCAGGCTCGCGCGCTGGTGAAGCTCATTGGCGACATTCCTTCCAAGGTCAACCTGATTCCTTTCAATCCGTTTCCGGGAACGGACTACCGGTGCTCCGGCGATGCGCGTATCCGTGCCTTCAGCGATATTCTCAGCCGTGCAGGCCTGGTATCCACGACCCGCAGGACGCGCGGCGACGATATCGATGGAGCCTGCGGCCAGCTTGTCGGCAAGGTGGCGGACCGTACCCGTCGCCGCCAGAAACGGGAGCAGCGAATGAGGGTGGCGCAACCATGAGTCTGCGTGTGCTGACATTGGTCGGACTGGTGTTCACGCTGCTGGGGTGCGCCAGCAGCGATCCATACAAGGCCCGGGATCCCGATCAGGCGTCGCGAGCCAATACCGAGTTGGGTATCAGTTACATGCGGCAGGGGAACCTTAATCTGTCGATGGAATACTTCAAGAAGGCCATCGATCAGGACCGTTCCAATGCCCAGGCGCATGCCGGTATCGCTGTCCTGTACGAACGCCTGGAGCAATACGATGACGCCGAGCGGTCCTTCCGGCAGGCGCTCAGGTTGGATCCGGACAATTCGTCGGTCCGCAACAACTATGGACGTTTCCTGTGCAAGCAGGAGCAGTATGCGAAAGCGGATGAGCAATTCCGTAAGGCCATCGATGATCCCCTGTACGAGCGCCGCGAGCTTCCACTGGCCAACGCCGGCATGTGCGCGCTACGCGCCGGCAATCGTGAACAGGCGCAAGATTACCTGCGGCGCGCCCTGGAGCGTTCACCGCGGTTCCCGCCGGCGCTCAGGCTGATGGCCGAATTGCAACTGGATCGCAGTGAATACCTGTCGGCGCGCGGCTATTTCCAGCGTTATCGGGATGTGGCCGAGCTGGATGCCAGGGCACTGTGGCTTGGTATCCAGATAGAGCATGCTCTTGGAAACCGGGATGATGTGGCAAGCTTCGGTCTGCGCCTGCGTGCCGATTATCCTGATTCCGAGGAAACGCAGAAATTCCGTCGGCTCGAGCGTGATGGAACAATCTGAAGACAAAGTCGATGATTCCAGCGAGGTAAAGCTTCCGGGGCGGATTCTCGCGGAAGCGCGCCGGGAGCGTGGAATGTCGGTCGAGGACGTTGCCGCAGCGCTGCGTCTGTCGGCACGCACGGTTGCCAGTGTCGAAGAGGATCGATACGAGGCGCTGCCGCCGGATATCTTCGTGCGGGGCTATCTGCGTGCCTACGCGCGGCTGCTCGAACTCGACCCGGCGCCCTTGCTGGAAGCGTTCGCCGCGCACAGCGGCGGTGGCCGGGAGCGGCCTCTGCAGGTGAGGACGCCGGTGCAGACGGCTCCCGACATGAGCCGCTGGATGCGCCGGGCGATGCCGATCGCGCTTGGGGTCCTGGTTCTGGGTGCCGGCGGTGCCTGGCTCGTTGACGTCTACCGTGACATGGGCTCACCGGTGTCGGTTGCCCGGGATATGATCGAGGAGCGGGAGCAGGATCGGGAACCGCTGTCCGCGACTCCGGAAACGGATCCTGTCGATGTGACGCAACCAGCCGCGATCGAGGAATCGGTGACGGTGGAAAGTGGGTCGGACATCGCTGAACCGGACCCGGATGATCTGTTCAGGGACGAACCGGGGCGTCCACCCGAGCAGTGGGCCGAGAGCGACGAAGGCGTGGCCGCGGAATGGCCGGAAGTGCCACTCGATGGGGACGTGCCGGAGCGGGCCGCCCCGAGCGAGCCGCTGGCGCGTCTCGACGAGCCGGAGGCGCCGGATACGGTACCGGAGGCAGACGACCCGGAGGCGGTCGCCAATGGCGTCAGCCGTGAGACGCTCACACTGCGATTCTCCGGGCCGTCCTGGGTGGAAGTCTATGACGGCAACGGTGATCGCCTGCTCTACGGGCTGATCGATGACCTTGATCAGCGTTCCCTGGAGGGGCGCCCACCGTTTTCCATCGTCATTGGCGATACCGGGCACGTAAGCCTGGAGCACGAGGGAAGGCCGGTGGACCTGGGTGAGCCGAGGCCCGGGCGCGTGGCCCGACTCCAGGTGCCCCGCTGACCATCCACGCTCATCCATGAATCAGATTGCGGACAGCCCGGGGAAGGCCTTGGCAACAACAATACAGCGTGTACGCGGATTCAATGATGTGCTGCCGCAGGATACGCCGGCCTGGCGTCATCTGGAGAACGTCCTGTGCGGCGTGCTTGCGCGGTACGGCTACCAGGAAATCAGGCTGCCGCAGCTGGAAAGGACGGAATTGTTCTCGCGCTCCATTGGCGAGGTCACCGATATCGTCGAGAAGGAAATGTACACCTTCGAGGACCGGAACGGAGACCTGCTGACTCTTCGGCCCGAGGGTACGGCCGGCTGCGTCAGGGCTTGCATCGAGCACGGCCTGCTGCACAATCAGCAACCGCGGCTGTGGTACATGGGCAGCATGTTCCGGTACGAGCGTCCGCAGAAAGGGCGTCTGCGCCAGTTTCATCAGATAGGCGCCGAAGTATTCGGTCTGGAGGGGCCGGATATCGATGCCGAACAGATTCTCATGACCGCGCAGATGCTGCGCGAGCTCGGCCTGCATGATGTGGAGTTGCAGCTCAACACGCTCGGTACCGCAGAGGCACGTGCGCGTTACCGTAAGGCGCTTGTGGCTTATCTCGACGGTCGCCGGGACGAGCTGGACGAGGACAGCGTACGACGCCTGGACACGAATCCGTTGCGTATCCTTGACTCCAAGTCCGAGAGCACGCAACGACTGCTGGACGGTGCCCCCGCACTGGCGGACTATATGGATGCCGAATCGGTCGAGCATTTCCGTCAGCTAAGGGCACTTCTTGATCATGTCGGTGTCCCCTATACCCTGAACCCCCGCCTGGTGCGGGGGCTCGACTACTATGGCCGCACGGTCTTCGAATGGGTCACCCGGCGGCTTGGGGCCCAGGGGACCGTGTGTGCCGGCGGCCGTTATGACGGCCTGGTGGAACAGATCGGCGGCAAGCCCATGCCGGCAGTGGGATTTGCCTTGGGGCTGGAGCGGCTTGTGGCGCTGCTGGACGAGAACGGAGCCATACCGCCGTCCAGGATTGCCGACGTGTACCTCGTTGTAGGCACCGAGCAGGCGACTGCCGAGGCTTTATCGCTCGCCGATCACCTGCGCAGTGCGTTGCCCGGACTGAGACTGTTGATGCATTGTGGCGGCGGCAGTTTCAAGAGCCAGTTCAGGAGGGCGGACCGGAGCGGAGCGCGACTTGCACTCATACTTGGCGACCAGGAACTCGCCGACGGTACCGTGGGTATCAAGGACCTGCGCGGTCATGGTGAACAGAAGACAGTTGAACGGGCAACGGTTGCCGACTGGCTCGCCGGCGAGCTGAACGGGGATGCCTGACCTAGGAGGAGTGGGTGGCACGATACGATAGCGATGAGGAGCAGCTGGAGGCGATACGCAACTGGCTGAAGGAAAATGGCAAGGCAATGGCGGCCGGCGCGGTTATCGCGATAGCGGGCGTAGTCGGTTGGCAGCAGTGGGGCGCGCACCAGGAACGTTCGGCCGAAGCCGCATCGATAGCCTACATGCAATTGATCGATGCCCGTGAGACCGGCGCGGATCCCGATACCGTGGAGCGCCGGGGGCGCGCGGTAATGGAAGACTATCAGCGCTCCGTCTACGGCAGCATGGCCGGGCTGCAACTGGCCGAATACCAGGTCGAACGCAGTTCGCTGGAACAGGCAGCCAATGCTCTGCGCTGGGTGGTGGACAACGGTGTGGACGAGAGTTTCAGGCATGTGGCGCGCCTGCGTCTCGCACAGGTTCTGCTGGGCATGGATGAGCCGGAGCAGGCGCTGGCGGTGCTGAATGTTCCGGATCAGGGCGTGTATGCGGCGCAGTATCTTGAAAAGCGCGGAGACGCCTATGCGGCGAGCGGCGATTACCGTCGGGCACGGGAGGCTTACGACGCCGCCCTCGCCACTGACGAGATCTCCAGTACGCGACGCGCACTGATCCGGATCAAGCGGGATGATCTGGTCGCTGACGGGACGTCCGCCTGATGCACTTGCGTCTCCTGATTACCTTGTTGCTGGCTCTGACGCTGGCCGCCTGTGGCGGTACGCCCAAGCGGGAATTGCCGGTCGATGACCTGCCCGATACGCAGGCTGGTCTCAGGGTCGATACGGTCTGGTCCGCCAACGCAGGGCGCGGTATCCATTCGGTCGGCGACGCGCTCGTACTCGCGGTCCGGGATGATCGGGTCTACGTGGCTGACCGGCGTGGCCGCATCGGGGCCTGGCGGCTTGACGACGGACGCCGGCTGTCGCGCACACGAACCGGTTTGCCCGTGTCCGGCGGTCCCGCGGTCAGCGAGGACCTGATCGTGGTCGGAACACGTGACGGGCGCGTGACGGCCATCAACGCCGACAGCGAGGAAACGCTCTGGGAGGCGCGTGTCAGCAGTGAGGTCCTGTCCGTTCCGGCGATAAGCGACAACAGTGTCTATGTCCTCAGCGGCGACGGGCGCCTGTACGCGTTCAGACGTGATACAGGTGCCAGACGCTGGACCTACGATCGACCCATGCCGCCGTTGACCTTGCGAGGAACATCGAGTCCGGTGCTGGTGAGGGACTGGGTGCTGGCGGGTCTGCCCAATGGTCGGCTGGTCGCGGTGAATCGGCGGGACGGCAGCATGGCCTGGGAGGTCGACGTCGGGATTGCCTCCGGAACCTCCGATCTCGAGCGCATGCGCGATGTGGTTGGTGACCCGGTTCTGCACGGTGACGAGGTATTCGTTGTCGGGTATCGCGGTCGGGCACTTTCCCTGGATCTGCAGCATGGTCGCACTAGCTGGAATCGGGACCTGTCGTCCTACTCCGGGCTGGCGGTGGATGACGAGCGGGTGTACATCACCGAGGCCAACGGCCGCGTCTGGGCCCTCGACCGGCATACGGGGGCCGCGGTCTGGCGACAGGACGACCTGGAGGGCATCCGCGGTTCCGCCCCTGTCGCGGTTGGCGACGTCGTCGCAGTGGGTGATGACAGGGGGCGGCTGACTCTGCTCGACACCGGCAACGGCGAGTTGCTTGCGCGGGTCAGCCTGGAGAGGAAGGGCAGCATCAGCCGCGCTCCGGTGGTAATCGGCGATGACTTGCTGGTGCTGACAGACGGTGGGCGGCTTCTCCGACTCTCCCTGTCTCGCCGCTGATCCGTCCAGGGAGGCAAGACCGTGTGCCTGCTTGCCATTGCTCTCGAAGTCCACAGCGATTATCCGCTGGTCCTGATCGGCAATCGCGATGAATTCCATGACCGGCCGGCGGATCCGGCGCACTGGTGGCGAGCGCCGCGAATACTTGCGGGGCGTGACCGACAGGGTGGCGGCGGTTGGCTCGGCGTGTCCAGGGACGGGGCCGTGGCCACCGTTACCAATTATCGGGAACCGGAGGCCGGGCGTGCCGGCGCGCCGTCCAGGGGCGGGCTGGTGGTGGATGCCCTGGGCCGGGATCCGTCCCTGTTTACGGAGCAACTCGTCCGGTCAGCATCGACGTTCAATGGTTTCAACCTGCTCTGGGGCGCGCCGGAGGCGTTCTACTACCTGAACAACCGCGGTCGCCAGAGGCCGGAACGCCTGACGGCCGGAGTGTACGGTCTCAGCAACGGTGTCCTGGATACACCCTGGCCCAAGCTGCTTCGTGCCCGCCGGGCGCTGGAGCGCGAGCTGGCGCGGGAGGGTGGACCGAGCGAGCACAGGCTGTTCGACATCCTCGCCGATCGGCATGAGCCGCCGTTGGAGGAGCTGCCGGATACGGGCATCGATCCCGACTGGGAGCGGCTGCTGTCGACGGCGTTCATCTGTGACCCGGTGTATGGAACCCGCGCATCGACGGTGATCATGATTCGCCGCGACGGGCTGGTGACCTTCCGGGAACGCGCGTTCGATCCCTCCGGGCGATCGGTAAGCGAACGCCTGTTCCGGTTCTGCCGCACGTCCGCGGGGTCCTGAATGGCTTTCCGGGACCATGGCGCCCCGGTGTCCGTCAATCGCAGCTTTCGATCGAACGCGGCCTGCAATGGCGTCCGTCAACCCAGGTGGCGTTGCCGAGCTTGGCTCCGTCAAGAACGGTGCCGGTCAGGTCCGCATCGCGGAGGTTGGCGCGGCGCAGATCCGTATCGGTCAGATCCGCACCGGCCAGCGACGCTCGATCCAGGTTGGCGCCCCGCAGGTCCGCACCGCGGAAGTTCACGTCCTCGAGGCGCGCGCGGCCGAGGTCGGCATCCCGGAGCGTTGCACCCTCCAGGTTGGCCCCGCTGAGATTGGCCTGACTGAAGTTGCTGCCGGAAAAATCGGTGTCGATTGCAGAGATGTTTCGGAGAACCGCATTGTAGAAGCGGGCGTCATTAAAGCGGGCTCCGTCTAACACCGTGTCCTGCATCCGGGCGCCGTCGAAGCGTCCGCCCCGGACGTCGCTGCCGCTGAAATCGACGCCCTCGAGCATTGCGGAGGTGAACCGCGCATCCTGCAATCGCGTGTCCGAGAGTCTTGCCCCTGACAGGTCCGCCGCGCCAAAGTCCGCCCTGCGCATGGTCGCCCCCCGGAAATCCGCCTCGCGCAGACTGGCCTCGGTTAGCACCGCCCGTTCCAGTGTGGCGTTGCGCAAGTCCGCGCCATCCGCGTCCAGGCGCGAGAGCAGCGCTCCGGAGAGGTCGACGTCGCGCAGATCGGCACCCGTGAAGTCGCAGCCGTACCAGGAAATTCCCGGTCTTGGCTCTTCGTTGCAGTTGGCCAGGGCGGGTGCTACGCTCAGTCCCAAAAAAAGTCCCGTGATCAGTGAGATGGCCAGGCGTCCGGTCGAGGTCGCGGGCGTGGACCGGCGGCGGGGATGGCGCATCCGCGTCACGGAAGTCCCACCTGTCGACATCCGCAGACCCCTGCGTGTGTCCCGCGATATTGGTTCCGGGCGGTGAACCCCCTGACTTTTATGCCACACTGGCTCGTAAGCAGGGGCTGGAAGCCCGCCTGTTTCTTGAGGAGGATTACAGCTCATGCGGATCATTCTATTGGGGCCTCCGGGCGCCGGCAAAGGCACGCAGGCGGGATTCATTTGCGAACACTACGGAATCCCCCAGATTTCCACCGGAGACATGCTGCGGGCGGCGGTCAAGGAAGGCACCGAACTGGGGCGCGCGGCGGAGAAGGTCATGAAGTCCGGTGGTCTTGTATCGGATGACATAATCCTCGGCATCGTCAAGGAACGCATTGCAGAATCTGACTGCGTCCACGGGTTTCTGTTCGATGGCTTCCCGCGAACCATCGCCCAGGCTGAAGGTCTGAAGAACGAAGGAGTACCGCTGGATCACGTCATGGAGTTGCGTGTGCCCGACGAACAGATCGTCAGACGTATGAGCGGCCGGCGTGTCCACCCTGGCTCCGGCCGCGTCTACCACGTCGAACACAATCCCCCGCAAGTGGACGGCAAGGACGATGTTACCGGCGAGGAGCTGGTTCAGCGTGAGGACGATCGTGAGGAGACGGTTCGCGAGCGACTCCGGGTCTATCACGAGCAGACCCGCCCGCTGGTGGATTACTACAGGAACCTCGCCGATGGAGGCGAAAGCGCCCCCCGCTACACGGCTGTCGACGGAACGGGGGAGGTGGGAGTCGTGCGCCAGCGTATCCTCGATGCCCTGGCCCGCTGACGGCTCCGGATCTCCCGGGGCTTGCGGCCGTGGTGGCGCGGTTGTCATGGTGTTCGGGACGGGGCTAGGGTAGATTGACAGAAATACGCAACCTCCTGATTACCCCTTTCATGAAGCTTCGGCTCTTGCCAATCCTGCTGCTGCTCGCGTTCGGCCTGTCTGCCAGTCAGGCCGAGGATGCCGAGGACATGGAGCGTCACGCATTACTGTTCACCATCGAAGGCGCGATTGGCCCGGCAGCGGTGGACTACCTCAAGCGGGGTTTCAGTCAGGCGCAGGATCGCGGCGCCCCGCTGATCATCATCCAGATGGATACCCCCGGCGGGCTCGACACCGCCATGCGCGACATTATCCGCGCGATTATTGCCAGTCCGATTCCGGTGGCCACGTACGTCGCGCCGGGCGGTTCCCGTGCCGCCAGTGCCGGCACCTACATTCTCTACGCTTCCCATGTCGCCGCCATGGCCCCGGGCACCAACCTGGGTGCGGCCACACCGGTGCAGATCGGCGGCGCCCCGGGTGTCGAAGACTTCAATGACGATGACGACGATAACGCCGACGACGAGAAGGCCGAGGAGGAAAATGACGAGGAGCCTGACCGAAGGCCCGCCATGGAGCGAAAGCTCATTGAGGATGCGGTCGCCTACATACGGGCGCTGGCCGACATGCGCGGGCGTAATGCCGACTGGGCCGAGAAGGCGGTGCGGGAATCAGTCAGCCTTGGTGCCACGGAGGCGCTCGAACTAAATGTCATAGATCACGTGGCCGAAAACGTTGATGATTTGCTTGCGCAGATCCACGGCCGTGAGGTCAAGGTGGCCGTGGGGACGGTGACGCTGGACACGAAAGACCTGATCGTGACGCGCGTGGATCCCGACTGGCGCAACGAACTGCTTGCCATCATCACCAATCCCAATATCGCCTACATTCTCATGCTCGTGGGCATCTACGGATTGATCTTCGAACTCGCCAATCCCGGCTCCATAGTCCCGGGAGTTCTGGGCGCCATCTGCATACTGGTGGCCCTGTTCGCCTTCCAGGCGCTTCCAATCAATTACGCCGGCGCTGCGCTGATGCTGTTGGGCGTCGCATTCATGGTGGCGGAGGCGTTCATGCCCAGTTTCGGGATACTGGGCATCGGGGGATTGGTGGCGTTTGCGCTCGGATCGCTGTTGCTGGTGGACACCGGGGTGGAGGCCTACGAGATCTCCATGGCCCTTGTAATCGGTGTCTCCATCGTGAGTTTTGCCGTGTTTTTCGGGATAGCGTCGATGGCGTTGCGGGCGTACCGCATGAATGTGACGGCCGGTCGCGAACAACTCCTCGGCCTTGAGGCGGTAGCTGCCGCGGATTTCGTGGATGGACGGGGAAAGGTTCGTGTTCTCGGTGAACTGTGGAATGCGGAGTCCGAAGAAGCCATCCGCAAGGGGGATTCCGTCAAGGTGACGGCCGTCGACGGCTTGCATCTGCAGGTGTCGCGGGCGGGCGCAGAGGAATCTTCCTCCTGAATACCTCCAGTATCTTCCGGCACGTACCCCGACCTGATTTCCATAGGAGCGTTAATGCATGACCCTGTTTGACGAGGCGCTTGCGCGATTTTCGGAACTTCTGGAAGAGGCGGAACGGCGCGATCTGCCCGAACCCACGGCAATGACCCTGGCAACCGTCCATCCCGATGGTCAGCCGGCTGCGCGCACCGTCCTGCTCAAGGGAGTCGACTCCCGCGGGTTCGTTTTCTACAGCAATCGCGGTAGCAGAAAAGGCAGGGATCTCGACGCGTCACCACGGGCGGCATTATGTTTTTACTGGGCGGCGCTGGGGCTCCAGGTCCTGGTTGAGGGTGATGTGGCCGACGTCAGCGATGCAGAGGCCGACGCCTATTTCGCGACCCGACCGAGGCTCAGCCAGATCGGGGCCTGGGCATCGCGACAATCGGAACCGCTGGAGTCCCAGGATGCGTTGCGTCGTCAGGTGGAGGAGATGGAGGCCGAATTCGGTGACGGTCCCATCCCCCGGCCGCCCAACTGGTCCGGTTACCGCGTCATCCCGCGGTTGATGGAGTTCTGGAGCGCGGGTGACGGTCGGCTGCACATCCGCGAGCGCTATGAACTGCCTGCCGACGGCGAGGCGCGGAAGTATTTTGTCAATCCCTGACAGCTTGCGCGCGTGGGAAGCGATTTACCGGGGCGTTGGTATGCAGAGTCGGTTCATCCTCATTTCGCCTGACTAGCCCGCATATCTCACCGCCGTTCGTTGCGAGGGCGTCGAGATGCCGCTGTGACGGGCGGCACGGACCGGAAGACGGCGAAGGCGTAGCTGAGACTACGTCGAGCCGGCTGGAGGGAGTACGCCCCGACACAGCGAGCAGATCGGCGTGCGCAGTGGAAGGGCGGTGAGGTATGCGGGCCAGGTGGTCCAACCGCACTCTCAGTTCTGCAATGTTCGGTCTTCAGGGTAGGGAGCCAGGTCCGGCGGATCCCCGGCAACCAGAATTTCTCCCGGTTGGTGTTCCTGCAGCGCGGTACCGTACTGTTCCCCGATTGCGCGCCAGCTTCCCGGTATGGAGCGCACGGCATCGGGCTGCAGCGGATACTCGTGGGCCATGAACAGGATCCTGTCGTCGGCATCGCAGGCAAGCACGGTGTACGCTACCGGCCCAAGCTCCGGAAGTCTGTGTTCCGTGAGGCTGAGGCTGGCGACTTGCTGCAGTGAACCCGTATCCACCACCACCTGCTGGGTCCGGTCCGCCTCCGGGGGTAAGGCGTACTGCTGGGCAATCCCGAAGGCATCCGCGGGGTCCGCGGTCTCCAGTGCCAGGGTTTCGGCACCGCTGGGCACCGTAAGAACGGTCAGCCCGTGGGCTTTCAGGCCGGCAACATACTGCCGCTGTATACGCTGCCAGCGGCCATAACCGTCCGGGCCGGGTTCGGCCTGATCGTTGTCTGCGTCAACGAAGCGTTGGATCCATTCCGCGAAGCCGCAGTGCCGCGTGTAGACAATCCCGCGGTGATGCAGGAACAGGTTGCCTGCATCCAGGTGTACGCGAACCGGCTCGTTGGCCGGGAACAGTGCCGATTCCAGTAGCGTCCAGAGTCCACCGAAGCCGTTGTGCTCAAGCTGGACTTTCATCAGCGCGCACAGATCGTTGATTGTCGCGTAGGACAGATTGACGGGGTTGACGCCGAAACCCTGCTGGATCAGGTTCGCGGTTTTCACAGATGCCCGGCCCTTCTCGAGAAGCGTCTGTTCCATCCGCTCAGCGAGCGATTCAATGTCGTCGGAGTCGCCGAGGAAGATGAACGGAATCAGGAACAGTGGCCCCGATCCCGGACGGCGCAGGGGCGCTATTTCAGGTATCGGAAAGTCGTCGTCGTGTGCGCAGATGCTCATCAGCCGGGGCTGGAAACGACTGTCGGGAAGGCTCTGCCTGTAAAGCTCCATCAGAATATCTGCTACCGGCAAGCCTGGTCGCAGGAGTTCGGTGGTGTCATACAGCCCGCAAAGTACCACCAGCCCGAACCGCTCAAGCTCTCCCGTCACTCGTCGGAGATCGTCTGCGATGCTCCAGCTCAGGCCCTCGCCCGCGTCGCTGTCCAGGGCCGGGGGTGGGATCTGGCCCCGGCTGACGCTGTCCAGTTCAACTTCGACGGTCAGTACAGCCGGTATGGCCGATACCCGATTCTGCATGCATTCCTCCAATTCAGGGACCTGCCAACGTACGTGTGTTTTCTCTGCCGGGTGGACCGCCTGTTCGCCCTAGCCCGCATATCTCGCCGCCCTTCTACTACGCACGCCGATCTGCTCGCCGTGACGGGGCGTACTCCCTGCAGCCGGCTCGACGTAGTGTCAACTACGCCTTCGCCGTCTTCCGGTCCGTGCCCCCCGTCACAACGGCATCTCGGCGTCCTCGCGACGAACGGCGGCGAGATATGCGGGCTGGGCGCCTTTGCCGCGCAGCCCGCGATCATTCTACGACCTTGGGAGACGCTGAAGTACTCACGCGTTCGCGTTG
>SLSJ01000126.1 GCA_007130525.1 Ectothiorhodospiraceae bacterium | reverse complement strand
GACATGCTCCAATGAGCATGGTGGACGGAATGGATCAATGAAGGAGGCGAGACCTGTGTGTCCCGTTTGTGATACACATTGCGTTATCATTGTGGCAATTGAACCAGGAACGGAACATGGAAGTTGCCAGACAGCCTCCGGGTATCATGGCCAAGTTGATCCAAACAAGCGACTTACGCGCCGCTGGCACACCCCGACTGCACGGGATGCACTGCACCGGTGCCCGCTCGCGGTGTATCCGAGGACTTCCCGCACCACCCATGGGCACTGAATCGACACCGGGCAATTGGCCACTGCGTGCTTTCCGGCCTTCGACCGCGGCTGAACAGATGGGCCCCGCCAGTTGGCCGCGCCCAGCCTGGCACACTATTGGCACAGCAGTGATCCAGAGATGGCGAAGTGCTCCATTGCCGGTACAGGTGATGCAGTTCATCTATCGCAGCGCTGCTGCCCCGGGGACGACACGGACCCGGCCCCATCCAACGTGCACTTTAATGTCCTCGCGGGGATCACGGTGGATGGAGTTCTGACCGAGGAACCAGAGCCATGTCGGAGTTGACCCAGGATCATGCCCGGTTCGTACGCGCCGTGGTTGAGGGTGGCCGGAAGATCGACAACCTCCGTATCATCCGCTCCTGGACCCGCTGCCTGAGGGAACACGGGCTGGATCCGGCAACCGATGTTCCTGCCGCCCGCGTCAGTCGCAGTGACCTGGAGCACCGGCAGGAAGCCCTGTCATCCTTCCTGCCCATCGCCCGCATCGAGATCACCAACCTGCTCCGTTATGTGGCGGGTACCGGTCATGCCATCGTGCTGTGCGATGCCGAAGGGGTCGTTCTCAATTACTCCGGCGATCGCATGTTCAACAGCACCGCGAAGAAGCTTGGACTGCAGATGGGGGGGCTGTGGGGGGAGCCGAACCAGGGAACAAACGCCCCGGGCACCTGCCTGGTCGACGGCGAACCCGTCATTGTCCGAGGCCGCGAGCATTACCTCGCGCAACATACCGGGCTGCACAGCGTTTCCGCGCCAATACTGGACCCTCAAGGCAAGGTCATTGCCGCACTGGCCATATGCGGCGAGGCCGACACGACCCAGGAACACACGCTGGTCCTGGCAAGAATGACCGCGGAAACCATCGAGAACCGCTACCTGCTGTCGCTGGCCAGAAACGAGCTGGTCATCCGCTTCCACAACAGACCTGATTTCATCAAGACCCCCGGCGAGGCACTGGTTTCGGTGAATGGCGCGGGCCGCAGCATCGCCGTAAACCGCAGTGCGGCGTTCCAGCTCGGGTACAGCTCCCCATCGGACATGCTGGGCAAGGATATCGGCGAACTGTTCAACGTAACCGTGGAGAACATTGCCGGTCGAGGACAAAGGACCAATGCGGAGCCTCACCCGTTATACGAGACGAGACATGGCCGCCGCTTCTACGCACTTGTCAGGCCATCGGATACGGATCACTTGCAGAGCAGCGGGAGCGGCCAAGCCCGCACCGCCGCCATCGGCAGAAGCCCGCAGCAGAACGCGACCTTTCAGTGTCTTGGACCGATCACGCTTGAAGATCTGGAGTTCGGCGATGAGACGATGGCCGAGAATATCCGTTGTGCCAACCGCATACTGAACCACGATATTCCGATACTGCTGTATGGCGAGACCGGCACCGGCAAGGAACTGTTCTCCAAGGCGCTTCATAACGCCAGCAATCGTGCCGGGAAACCGTATGTCGCGGTCAACTGCGCTGCCATACCCGAAACGCTGATTGAAAGCGAGCTGTTCGGCTACAAGGGTGGCGCCTTCACCGGTGCCCGCCGTGAGGGAAATCGCGGCAAGATCGTACAGGCCAACGGCGGCACCCTGTTTCTGGACGAGATCGGCGACATGCCACTGGCCCTGCAGGGCCGCCTGCTGCGCGTGCTGGAGGAGCGGGAGGTTCTGCCGCTGGGCAGCGACACACCGGTCAAGGTGGATATCCGGCTGGTCAGCGCAACTCACCGTCACTTGCCAATCATGATTTCCAATGGCGAGTTCCGGGAAGATCTGTACTACCGCCTCGAAGGCGTCCCCATCACGTTGCCCCCGCTGCGCGAGCGCCAGGACAGGCGTCAGCTTATCCGCCGCATGGTGGAGATAGAAAACAACGGCGTGCCCGTGAGGATCGAGGAACGCGCCATGGACAGGCTGGTCAGGTATCGCTGGCCCGGAAACCTCCGCCAGCTTGGCAATGTACTGCGTACGCTGCTGGCACTGCGGGAGGGTGACACCATCACGTACAGAGATCTGCCCCCCGATATCCGCAAGGGACACACGCCCGCCGTCGGGACCACTGAGACGGTCCGACATGAAGCTGCCCCCGCCTCCGGGCAACAACCCGAAGCACACCCTCCCGTCAATCCGCTCAAGGGCGCAGAACGTGACGTGCTGCTGGAAGCGCTGGAAAGCAATTACTGGAACATCACACGCATTGCCCGTCGCTTCAATGTCAGCCGCAATACCATCTACCGCAAGATGAAGGCCCACAACATCCGCCCACCACGGGCGGGCTAGCCCGCATATCTCACCGCCGTTCGTCGCTAGTGCGTCGGGATGCCGCTGTGACGGGGGGCACAGACCGGAAGACGGCGAAGGCGTAGCTGACACTACGTCGAGCCGGCTGCAGGGAGTACGCCCCGACACGGCGAGCAGATCGGCGCGCGTAGTAGAAGGGCGGTGAGATATGCAGCCTTAGGGCCGCTGTGCGTTCCCACGATCCACTCAGGGAAGCCTGTCCGGATTGCCAACTTCCGTGATGAACCCTTCCAACTCGGTGGGCTCACCCTCCCCGGCAAAGACACCCGAACCCTGATCCCACACCAGCTTTTCCTGCCCGGTGGCCGTGATGATCCGATAGGAAATCCGGAACGGACGCCGCCCGGCGACAGCCCGTTCGACTTCTTCAAGGACGAATTCATGGTCGTCCGGGTGCACCAGGTCACCGTAGGCGATTGAGCGGCTGTAGAGTAGTTCGGAGGAGGCGTATCCAGTCAGCTCGAAGCAGCCATCACTCACGAAGTGCATGTCCCAGTCGCGGGTATGGCTGCACCGATAGGCCATGCCCTGCAGGTTGCTGACCAGGGTGGCCAGCGAGCGCTGACCTTCCCTGAGACTGAGTTCGGCGCGCTTGCGTTCGCTGATGTCAACGGCGAAACCCTCGACCGCCACCACTTCGCCGTCGTCACCATAGATTCCGGCACCGTGTTCCCAGACCCATTTTTCTCTCTGCTCGGCATCGATCAGTCGATACACGAGCTGGCAACAGCGGCCCTCGTCGATCGCGGCTTGCAACTCCCTCGCGACACGCTCGCGATCCTCCGGGTGAATCATTGCCCGATAGCTTGCAACATCTCCAGACAACAGTTCCTCGGGAGCGTAACCAGTCAGCTCCCGACAACCATCGCTTACCACCTCCATCCGCCATTCGGGGCCGGGAAGCATCCTGTATGCCAGGCCCGGAAAACCGTTGACCAGCTCTGCAAGTATGATCTGGTCCGCCGAAGATGTGTCCGCCGCTTCACGTCCCGCGGCGACCTCCCGTAGCGTGCATACATTCAGCATTCGCCCCCCCGCGTTAACCGTAGCGACGGACAGTCTGACCGGAGTCTCGACGGTATCGGGCCGAATGAGGCGCACCGTCACCCGCACCGCGTCGCTGTCGCTGGACGACCCGCTCGCGAGAAGCCCCCTGAAGTGTTCCCGATCTTCCGTCTTGATTCGACTCGCCAGCGTTTCGATACCGGCGGCGCCAGCCGAACCAACACCGAACAGGTTCATGGCGGGTGCGTTGGCAAAAAGCACAGCCTGCCCCTCGGTGATCACCACGCCACTGTCCACCCCCTGAAGCAGGGCGAAGGCCTGAATATTCTCCGCATCGGTACTGAACGGGCTGCGCGAGCTCGCTGACATCGGGACACTCCAGGTAAATATGGCGGTGGCCCCCTGTCGCTTTGCCACCCGGGGGCGATTGTTGCAGTGCATTTATTATACCGTTCCGACACCTGAATATCAGGGATCCGTTCCGGGCTGCCGCTGATGCGGCAATACCCGGATGACCTCCAGCACCGAATCCCGCTCCGTATACATGACGAATCCACCGACCACGGCGAGAACCAGCCCGAGCAGGAAATTCCACTCGGGAATATCAAGGGCAAAAACGATAACGAATAGAACCGTGAACACCCCGTACAGATCCCCCACCGCTTGCCCCCGGCCCACACCGATCAGCGGGAAGGACTTGTACCAGGTCACCTGCGCGAATGCGAAGCTGATGCCGGCCAACAGCAACATGATCACCGTCCGCGGTTCCGCGAGCGCGGCACGGATAACCTCCCAGACCGGGAAGTCCGTATACCAGGCGATAAGCGGCAGGATCAGGGCAAACCAGTAAAAGACTTCGGCGGTGAACCGGATGGTCAGGCCGCAGTCGGGATCGGACACGTCAAGCACGCGCCCGGCGATAGCGCCCTCGATCCCCCAGCCCACGGCGGTCATGGCGCCACCGAGGTAGCCGAGCCAGGCACCCTCCCCCATTCCGGTGAGTTCGGAGATGATGCCGGGAGCGAAGATGGTGACCCCGGCGGCGATGATGATGAAGATCCCCACTGCTGCACGCAGCGTGATTTTCTCGTGATACCAGAGCCTCGCCAGCACCGCGCCAACGATTGGGTAGAGCAGGCCGGCAATCGCCGCAAACACCGCGCCGATGAATCCCATGGCCAGAAAGCCGCCGAATAGCGCCATGGGACCACCGAAGATCGCCGCCAGCAGGTACCACGACGAAATGGTTCGCATACGACGGAATGTCCGAACATAGTCCGCGGTCTTGCCCAGTACGCCGATCCAGAGCAGTGCAAACAGCAGCATGGTGACGGCATTGAGGCCGGCAATGATGGCCGCGGTTATGAGAAAGACCGCGTTGCCGTCGGCCTGGATATGGGCGAAAGGAGACTCATACCAGAGCGCGGTAGCCGGTATATACCAGGCACCGGCCAGTACCGCCGACCACAGCGCCCAGATAAACCCCCAGCGGATACGGGTGGCATGAAAGCGGGCGCGGGCCTCCCTCACTGCTGACACCTCAGTCTTCATGTCCGCTCCCGTTGGGAATGACGCCCGTTGATCCAGGGCCGCCCCCCGGCTCAGCGCACCAGCAGAACATCACACCCTGCGTGCCGAACCACGGCATCGCTGACAGAACCGAGCACCAGTCGCCGCGCGAGGCCCAGGCCGCGGGTTCCCACCACCACCAGATTCGCGTTTACCGCCTCCGCGTGTTCGGCAATGGCGCGCCCGGGATCACCGCTGGCCGCTATCGTCCGGGCCTGCTGGCCCTGGCCACCGACAAGGGCGGTCGCCTCGTTCAGCAGCCTGCCCTGCTCCTCGCGCTGCAACGGCTCGGTCTGGTGCCCGGGACGCACGCCGGCCGGCAGCTCGTGAATCACGTTGATCACGAAAAGTTCACCGTCGGAATCGAGCAAGCGACAGCCCCGTTGCAGCGCGCGCCGTGCCGGTTTCGACCCGTCATAGCCCACAAGGACCCGTTTCACCGTTGCTCCCCCAGCCTGTTCTTCGGGACTGTCACAGGGTATGTCTGGGCCGACATCCGACCGCCGCATGCGGCTCGCGATGTCGGCGGAATGCCTTCGGCGCCTGAAGGACGCGGACGCTGTCGACCGGTGCAGCCGGATCACCGCATTGAAACGGTGTCAGATTTTCCGAACGAAGGTGCGTGCGTGATAGAGCGCACAGGCACTGAGCGCCACGATCACCAACACGGCCAGGACGTCGGCACCCGGATAACCCCAGAATTCAGACATGTGATCCAACCTCTCAGACGATGCAACTCATGAGTAATTACCGGCCAGAAGTCAGACCAGTTCGGCATCTCGCATGCGTTGCCGACCGAATTCGTTCATCCGGAATCTGAACAGCACCTTGTCGAGACCGAAATAGGCCTCATCGTCCAGTTTTTCCTCGATACTCTCGATGATGCCGCTGGAATAGAGGTCGGTCAGCGTTACACGGATCGTGCCCTTCCAGTAGTGCCCCGAAACTCCATACTCGCGCTGAATGGCTTCCGAAATTTCCCAGTCCCATATTCCGGCATCGCACCTGTCATTGATCAGTTGCAGGATGCGGCCCTTCATGTGCAACTTGCTCATGGTCCTGTTCCTCCAGATACTCACGGCACCGGAGACTTTGCCGCCACGACCCCGGAATCGCCGGTCCCCGACACCACCCGGACGACCTCGATGACCTCGCCGGTCCCCGACACCACCCGGACGACCTCGATGACCTCGCTGGTCTCAGTGTCGATCACGAACCCGCCGACAAGTTGGAGGGCCGGGCCCGGCAGGGAATCCCATGCCGGCACGGCCCGCGCGAACGCCGCCGGCATACCCTGCCTTGCTTGACGATGCGATATTCATGCCCTGACCGCTGCGGTCGGCGGATTCCGGCATGACCCAGGGAATCGATTCCTGGCCAATTCCTGGAAGCATACCCCTGCCTGAAACAAGAGTTCTGGAATAGAAACACAATGAAACGTTATCGGGACAAACGAAACACTGTGTACCAGCGGATAACATCCGCTGCCAACACCGTCCACGGCTAACCCCCTTGAAACCTTCGTTTGAGAACACCTCCATCCCCGAATGCGGGGACAGACTTTCCACATATCAGCATATTTCGCATACCCGGCCCGCGGACCGAGAGCCAGGTCGAAGCCGCCGTAGCCCTGCGGTCGCGGCGTGCTGGCGGGCGTTCGACAGCTCTGGGGCTTACGGGGCGTATCTCTCGGACGGCGCCGCCCTCTCCATCGCAAGACCCGGGCGGGGGCGGCTGGACACCCACCGCATGGACAATGCGCAACTCGCGTCGGAAACCTCCCGGCCGAACGGACGATGGACGTGGCACATGTTCTGCAGCCACGGGCGGTGAGTGCATTGCAGGAAAGCAATGAAAACAATGGGCAAGACCAAGACCTTCAGGAGAGGGACAAAGCATGAAAAAGACAGCATTTGCCGTCGCTTCCGCCGGGCTGCTGTTGGCCGCGGCTCCGGCCGCCGCCAATGACCTCGGATACGGTTTCTCGTGGAGTGCGAACGCCTCCGTGACGAGTGATTACCTGTTCCGCGGCTTCAGTGAAACCCGGGGCAATCCGGCATTTCAGGGCGGGTTTGACATCGCTCACGAGTCCGGTTTCTACATTGGCAACTGGAATTCCAGCGTAAACTTCGGTGACGACGACCCCGCCTACGTGGAAATGGACGTGTACGGCGGCTTCGCGTTCAAGCCCATTCCCGCCGTTACGCTTGATCTGGGCGCCGTACGTTTCTATTACCCGAATTCCCGCAGCATTGAGTACACGGAATATTATGTGGGCGCAGCGAGCGAGTACCGCGATCTCTCCGGCGATCTCTACGTG
>SLSJ01000135.1 GCA_007130525.1 Ectothiorhodospiraceae bacterium | reverse complement strand
TGATGGCGCTCGGCCGCGATCTATACAACGCCCAGTGCCTGGCCTGCCATCAGGCTGAAGGGCAGGGCATGGGCCCGTTCCCGTCCCTGGTCGGCAGCGACAAGGTTGTCGGCGACAGGGATACCTACAAGGATATCGTGCTGAAAGGCGTCAGCGGTACCGCCATGCAGGGATTCGGTGGTCGCCTGAACGACGCGGAGGCCGCAGCCGTGCTGACCTATGTTCGCAATGCCTGGGGTAACGACGACGACGGGGGGGATGTGTTCCAGCCTTCCGACGTCGAGGCAGCCCGGTAGCTGGCCAGGTATCCCGCCTGCGCAGGACGCGACTACATGCGAGGTATTACGAAGGTGATGATCATGACCCACTATACCCATGATGTGTGCCGTGGCCGGAAGGCTGCGTTCCGCGGCGGGTGGCTTCGGTGGTCACCCGGCCGCCTGTCCGCCGGCCTGTCCGCCGTGCTCCTGCTTTCTCTGGGCGGCGGTTCCCTGGCCGGTGCATCCGGCGGGATGCAGGAAATGAGCAAGGATGAGCTGATCACGATAGGCAAGTCGGTCTACCAGGACCAGTGCATCCAGTGTCACAAGGCCGACGGCAAGGGCTCGGTGGATACGGGCCCCTCCCTGGTCGGCAGTGAGGCGGTGCTTGGGGACCGGCGAGCATTCAAGTACACGGTGCTTGATGGCCGGCACGTGGAGGCCTTTCTCATGGGTGCTCCCGGTTCGCCCATGGAGTCCTACGCGGAGCTGAGTAACGAGGAACTTGCAGGCGTGCTGACATACGTCCGAAACGCCTGGGGCAACGATGACGACGGCGGCGACGTAATTCAGCCCGCCGACGTCCAGGATGCCCGATAACAACGAGCTTTGAGTCGAGCATATAAATCGACCCGATAAGAGGAATTTTGGCTATGAGCGCCACGACGCACGATGCACACGACGCGCATCACCACGGACCGCCTCCCGGCTACTTGACGCGGTGGCTGTTCACCACGAACCACAAGGATCTTGGTGTCCTCTACCTGGTGTTTGCGCTCGCCATGTTCTTCGTCGGCGGCGCCATGGCGATGATCATACGCGCCGAGCTGTTCCAACCCGGGCTCACCCTGGTGGACCCGCACTTCTTCAACCAGATGACCACCATGCACGCGCTGGTGATGATATTCGGCGCGGTGATGCCGGGATTCACGGGGCTTGCCAACTGGCTTATTCCCGTGCAGATCGGCGCGCCGGACATGGCCCTGCCCCGGGTCAACAACTGGGCCTTCTGGCTGCTGCCCGCGGGCTTCGTGCTGCTACTGGCGACCCTGTTCATGCCGGGCGGTTCGCCTGCCGGCGGATGGACCATGTATCCACCGCTGATTCTTCAGCTCGGTGATGCGTTCCCGTTCCTGATCTTCGCGGTCCACATTCTCGGCATCTCGTCGATCATGGGGTCGATCAACATCGTGGCCACCATCCTCAACCTGCGTGCGCCCGGCATGACGCTGATGAAGATGCCCCTTTTCGTGTGGGCCTGGCTGATCACCGGTTTCCTGATCATCGCGGTGATGCCGGTGCTGGCGGGTGCGGTGACCATGCTGTTGACCGACCAGTATTTCGGCACCAGCTTCTTCAGCGCCGCAGGCGGTGGTGATCCGGTCATGTTCCAGCACATCTTCTGGTTCTTCGGGCACCCCGAGGTGTATATCCTGATTCTGCCGGCATTCGGCATCGTGTCGGCGATCATTCCGACCTTTACCCGCAAGCCGCTGTTCGGCTACAGCTCCATGGTGTACGCCACGGCCTCGATCGCCTTCCTGATCTTCATCGTCTGGGGCCACCACATGTTCTCCGTGGGCATGCCGCTGTCCGGTCAGTTGTTCTTCATGTATGCCACCATGCTGGTGGCGGTGCCCACGGGCGTGAAGATCTTCAACTGGATGGCGACCATGTGGCAGGGGTCCATGACCTTCGAGACGCCCATGCTGTTCGCCATCGCCTTCGTGCTGCTGTTCACGGTGGGGGGTCTGTCGGGCGTGATGCTGGCGCTTGCCCCGGTGGATCTGCAGTACCACGACACCTATTTCGTGGTCGCGCACTTCCACTACGTGCTGGTGACCGGTGCCATATTCTCGATCATGGCCGCGGTGTACTTCTGGTTGCCCAAGTGGACGGGCCACATGTACGACGAGCGGCTCGGCAAGTGGCACTTCTGGCTGTCGACCATCTCCGTCAATGTGCTGTTCTTCCCGCAGCACTTCCTGGGGCTGGCCGGCATGCCGCGGCGCATCCCCGACTACGCGCTGCAGTTTGCCGATTTCAACATGATTTCGAGCATCGGCGGCTTCGCCTTCGGTCTTTCCCAGTTGCTGTTCGTGTGGATCATCGTCAAGTGCGTGCGTGGGGGTGAGAAGGCCACCGACGAGGTTTGGGAAGGCGCCAAGGGGCTGGAATGGACCCTGCCCTCACCGGCGCCCTACCACACCTTTGAAACACCGCCGACGGTGAAGTAGGGGAGATTGCTTGAGTAACGACAAGGGTCCCGATCGGGAACGGCGGCGGAAGGTGCTGGCCACCGCCGCCGTGCTGGCACTGATCGCGTTTGCTCTGTATGTGGCGTTCATTGTGATGCAGGTGCTCTAGATGAGTGATCTCAGCGTCGAGAGCCGTACCCGCCGGACCGTAGCCAAGATGCTGCTCGTGGTGGTTGGCATGTTTGGCTTCGGCTTCGCGATGGTGCCGGCCTACCAGGTGTTCTGCGAGATTACCGGTTTCAACGGCTTCGTGTCGCTGCAGCCCGCGGCCAACCCGGATTCCGCGGCGGCTGTCGATACCGAACGGACGGTCAACGTGGAATTCGTTGCCACGGTGAACGAGAGCAGACCGTGGGTGTTCCGGCCGGAGACGTCGCGTCTCGAGGTCCGGCCGGGCGAGCTCCACACCGTCTATTTCGTGACCGAGAACACCACCAACCGGGACACCGTGAGCCAGATCATTCCGAGCGTGGCGCCCGGCAACGCCAGCCGGTACCTGCACAAGACGGAATGTTTCTGCTTCACCGAGCAGCCTTTTGAAGCGAATCAGAGCCGGAAGATGCCGGTGACCTTCTTTATCGATCCGGCCATTTCGGAGCGCACGACCACGGTCACGCTCTCCTATACGCTTTTTGATCTGCGGGACGGGGACGCTCCCGACTTTGACGAGGATGCAGCCGGGCTGCACTCCAGTGCGCTCTGACCCGGCCTGAGGGGGAATACAAGAAATGAGTCAAACGAACGACACCTACTTCGTCCCCGAGGACAGCCGCTGGCCCGTCTTCGGTGTTCCGGGCATGGTTCTGCTCGCTGTCGGCTTCTCCAACTTCCTCAACGGCGGGAGTTGGGGTGTTCCGGTCATGGTCATCGGTGCCCTGATGACGTTGACGATGACAGTCATGTGGTTCCGTGACGTGATCGTGGAGAGCGTGTCCGGAATGTACAGCGATCGTGTGGATCGATCGTTCCGCCAGGGCATGGCCTGGTTCATATTCTCCGAGGTCATGTTCTTCGGCGCTTTCTTCGGTGCCCTCTTCTATGCGCGCGTGTTCTCCGTTCCCTGGCTGGGTGGCGATGATCCGGAAACCAGCCGTTTCCTCTGGGACTCGGTCACGCTGGCCTGGCCGACCGCCGGCCCGGGCATGCTGGATCTGGATTTCACGCCCATGGGGGCCTGGGCGCTGCCCACGATCAACACGCTCATCCTACTGAGTTCCGGCGTGACCCTGACCTGGGCGCATCACGCCATGAAGCACAATGATCGCCCGAAGGTCATCCTGGGCCTGGCCGCCACCGTCCTGTTGGGCACCATCTTCATGTGCGTACAGAGTTACGAGTACGTCCATGCCTACCAGGATCTGAACCTGCGCCTGGATACCGGTATCTACGGTTCCACGTTCTTCATGCTGACCGGCTTCCACGGCCTGCACGTGACCATCGGTGCAATCACGTTGCTGGTCATATTGTTGCGGGTCATCAGGGGGCATTTCACGGCGGATAACCATTTCGGATTCGAAGCCGCCGCATGGTACTGGCACTTCGTGGACGTGGTCTGGCTGGGCCTTTACATCTTTGTCTACCTGATCTGATCGGGGGCGCGGGAACTTCCTGCCACCTCGACCGTTCCAAGCATGAAGCCGGCCGTAACATTCCGCTGCCAAACGGGGTGTTGCGGCCCGCTTTTTTTCGGGGAACCCGGTGTCTTTGCAGGAGCTTACCGACGTGTCACGGACGGAATGGGTCGTTCGGTTCGATAATGCCGGTCAGCACCAGGATCACCACCAGCAGGAAAAGCGCCACGGAAAGGCTGATGCGTACCGTCAGCGCCCGAACCGTGCGTCTTGACGAACTTCTGTCACGAATCAGAAACACGGCTCCGGACGCCAGGCTGACGACGATGGCAAGCAGTATGAGGACTAGCAGGGCCTTTATGGCGATGGTCATTTCTGGGTCCTATGCAAACCGACGAGGGCGCACCGGCATCATAATAATAACGCGGGCACATGACGCGGCAGGAGTTTGACGCAATGCGGCTCGGTTCGTTCGATTTCTCTCCCGGACTGATTCCGACGCTGGCGATGCTGGTGGCTTTCCCCGTGCTTCTCTCGCTGGGGTTCTGGCAGCTGGATCGGGCGGAACACCGCGAACAGGTTCTGCGGGCTCTGGATGCTCGTGGAGAGTCACCCGTCCTTGACCTCAATGCGCAGTCACCGGACGCCGACGATGCCTGGTACCGTGATGCCCTGGCTCACGGCCGGTACGATACCGCTCGGCAGTTCTTGCTGGACAACCAGACGCATCAGGGGGAGGCGGGATACCACGTGCTCACTCCGTTGCGCCTGAATGGCCGCGACGCCGCTGTACTCGTGGACCGCGGCTGGATCAGCGCCGGTGGAAGCCGGGCGGAACTGCCGAGTCTGCCCTTGACCGGGGATGTGCGCGAGGTGCGGGGACACCTCGACCAGGGGCCGACCACCGGGATCCGCCTTGGTGGTATGGCGGATGGAGAGCAGGGCTGGCCGCTGCGGCTGCAGTATATCGAGTACGAGGAACTGGAGCAGCGTCTGGGCTACGAGTTGTTGCCGATGGTTCTGCGCCTGGACCCGGAGGCGGATGATGGTTACGTGCGCCAGTGGCGCCCTGAGCATGCACTGGGCTATGGTCCCGAGCGCAATCGCGGTTATGCCGTCCAGTGGTTCGGCCTGGCGGCGACCCTGTTGATCATTTATTTCGTGGTAAATCTCAAGCGGAGGCCTCAGGGCAAGCATGACGAACGGTGAGCGCAGAGGACCACCCTGGGGGCTGATACTGCTGATGATCGTGTTCATTGGCCCGGCCGCGATTGCCTGGACGCTGTTCTTCAGTGGCTGGAGACCGGGTGAAACGGCCAATCATGGTGAACTGATCACGCCCCCCCACCATCTTCAGGGCAACCTGCACACCGCCGACGGTCCTGCAATAAGCGCGGACGGCCTGCGCGGCAAATGGAGTATCGTCGTCCTCAATCGGGGTGCCTGCGAACGGGACTGCGTCGACAGGCTCGAGCAGACCCGGCAGGTTCGCAGGGCCCTGGCGCAGTACATGGACCGTGCCCGGCGGCTGCTGGTGTTGCCTGCGGACGCGCCGGACTTGGCGGAGGACGTGCTTGCGGAGCACCTGGACCTGACGGTGTATCGCACGGCCGACAACCTGATTCCCCCGGGGCAGCCCTATGCTGATGCGCCCCTCCATGTATCCCTGCTGGACACCCGCGGCTACCGGATGCTCGCTTACCCGGAGCCCCTGGATGCCGGCGGTCTGCTCTCGGACATGAAGCGGCTGATGCGCCTGTCCAATGTCGAACTGGAACGCCTCCAGGGGTTGTCAGACGGTGGGTGAGAGAATGACTTCACGACGGCTTTTCCGCCTTATCCTCTCCGCCATCCGTTATCGCCGCGAGACGGTGCAGCCCCTGACGCAGCCTGGCGCTGTTCGCGGTGCTGATCTTCGCCCGGTCCGTTCCGGGCAAGTGAACGGTCACCTGGAAAGCGAAACCGCTTGTGGTTACCATGCGCATGCACGGATTTCCCCGCCTTCCATGGTGACCGGATACCGCGCGTGGATTATTCTCGGGCCTTCGTCCTTCGGCATGGCCTCGGCGTCGAGCGTGAGTTCGGTGTGCGGGACCGCCCCGCATGGGTCGTTACCGTGTTCGAATACCGGATCGGCGCCCTCGTGGTTGCGATCGCGGTCCCGGGGATGATGCTTCTGGTGTGGCGGTGATGGTGGTATTCATGGTTCCGCAGTGGCTGTGGGGCATCAGCGATGTTATCCCTGCTCTGCTGATGGCCTTCGCGGTGGCCAACAGTGGCGGGGTCGCGCTGCTGCTGTTGAGTGTATTGACGCCCTGTCATAGTCTGCATCCCCTGCAACCCGCCGTGCGGGCTCATGTTCCTGTTTCTGCCTGAGGGAGAACGGCATGCACGGGCGCTACCTGGTAAATGGACGAGAGTTGATGCAGGCCGCGGGCAACTGGCGCGATTACTATGAACTGTGCAAGCCCAAAGTGGTTGCGCTGCTGGTGTTCACCGCCATCGTGGGCATGGTGCTGGCGGCGCCTCCGGCGGAGGTGCCCTGGACTGCATTGATATTTGGTAGCATCGGCATTGCCCTGGCGGCCGCCTCGGCGGCGGCCATCAATCAGCTTGTTGATCAGCAGGCCGATGCCCGAATGGGCAGAACCAGCGGCCGGCCGCTGCCTCAAGGGCATATCACCACCCGAAATGCGACGGTCTTTGCCGGTGCCATCGGTGTGCTGGGACTGGCGCTGCTCTACGTCCTGGTTAATCCGCTCACGGCTTTGCTCACGTTCCTTTCGTTGATGGGCTATGCGTTCGTGTACACGCTGTTCCTGAAGCGCGCCACGCCGCAGAACATCGTAATTGGTGGTGCGGCGGGCGCGGCTCCACCGGTGCTCGGCTGGGTGGCGGTCACGGGCAGTATCGACGCGCATGCCCTGCTGCTGTTCCTGATCATATTCGTGTGGACGCCTCCACACTTCTGGGCGCTGGCCATCCACCGCCGCGATGAGTACGCGCAGGTGTCCATACCCATGCTGCCCGTGACCCATGGCGTCGCCTTTACCCAGGTCCAGATCCTGCTCTATACCGTGCTTCTGGTGGCGGTCAGTCTCCTGCCCTATGCCCTGCAGATGGCCGGCCCCGTCTACCTGACCGGGGTGATGCTGCTGAATCTGGGCTTCCTTTACTATGCCGTTGCGCTGTGCATCTCCGACAACGAACGCCTGCCCATGAAGGCTTTCGGCTACTCGATCACCTATCTCATGGGACTGTTCGCGTTGCTGCTCGTCGACCACTATCTCCCGCTACTGCCGCTCTGATCGCGCCCGAGTCCATTCTGGAAGCCTGATAATGCGCGGGGGACGTGGCCCTAGCCCGCATATCTCATCGCCGTTCGTCG
>SLSJ01000204.1 GCA_007130525.1 Ectothiorhodospiraceae bacterium | reverse complement strand
GCGTAGTAGAAGGGCGGTGAGATACGCGGGCTAAGCTCACTCTGGAACCGAAGGGAGCTGTCAGATGCTGTTGGTGATTGCCATGTTTGCCGCCGCGCTGTGCCTGGGTGGGATGCTCTTCTTTTCCGCGGTCATGGCCCCGCTGGTGTTCACGAAGCTGCCGGCGGACAGCGCCGGAGCGTTTATCCGCGAGGTTTTCCCCTGGTACTACCTGTACGTGGCCGGCACCAGCGCCGTTGCCGCGCTGGGTCTGCTGGCGCTGAACGCGCCGGCTGCAGCGTTGATGGCGATCGTCTGTGGTCTCGCGCTTTACGCCCGACAGATCCTGATGCCACGTATCGACCGACTGCGCGAGGCGTCCCGGGCCGGTGACCAGGAGGCCAGGGTGCGTTTCCGGCGCGGCCACCGCATCTCCGTTTTCATCAATGCCGGACAGATTCTGGTCGTGGCGGCCGTATTCGTTCACGGACTCCTGTGACCGTCACCGCGCGCTTCATTCGTTAAGCCGGAAGCCCACCCTCAGAACCACCTGGTAGTGGCCGACCTCGCCGTTCCGGATATGACCCCTGGTTTCCGCGACCTCGAACCACTCGAGATGGCTCAGGGTCTTCGAGGCCCGACGGATGGCGCCCTGGATCGCATCCTCGATGCTGTCGCTGCTGGACCCCACGATTTCGGTGATTTTGTAGACTCTATCACTCATTCGCTTTTCTCCGCTTGCCCATCGTTATCCGCTGCTGACAGTATGCTGCATTAGCCCAGTGTCGGTAGGATCTTGCAACCGGTCGGCCATCCCGGGCACGGCCGATCTCGCTCCAGGAGGAAAACTTCATGGCGATGTTCGATATCGGAAAACGTGGTTCCGGAAGCAGCCAGAATGAAAGCAAGGAGGACGAAGACTTTCTTCGTGAGTTCGACACGCCCAGGGAGGGAGTGGTGCCACCGCCCTCCGCGGCTGGCGGTGTGCGCAGTCGGGAGGCAGCCATAATCGGCCCGTCGATTCATATCGAGGGTACGCTGCGTGGCGAAGAGGACCTGATAATCGAAGGACGGGTCAGCGGCACGGTCAAGCTTCAGGGTCACAGCCTGACGGTCGGCTCCCACGGCCAGATCAGTGCCAATATCTACGCCCACACCGTTGTTGTGGATGGCACCGTGGAAGGCGACCTGTTCGGGGCCGAACGGGTCATGGTCAGGAAGACCGCCGATATTCGCGGCAATATCACCTCGCCGCGTGTAAGCCTGGAAGAGGGCGCACGCTTCAAGGGTGCCATCGAGATGGACGCTCAGGCCGTCGAGTCGGCCATGGGGACCCAGAAGGGCAAGTCCACGGGCACCACAGGCCAGAGCAGTTCCATCAACGGGGGCAATTCGGGTTCGGCGCCGTCACGTACGGAGAGCACGTCGTCCGTGGCCGCAGCGTCCTCCGCATCTGCCGGTAAGGCCGGGGGGTCCGACAACAAGGCTTCGGCCAGTGGCAAGGCCAGCAGCAGCGCGGGTTGAGGGTTTGCGACCGTATGACTGACGTACTGTGTCCGCGGTGACCGGCACGTTCGGAACCGCCGCCGGAAACGGCGCAGGTGGCAGTACTCCGCATCCGGATGCTTTTCACGCCAGACTGCTCGAGCAGGCCCTTCAGCCGTTGCTGGACGGGGAGCGACGGGTCGTGCTTGATCTCGGTGAGCCGCATGCGGAAACCGTGTCTTTCTTCAGCGGTTTCCGTGTGCGGCTTGGCATAGCCTCCCTTATCCCCGCTCTGGCGGGTCTCGACGCGGAGGAGGATGAGGCGCGCCTGCGGCGTTACCTGGAAACGCTCCTGCCGGATCGGCTGGCCGGCGGCGCGCAGGTCGTGCTGGCATGGGACCTGCTGAACTACCTGCAGCCGCGCGTCATCACCGCTTTGATGGCGCGGCTCGGCGAGCTCTTGCCACGGGGCGCGCTGGTTCACGGCTTCGTGGCCTACGGCATCAAGACTTTGCCGGTCAAGCCCAGGGTCCTGGTGCTGCGGCCTGACGGCTGGCTTGCCACAATGCCCGAGCGTGATACCGCCACGCGACCGGCACCCCGATACACAACCGGTGAACTCCAGCGGTTGATGCCCGCATTCCGTGTCGACCGCGCTATCCTTCTGCGTGACGGCATGCAGGAATACCTCTTCCGTCGCTGAGTTCCGTGGAACCGGTGCTGGGATCAGGCCCGGCACGGCGCGGGCATCAATCTCCGCTGATGCCCGGATGATCGGCTGCCGGTTTCGGACATCGTCCCCTAACCCGCATATCTCATCGCCGTTCGTCGCGAGGGCGTCGAGATGCCGCTGTGACGGGGGGCACGGACTGGAAGACGGCGAAGGCGTAGCTGACACTACGTCGAGCCGGCTGCAGGGAGTACGCACCGGCACAGCGAGCAGATCGGCGTGCGCAGTAGAGGGGCGGTGAGAAATGCGGGTTAGTTGATCGTTTGAGGAGAATAGTGGTTCTCCTTGACGAAAAGGATCGGATAAATGGACCGCTCTTCCGGTTCCGCAGACAATGCAGCCTGAGCCCGACAGACTCCCAGGCCCGCTTCCCCTTCGGGTCAGGGCGACCACCGCACCGCCAGGCCACACGATTCGGAGGGCTGCCGGCGTCATGAACAGTGCATACCCGTACCACGGACCGTTTCGCTCCCGCCCGCTGATGCGGCTGCTGACCGCCGTCGTGTTGCTCTGCAGTCTGTGCGCACCACAGGCGCTGGCGTCGGCTGAGCACCCCGCCCTGTGGCGGGTCGACCACGGCGACTCCACGCTGTACCTGTTCGGAACGGTGCATTTCATGCCGCAGGGTTATTACCCGCTGCACCCGGTGATCGAGGATGCGCTCGCCTCCAGCGACACCCTGGTGCTCGAGTTTGATCTTTCGAAAATCGACGAACGCGACGTTCAGCAACTCACCCTGCAGCAAGGGCTGGCGCGCGACGGTCGCCGGCTGTCGACGATACTGGACCGGGCGCAGTGGGCCGCCCTCAAGCAGGTTGTCGAGTCGCTCGGGCTGCAGCCGGCATTGTTCGATGCCATGCAGCCCTGGCTTGCCGCGCTCACGCTCACCGCCGTGAGTTACGGCCGGGCCGGTCTTACCCCGGAGCAGGGTGTCGACACCTACCTGCTGGAGCGCGCCGGTGAAGATGCGCGTGTGCTTGGTCTGGAAGACCTGGAATCCCAGTTGCGGCTGTTCACCGACTTGTCCGAGGACATGCAGGTGGAGCTGCTGATGCAAACGGTGGAGCAGCTGCCGGAAACCGAGCGGTTGGTGATGGCGGCGCTGGAGGCGTGGGAGAAGGGCGATGTCGACACCCTGGGCGCGTTCCTTGTGCGCATGTACAAGGAGGAGCCCGATCTCTACGACGCCCTCATCACTCGCCGCCACGCAGTCTGGCTGCCACAGCTCCGGGATCTGCTGGACGAACCCGGAACCCACTTCATCGCCGTCGGCGCATTGCACCTCACCGGCGACGATAGCGTGATTCGGGGGTTGGAGAAGGAAGGGTACGAAGTCAACAGGGTTGACTAGCGCCGAGCGCCGAGCGCCGAGCGCCAAGGGCCAAGAAGCGAGCTGCGAGGCACAGAATCCGCCAGGGCCGTTACAGAGTTGCCGTCGAGGCCATGCTTTGCCAAAAACCGAAAACTGTTCTTCTCTTGGTGCTCGGCGCTTGCAACTTGCAGCTTCGGCATCCCAGGCATCAGCCTGGGATGCCGACCTTCCTGTCCCACGCATTGACTATCGTGCAGAACAGGTCGGCGGTTTTTTCCGCGTCGTAGACGGCGGAGTGGGCCTCGCTGCCGTTCCACCCCAGGCCGGCGGCCTTGGCTGCGCGCGCCAGTACGGTCTGGCCGTAGGCCAGGCCGCCGAGCGTGGCGGTATCGAAGCTTCCGAACGGGTGAAAGGGGTTGCGGCGGATGCCGGCGCGTTCCACGGCCGAGTTCAGGAAGTTCAGATCGAACATGGCGTTGTGGCCCACCAGGATGGCGCGGCTGCAGCCGGTATTGCGCACTTCCTGGCGCACGGGCTTGAGTACCCGCCCCAGCGCATCCTGTTCCGTGTAGGCGATACGCAGCGGATGGTATGGGTCGATTCCGTTGATCTCCAGCGATTTGGGGTCGATGTTGGCGCCGTCGAACGGTTGCACATGGCAGGAGTGGGTTTCCGCCCGGAACAGCCGGCCATCGTCGTCCATGCGGATAATCACCGCCGCGATCTGCAGCAGCGCGTCCGTGCTCCAGTTGAGGCCGCCGGTCTCCACGTCCACCACCACCGGCAGGAAACTGCGAAAGCGCTCGGCGATCGGTGCGACGGTACCGTTCCCGACCGGATCGCGATCCGGCATGTCCTGGTTTTCGCCCATGGTGCTCATGCCCGTTCCCGTTCAGTGAGGCGCCAGCGGATCCTGTCTCCGGCCCGCAGCGGCACGATATCGCGTTGTCCGAAACGGTAGTGCTTCGGCATGTTCCAGTCCACGCGCTCCAGGCCGATGCTGTCGGTATTGCGGGGCAGACCGTAGAAGTCCGCTCCAAAATGGCTGGCGAATCCCTCCAGCATGTCGATGCGGCCAACGGAGTCGAAGGCCTCGGCGTAGAGCTCAATGGCTGCCGGTGCCGTGAAGCACCCGGCGCAGCCGCATGCGGACTCCTTGTCGCCGCGAGCGTGAGGCGCGCTGTCGGTGCCCAGGAAGAATTTCGGACTGCCCGAGGTCGCCGCCTCCAGCAGCGATTCGCGGTCTATCTCCCGCTTGAGCACCGGCAGGCAATAGTAATGTGGCCTTAAGCCTCCCGCCAGCAGGTGATTGCGGTTGAATAGCAGATGGTGCGCGGTGATGGTGGCCGCCACCGAAGCCGGTGCCTCGTGCACGAACTCGGCCGCCTGTGCGGTCGTGATGTGCTCGAAGACCAGCCGTAACCTCGGATAGCGACCCATGAGCGGCACCAGCCGCCCTTCGATGAAGCGCGTCTCCCGGTCGAAAATATCCACGTTTCCATGAGTCACCTCGCCGTGGATCTGCAGGGGCAGGCCCAGTTCCTCCATCGCGGCCAGGGCTTCATGGCAGCGCGCCAGGTCGGTGACCCCGGCCTCGGAGTTGGTGGTGGCCCCTGCCGGATAGAGCTTGACGCCGTAAATGATGCCGCTTTCCACCGCTTCCCGTATGGTTTCCGGAGTGGTTATATCGGTGAGGTAGAGCGTCATCAGCGGCTCGAAGGCCCGGCCGGGAGGCACGGCGGCAAGTATCCGCTCACGATAGGCGCGCGCCTGATGGACGGTGGTAACCGGCGGATTCAGGTTGGGCATGATGATGGCCCGCGCGAATCGTTCCGCGGTAAACGGCACCAGGTCCCCCAGGACGTCACCGTCACGGAGGTGCAGGTGCCAGTCATCGGGGCAGGTAAGAGCAATTCGGTCCATGGATGTCCCGCAGGCACTGGCTGTGTTGTGGGGCGCCACATTATAGGGAAAGCGGCCGCGCCGCGCACGGATGGTGAGCGCCAAGGAGCAAGGTGAAAGGTACAAGGCGAAACTGCCTTGCACCTCGGCTCTTGCTCCTTGAGCCCGGGCATCCTTGCACTCTGCAACCCCAGCGCGGATCATTGCGCGATATTTTCGGACATGACGCGTTCAGAGGGCCTTGTCGCAATGAGTGACGTGAAGAAAGTCGTGCTCGCCTATTCCGGGGGGCTGGATACCTCGGTAATTCTCGAGTGGCTGAAAGACACATACGGCTGCGAGGTGGTTACCTACACCGCCGACCTCGGCCAGCGGGAAGAGCTGGAACCGGCGCGCACCAAGGCCGAAGCCATGGGCGTGAAGGAAATCTTCATCGAGGATCTGCGCGAGGAGTTCGTGCGGGACTTCGTCTTCCCGATGTTTCGTGCCAACGCCCTTTATGAGGGCGAATACCTGCTGGGCACTTCCATCGCCCGGCCGCTGATCGCCAAGCGTCAGGTGGAGATCGCGCGGCAGACCGGCGCCGATGCCGTGTCACACGGTGCCACCGGCAAGGGCAATGATCAGGTGCGTTTCGAGCTGGGTTATTACGGTCTGGAACCGGGCATCAGGGTGATCGCTCCCTGGCGGGAATGGGATCTGCTCTCCCGCGAGAAGCTGCTGGCCTATGCCGAAAAGCGGGGTATTCCCATAGAGGGCAAGAAGAAGGGCGGTTCGCCCTATTCCATGGACGCCAACCTGCTGCATATCTCGTACGAGGGCGGTGTGCTGGAGGATCCCTGGGCCGAGGCCGAGGAAGACATGTGGGGCTGGACCGTGGCGCCGGAGCAGGCCCCCGACAAACCCACATACCTGGAACTCGGGTTCGAGCGCGGTGACTGCGTGTCCATCGACGGCAAGCGCATGACCCCGGCCGGGATTCTCACGGAACTCAACCGCGTCGGTGCCGCCAATGGCATTGGCCGTGTGGATATCGTCGAAAACCGCTACGTGGGGATAAAGTCCCGCGGTTGTTACGAGACACCCGGCGGTACCATTCTGCTCAAGGCCCATCGGGGTATCGAATCCATCACTCTCGACCGCGAGGCGGCCCATCTCAAGGATGAGCTGATGCCACGCTACGCCACGCTCGTATACAACGGTTACTGGTTCAGCCCCGAGCGCGAGGCGATGCAGGCGCTGATCGACCACACTCAGCAGGTGGTCAATGGCGTGGTGCGCCTCAAGCTGTACAAGGGTGGGGTGTCGGTGGTGGGCCGCAAGTCCGAGAGCGACAGCCTGTTCGACGAGCGTATCGCCACCTTCGAGGATGATGCCGGCGCCTACAACCAGAAGGATGCCGAGGGCTTCATCCGCCTCAATGCCTTGCGCCTGCAACTGCAGGCCCGGCGCCGGAAGTAGGGAGCGGGGGAAGCCCTGTCGGCGGCTTCGGCCTTCTTGCCGGAGCCGCGTTTCCGGCAGGTGTGTCGAGTCTGATCATGTCCAGGATGCTGAAACGGCTATTGCGGACCATGCGGCCTGGCGGCAGTCGACGGGCGGCAGAGCGTCCCGGCGAGCCCGTCACCGCGCGATCCCTGGCTGCGGTGCGGGCGCTGCGGGATCTCCGGGCGCTCTCCCGGATCAGTCGGTACGCTTCCGAACCCCTGGTCCGTGAAACCGCCTGGGATCGCCTTCGCAGGCTGGTGGTGGGCGGTGATCGCGGCCTTGAGCTGAATGAGCGTGTGGAGGTGATGCGAAGCCTGCATGACGATGCGCTGCTGGCCTTTGCGGCCCGGCGAGGCCGCGAAGCGGAACTGCGCCTGGCCGCCGTGCAGGCCGTTCGTGGCCCACGACTGCTTGCGGAGGTGGTCGCGGAGGACGCCGATGAGCGGGTCGCGGGTGCGGCCCTGGCCCGCCTGGTCGATCCCGAGATCCTTGGCGCGCTGGAGCGTCAACTGCTGCACCGGGATTCGGATCGAGCCGCCCGTGTGCGGCGGCACCGCGAGTCGGTCGCCCGGGCCGGGGGCGAACGGGCACGGGG
>SLSJ01000195.1 GCA_007130525.1 Ectothiorhodospiraceae bacterium | reverse complement strand
GCTCCAGTTCGGCGATGATCTGCATGGCGCGGCGCTTGGGCGCACCGGTGATGGAGCCGCCGGGAAAACAGCTTCGCAACAAATCGCAGGCACCCGCATCCTCCCGCAGTTCGCCGGTGACGGCGCTCACCAGGTGATGCACCGTGGCATGGCTTTCAACCTTGAACAGTTCCGGCACCCGCACTGAACCCGTCGTGCAGATCCGCCCCAGGTCATTGCGCAGCAGATCCACGATCATTACGTTCTCGGCCCGATCCTTGGGGCAGTTGACGAGATCCTCGGTCAGCACCCGGTCCGCCGCTTGATCGGCTCCGCGGGGGCGGGTGCCCTTGATCGGACGGGTTTCCACTGCCCGGTGCCGCAAGCTGAGGAAGCGCTCCGGTGAAATGCTGAGCACCGATGCCTCCGGCAGCAGCATGCATGCGCCGTGGGCAGCGGGCGATATGGCTCGCAATCGGCGATACGCCTGCCAGGGGTCACCCTCGAAATCAGCGCTGATGGCCCGCGCGAGGTTCACCTGGTAACAGTCGCCGTCACGGATATAGCGACTGATCTTCCGGAACGCCGCATCGTACCCGGCGCGATCCGGCTCCGCCGTCGGCGCAAACATCGTGAATGGCGCCGACGGCGGAGCCTGGGCGGCAAGCAGCGCCCGCAGGCGATCGACGGTCATTCGCGAATCCGCTAACCGCGACAGCCAGGCGCACCGGGTCCCGTGATCGACTACCAGGGCCCAGTCATGCAGTCCGACCACCATGTCGGGCACACCGCTGCCGGGGCGCCGAACTCGCGGCAACTCGACGCATCCGTACCCGAGTTCGTAACCGAAATATCCCACGGCCCCGGCGCCGAACGGTCCGCGGGCCTCTTCGATTCGGCGCTTGCCCAGGCACTGCTGCAGCACCTGCAAAGGATCACCGGGGAGCACCCGGCGATCGCCGCCGCTGATCAATACGACCTCGTCACGCTCGGCAACGAGCACCTCCACCGGTTCGGCCACCATGATGTCGTAACGACCGACCGTGGGTCCGGGCCTGCCCGAGTCCAGCCACTGCGGCCGCGGCAACGCGCGCAATCGGTCGAACACCGATGCGACGTCGTCAGGATAGGGAATGGAGTGGTATTGAAGCTGTTCCATGGATATTGCCCGGCAGGCCCTGCGACGGGCTTCAATTGATTGGTCGAGTCATGCCACAGTCTCGACACCTCGGTTGCGCTTACGTACCTTTCAGATCTGAGGAAAGTCCCTACGGAACCCGGAGGACCGAGAGCATGGCGGACAACGCGCGGGATGCCAAGGCGTTCTATGATTCCCGGCCCTGGCTCCAGGCCTATGGCGAGGGCATTCCTCATGAACTGCCGCGCCCCGACCACCAGAGCGTGGCGGAACTCATTCGCAGCGCGAGCCGGCAGCATCGCGACCGTATCGCCTATACGCTGTGCCTGGACAACGGCATGCACGCTTCCCTGCGCTATTCCGAAGTGGACCGGCTCTCAGACTGCTTCGCCGCCTATCTGCGCGAGGAACTCGGCCTGCAACCGGGCGAGCGTGTCGCCGTGCAGATGCCCAATTGTCTCTCCTATCCGGTTGCGGTGGCCGGAATACTCAAGGCCGGGCTGGTCGTCGTCAACGTCAATCCACTTTACACCGCCAGCGAGATGAAGGGACAGCTCAGGGACAGTGGCGCCAGCACGCTGCTGCTCATTGACCTCTTCGCGGACAAGCTGCAGGACGGGCTCGATGGCACCATGGTCAAGCATGTACTGCTGGCCGGAATCGCGGAATTCTTTCCCCTGCCCCGCAAGCTGATCATCCGCGCAGCGCTCACGCTGAAAAAACAGCTGCCGAAGCCGAACCGGCCCTGCACGCGCTTTGCCGACGCCCTGCGGGTCGGACAGAGGCACCTCGATCGCAACCCCGCCGCCGCCCGGGCCGACGCGGGCGACCACCGGCAACTGGCCGTCCTGCAGTACACTGGCGGCACGACGGGTATACCCAAGGGTGCGATGCTCAGCCACGGCAACCTGCTCTGGAACCTGGACCAGATACAGGCCGTCGCCGGACCGGTGATCCGCTCCGGACAGGACGTGGTGCTTACCGCACTGCCCCTCTATCACATCTTTGCCTTCACATTTAACATGCTGTGCTTCTACCGCAACGGCTGTCGCAATATTCTCTGTCCCACGCCGCGCCCGCCGTCCAAGCTGCGCAAGGCCTTCGAACAATTCGATGTGACCAAGTTCTCCGGCGTCAACGTGCTCTTCCATGCGCTCACGCGCGAGGACTGGTTTCGCGACAACACCCCCCCGGTGGACATGAGCATCGCCGGAGGGACCGCATTGCATGCGCCCGTGGCCGAGGCCTGGGAAGCCCTGGTAGGCAGCCCCTTGTGTGAGGGTTACGGGCTGTCGGAAACAAGCCCGGTGGTGGCCGTTAACCAGCCCACCGGCCGGATCCTGCTCGGCAGCATCGGGCTCCCCGTTCCGGGCACGGATGTGCGCATGGTGGACGACAACGACGTACCGGTTCCCTGCGGGCAGCCGGGAGAACTGACCGTGCGCGGGCCACAGGTATTTTCCGGGTACTGGAACCGCGAGACGGAATCCGCGGACGCGCTGCGTGACGGCTGGTTTCACACCGGGGACATCGCGATCATGGACGAGCGGGGGTTCATCCATATTGTCGACCGCAAGAAGGATATGATCGACGTCAAGGGCTTCAATGTGTATCCGAACGAGGTTGAAGAGGTGCTGGGGACACATCCGGACGTCGTCGAGGCCGCCGTGATCGGCCTTCCCTGCGGTGAAGCCGGCGAGTCGGTGATCGCCTACGTGGTCAGTTCCAACCTTGCGCTTACCGCGGAGGATGTGCTCGCCTTCGTGCGTGACAGGCTGACCGGTTACAAATGCCCGCAGCGCATCGTGTTTCGCGAGGAGCTGCCGAAGTCCCCGGTAGGCAAGATCCTGCGCAAGGAACTGCGGCGCGAAGCCATCGCCGAGGCGGAAAGCGCCACGACCTGACCGTGCGGACGGAAAGCATTTTTCATCCTCGCCGGTAATTCTCGAGGGCACACTGATCAATTCACGTCGCCGGACAGCGGCCGGAGCATGAGCATGTTGGGAAGCCTGCGCTGGGTGGGCCGGCGACTGGGCATTGGCGGCGCGCCCCGGGTCAACCTTGCGCTGCAGGGCGGCGGCAGCCACGGCGCCTTCACCTGGGGCGTACTGGATCGCCTGCTGGAGCATGGCGTGCGCATCGACGGCATCAGCGGCTCCAGCGCCGGCGCGCTGAACGCGGCGGTGCTGGCCAGTGGCTGGGCCCACGGCGGTGCCGACGGAGCCCGGGAAAGCCTGCAAGGCCTGTGGAGCACGATCAGCAACAGTGCCCGCATGAGTCCCATGCAAAGCACGCCGCTGGATTACCTGCTGCACGGCTGGAACCGGGATTTCTCCCCGGGGTACATGCTGCTCAGCAATCTGGCGCGCATGGCCTCGCCCTACCAGCTCAACCCCACCGGCCATAACGCGATTGCGGACATCGCCGGAAAACTGGTGGATTTCGAGGCGCTGTCCCGGCGCGATGCCATCCGCCTGTTCATCGCCCTCACCAATGTGCGTACGGGAAAGCTGGAACTGCGTCGTAATCGGGAACTGGGACCCAACGTCCTGGCCGCATCGGCGTGCCTGCCGCTACTGTTCCAGGCCGTGGAGGTCGACGGCGAGCATTACTGGGACGGCGGCTACACGGCCAATCCGGCGCTGTTCCCCCTTATCTTCGAGTGCAGCGCGCCGGACGTGATACTGGTGCAGTTGACCCCGGAATACCGGGCTCGGGTACCGACCAAGGTGGCGGACATTATCGACCGCGCCAACGAGATAGCCTTCCACTCCAATCTCACCCGCGAACTCCAGATGATCGCGCTGCTGCACGGGGAGGGTCATGGCTGGCTGGGGGGCGGCACGCGGGATTTCCACCTGCATCAGATCGATACCCAGGACGCCATGCATGACCTCGGCAAGGCGAGCCGCATCAATGTCGACTGGCCCTTCCTCTGCCACCTGCGTGACCTGGGTTACGAATTCACGGGGGAATGGCTGAAGACCAATGCCCGCCACCTGGGGCGGCGCTCCAGCGTCAAGCTGAATACGTACTAGCCCGCATATCTCACCGCCGTTCGTCGCGAGGGCGTCGAGATGCCGCTGTGTCGGGGGGCACGGACCGGAAGCCGGCGAAGGCGTAGCTGACACTACGTCGAGCCGGCTGCAGGGAGTACGCCCCTTTACGGCGAGCAGATCGGCGTGCGTAGTAGAAGGGCGGTGAGATATGCGGGCTAGCGCCCTTGCGCCGAGCGCCGGGGAGCAAGCGCCAAGGGGGGCGATCTGCTGCCACGCTGAAGTGGTCCCCGGGGGCTTGGCGCTCGGCGCTTGCGGCTCACAGCCCAGAGCGCTGTGATAAGCTTTCCGCCACCGGAGGGTGGCACCTCGACCATCGTTGACCACACACAGGTAACTCGCATGGCAGGTCACAGCAAATGGGCCAACATCCAGCATCGCAAGAAGGCCCAGGACGCCAAGCGCGGCAAGATATTCACCCGCATGATCCGAGAGATCACGGTCGCCGCCCGCATGGGCGATCCCGATCCGGCGACCAATCCGAGACTGCGTCTGGCCGTGGACCGGGCGCTCTCCGTGAACATGCCCAAGGACAACATCGAGCGAGCGATCAAGCGCGCCTCCGGCCAGGACGCGGACACGGCGTACGAGGAGATTCGCTATGAGGGCTACGGCCCCCACGGCGTCGCCGTGATCGTCGACACCATGACCGACAACCGCAACCGCACCGTCTCCGAGGTTCGCCACGCCTTCAGCAAGTTCGGAGGCAACCTGGGCACCGACGGCTCGGTCGCCTTCCTCTTCAGCAAGGCCGGGGTCATTACCTACCCGCCCGGGACCGACGAGGACCGGATCATGGAGGTGGCGCTGGAGGCGGGTGCCGAAGACATAGTCAGCAACGAGGACGAATCGCTGGAGGTGCTTGCCACTCCCGACCAATTCATTGCCGTGCGTGACGCGCTGGTGGAAGCCGGGCTCGAGCCGGCAGACGCCGAAGTCACCATGCGACCCACGACCACGGTCCGCTTGTCCGGCGAGGAGGCTACAAAGATGATGAGGATGCTGGATATGCTGGAAGACCTGGACGACGTCCAGCAGGTCTACAGCAATGCCGACCTCGACGAGGACGCGTACGCCTGACATGCCCCGCGTACTCGGCATAGACCCGGGTTCCCGCGCCACCGGTTTCGGTGTGGTGGACGGAGAAGGCGCGCAACTCGTTTACCGCGGCAGCGGCGTCATCCGCACCGGGAGCGGAGACCTGCCGGAGCGCCTGCGACAGATCTTCGAAGGGGTATCCGCCGTGATCGCCGAACAGACCCCGGATTACCTTGCAGTGGAACAGGTCTTCGTGCAGCGTAATGTTTCCACCGCCCTGAAGCTGGGCCAGGCGCGCGGGACCGCCATCTGCGCCGGCGCCATACGCGGCCTCCCCATCCACGAGTATTCGCCACGCGCCGTCAAACTCGCCCTCACCGGCACCGGCACGGCCGCCAAGGACCAGGTACAGATGATGGTGCGCCATTTGCTGGGCCTGCACGGACAGCTGCAGGAAGACGCCTCGGACGCCCTTGCGATCGCCCTCTGTCACCTGCAGCAGAGCCGTCTGGGCATACGCACGCAGACCGCCCTCGCCAGCCAGTGGGGACGCAAGTCATGATAGGACTTCTGACCGGAACCATCATCGAGAAACGGCCGCCGGCCCTGCTCGTGGACGTGCAGGGCGTGGGATATGAGGTGGAGGCGCCCATGTCCACGTTCTACGAGTTGCCGGCGGTTGGCACGGTGGTGATTCTGCACACCCATCTCGCGATCAAGGATGATGCACACAGCCTGTACGGCTTTCTCACCCGGCTGGAGCGAAGCCTGTTCCGCAGCCTGATCCGGGTCAGCGGGATCGGGCCGAAGCTGGCACTGACACTGCTGTCGGGAATGCGGGTGGAGGATTTCATCCGCTGCATCGAGAACCAGGACAGCGGGACGCTGACGCGCATGCCGGGGGTCGGCAAGAAGACCGCCGAACGCCTGGTCATCGAGATGCGCGACCGGGTTCGGGAGCTGGGCGGACCCGCCGCCACGCTGCCAGGTACCGGCGACCGGGCGACAGCGGCCGGCACTGACAGCGTCGGCGACGCTGTCAGCGCGCTCGTCGCACTGGGCTACCGGCCGGCGGAGGCAAGCCGCCTGGTGAGCAGGATCCAGACCACCAACCTGCCCAGCGAGGAGATCATCCGGCAGGCCCTGCAGAAATCAGTAAAATGACGGACAAAGCCACACCCGCCCGGCGCCCGGCGCCCCGCCGGAAGATACCCTTGGCCGGGCGCCGGGTGCCGGGCGCCGGGCGCTTGCAACTCTCCGCCAGGAGTGCGTCATGATCGAAACCGACCGACTGGTAGCCATGGACGCCGGGCCCGAGGACGAGGCGCTGGACAGAGCCATACGGCCCAAGCGGCTGGCGGATTACATCGGGCAGCCGGCCGTTCGCGAACAACTGGACATTTTCATTCCCGCGGCACGCAATCGGGGCGAGGCGCTGGATCATATGCTGATCTTCGGCCCACCGGGGCTGGGCAAGACTACCCTGGCTCACATCGTCGCCGCGGAAATGGGCGTCAACTTCCGACAGACCTCCGGCCCGGTGCTGGAGAAAGCCGGCGACCTGGCCGCGCTGCTGACCAATCTGGAACCCCGGGACGTGCTGTTCGTGGACGAGATACACAGGCTGAGTGCCGCGGTGGAGGAAATCCTCTATCCGGCGATGGAAGACCAGACCATTGACATCATGATCGGCGAGGGACCGACCGCGCGCTCACTTCGGCTTGAACTGCCGCCGTTCACCCTGATCGGAGCCACCACCCGTGCGGGCCTGCTCACCTCCCCGCTGCGGGACCGATTCGGCATCGTTCAGCGGCTGGAGTACTACGACGTGGAAGAATTGACAGCCATCGTCCTGCGCTCCGCCGGACTGCTTGGCCTGGCAACCGATGACAGGGGTGCGCGGGAGATCGCCCGGCGCTCCCGGGGAACGCCACGCATCGCCAACCGTCTGCTGCGGCGCGTCCGTGACTTCGCGGAAGTCCGGGCCGACGGCCGGGTCACCGTGGAGGTCGCCGATCAGGCCATGCGCATGCTGAACGTGGACGACAACGGCTTCGACGTGCAGGACCGCCGCCTGCTGTTGACCATCATCGACAAGTTCGATGGAGGCCCCGTCGGCCTCGACAATCTCGCAGCCGCCATCGGCGAGGAACGCGGTACCATAGAGGAAGTCCTGGAACCCTACCTGATCCAGCAGGGCTACCTGATGCGCACCCCGCGGGGGCGCATGGCCACCGGTAACGCTTACACCCATTTCGGCCGCAAGGCCCCGTCGCGGACGCCCGGCAACGACGCGCCCGACCTGTTCGGGGACGACCCGGAAACG
>SLSJ01000280.1 GCA_007130525.1 Ectothiorhodospiraceae bacterium | reverse complement strand
CGTCGCGAGCGCGTCGAGATGGCGCTGTGACAGGGGGCACGGAGCGCAAGACGGCGAAGGCGTAGCTGACACTACGTCGGTCCGGCTGGAGGGAGTACGCCCCGACACAGCGAGCAGATCGGCGTCCGCCGTAGAAGGGCGGTGAGATATGCGGGCTAGGCGGGCGAGGCGATTCCGACGCATGTGCAGGAGGCTGGCGCCACAGGTAGTGGTACTGCCTGCGGCTTGTTTCTGGCCACGGGCGAAAACTGCCTCGAGCGCCACCACCGCCCGAATATTGCAGAGGGTTTCCCTAAAGCTGTTGGCTGAGGCGGGACATGTCCAGCAGTTCGATGCGTCGACCGCTTACCCGAATGAGTTCCGCTTCCGTCAACCCGTGCAGGATGCGGGAAAGTGTCTCCGGGGTAACCGAAAGCCGAGATGCCAGCACATGCTTCGGTGCTTTCAGGGTGATGGTGCAGCGTGCCTCACTGTCGGGTGGCGCCTGCGAGAGCAAGTAATTCACGACCCTCGGAGTAGCCTGCTGCAGGGTGAGTTGGTCGATATCGCGCAGCCGACCGTGCAGCCGGCTGCTGAGACTGGCGAGCAGGCGGAAACAGGATTCCGGGCTGGAGCCCAGGGCCTCCCTGTATGGTTCGTTGGGGATGCTCATCAACTGGGTCGGCGAGGTTGCCTGCGCCGTGACGGGATACCGCTTCGCCTCCATGAACATCACGGCTTCCGCAAAAGTTTCTCCGGGCCCGATCAGGTTGACGACTTTTTCCTGTCCGCTGGGATTGGCGCGGGAGAGCTTTATCAGCCCGCTGAGCACCAGGAAAAAGCGCTCGGCCGGTTCCCCCTGGTGAAACAGGATTTCGCCGCTCTCCAGCGAAAGCTGTCTGCTGCGGGCGGCTATGTCATCGCGCATCCCTGGAGGCAGCGCCGCCAGCAGGGGTGTCTTCGAGAGGAGTTCCTGGGCTGTCTTGTCAGTCATGGTCGATCCCGCGCCGATTGCATGTAGTTCGGAATATACGGGTTATGGCGGCGTCTTGCCTCCTGCCGCGACACCGCACTCAACGCGCCGGCACCCTTGCAAACAGGCCCAGCAACAATATAAACGCCAGGGTCCATAGCCCGGCGGCCAGCCAAAGGGCCGGGGGCGAGGCCGGCCAGCCGATTCGCAGCACCGCAGCCGCCGATATGGCCAGGGCAACCACCGGCGTCGACCATTCCTGCGCCGGATCCAGTTTCCTGCGAACCAACCGCACTCGGGCCATGACCGTGGCCGTAAGCGTACCCATGGCGCCGACGGTCAGTCCATGTGTGGCGATTGCCGGTGGCAGGCTGCCGGACAAATGGCTCATTCCAAGCAGGGTCAGGCTAACGGACAGCCAGGCGTATCCCAGCATCAGGCAGAGAAGGTCCCACCGTTGGCGGCACTGCCATGGTCGCCAGCGTATCAGGCGGACCGCGGTCAACGGCCCGGCCAGCAGCAGCAGGCCGCCGGCAAGCGCTGTGCCCCCGGGGAACAGGCTCGCGCCGAGCGCCGCCAGCATCAGAACGATCAGTATGCCTTCGATGCGCGGCTGAACCCGGGCTTCCAGGGTACCGCCGCCGCGTTCGATGGCGCCTGCCACTGCCGGTGCGATGATGCGGCCGCCCATCAGCACCATCAGCAGGCCGAACAACAGCAGGGTCTGATGCACGGCAATCTGCGGCGGGGCCACTCCCAGCGCAGGCAACAAGTGGTAGGCCGCCACCGCCAGCGCCAGGGCAATCAGGACCGGCCCGAATACGTGGTTGCGCAGCCGTTTTGCGGCGCGCATGAACTGTGGTGCCGTGAACGCGGCGACAACAGCGGCGAATGCAATATTGGCCATCAGCGCCGGAAGGCTGCCCGGAAGCGTCAGGAAAAGAATGCGCGCCAGCAGCCAGAGACCGCCGAGCATCAGCAGGCGGGTCAGGCTGAGGCGGTTGATCAGATAGCCGGCCACCACCGCGAGGGCGAAACCGAACAACAGCTCATGGGCATGCATTAGCGGGCTAGACAGCCCCGCCAACAGGGGTCGACCGCTCAGCATGCCATGCAACGACAAGGGTACGGCCAGCGCCGCATACGCTGCGGCCAGCGGAAAGAACAGTCGTTCGGCTGCCAATCGTCTGGATGCTGGCGGGGAAGAGGACATGACCGACTTCATGTTAAAAAGTACAGAAAATAAATGTTATAATCGCCACTGTGGGCGTGTGCCGGTACGTGGTCAACCGCGCTGCGGTATTGGCGCCAGCGCCAATAGACGTCTCCGGATGGGCATAGGATTCACCCATGCGCCGGCGGCAATCGGGGTGCAGGCAAGTCGCAGCCTGATGGCTGTAGCGGAGGGTTTCGGGGGCAGGATCATGAGACCGGATACCGTATTCGATGGGCCTGGAAACGGGCCGCTGTCGTACCTCTGGCGGATGCTGGGCACAGCATTCATGGGCATTGGTGCGGTGGGCGTGTTCGTGCCGTTGCTGCCGACTACCCCTTTCCTGCTTCTGGCGGCGTGGGCCTATGCCCGCGGCTCGGAGCGCTGGCGCCTTTGGTTGGTGAATCATCCGCGCCTGGGGCCGTCCATCCGTGCCTGGCAGGAGTCGCGGGCGATTCCTCGACGGGCGAAGATCATCGCCATCCTGTCGCTCCTGTTCAGCCTGATCATCGCTCTGTGGCTATCGCTGCCACCGCTCGCACTCGCCTTCCAGATTACCGCCATGGTGGTGGTGTCCGCCTTCATCCTCACCAGGCCAACGGCCGACTGAGGGCACACCGAAGTATCCACGTGTCCGTGCCCGACGCGGTGTTCAGCCGTGCCGTCGGGCTCGAATCCGCGCCGCAACCGACTTACTCTACTTAATTGACGTTGCATGCGTGACGCGGCGGATTATCCTCGTTCCCATCCAAATCCGACAGTGTGCGGGAGTCTGCATGAAAAGGCAGCCGGAAAGCGTGATCGAAGTGTATACCCGGGCGGAAATGGTGGCTTCCGTCATCTGGCTGCACGGGCTCGGGACGAATGCCACCGACATGGACGGCATTATCACCAACATGCGCAGATCACGGGAGCTGGGACTGCACCATGTGGCGCCCAACGCGCCCGTGCGGCGAATCACTGTAAGCAAGGGGGCCCCCGTGAGGGCATGGTTCGATGTCCTGGGCGATCCCACCGAGGTCCCCGAGGACCGGGCCGGGATCGAGGCCAGCTCGACCCGCGTCCGGGAGCTTCTGGACAACGAACAGGCGAATGGAATTCCCGCGGAACATACCGTGCTGGGTGGATTTTCGCAGGGAGCGTCGGTGGCGCTGCACGCGGGCTTGCGGTACCCGCACCGGCTGGGGGGAATCATCGTGCTTTCCGGGGAACTGGTCCTGCCCGATCTGCTGGCCAGGGAACGCCATCCGGCAAACGCGGAAACCCCCATCCTGATGATCCACGGCACCGAGGATGAATCCATCCCCCTGGAGGACGCCCGTCGCAGCCGGGAGAGGCTGCGGGAGTTGAGTTACCGGGTGGACTGGCAGGAGTTCCCCATGGGGCACGCCGTGTGCCCGGAGGAGATCGAAGTCGTTGACGACTGGACCTACCGCATCCTGGAACCGGCGGCAAAGCCGTAGGGATCTCGAAACCCGGCCATTCGCGCGCTGTGCCTCGAAATCCGTCGGATTCGAACTCCAATGTCCGTGGAAGTGGACGGGCGTCTCCCTAGCACGCATATCTCACCGCCGTTCGTCGCGAGGGCGTCGAGATGCCGCTGTGACGGGGGGGCACGGACCGGAAGACGGCGAAGGCGTAGCTGAGACTACGTCGAGCCGGCTGCAGGGAGTACGCCCCGACACAGCGAGCAGATCGGCGTGCGTAGTAGAAGGGCGGCGAGATATGCGGGCTAGACAAAATCCCGGTTCGGCATCAGCCAGCTGACGTCGGGCCGATGTCCTGCCTGGACCGCCGCGCCGTAACCCTCCGTGAAATGTCTGAGCACATCCTCGAGGGCTTCCCTGACCGTGCGATAGCGCTGCGTTTCGGATACAGCCGGGGTCTTCATCCCGGGCGCCTGCAGGTAATGGCTTTGTTCGGTTTCGAACCAGGCCTGCCCCACGCCCTGGTAGAAGCGCACGCGAACCATCTCCGGTATGCCTTCGAGGCCGAATGCGTATTCGTCCACGAGGCGCCGCGCCCAGCGGATGCCCGCCCGCCTGAAGCTGTCTTCAAGGTCGTTGTCTGCCATTGCGTTCCCGTGTCGGTAAAAGAATGGAAAAGATGACTCTTTATGAACTTCCCTTGACCGGCGTCAAGTCTGCCCGGAACAAGGTCTGACTAACATGGCGGCGAACAAAACAGGACGCCAATCAGCCGCCGGCCTTGGCTTTGACCAACATAGCAGAGAGTATCGCAAATGATCAGACAGGGGTTTGTAGCTTCCATGATGGTGGCCCTGGGACTGGGCCTTGGTGTCACCGGCACGGCGATGGCCGGAGATGCCTCGCGCGGCGAAAGGATCTCCACCACCTGTGTCGCCTGCCATGGCCCTGGCGGCGTCAGCCAGATCCCCTCCATGTATCCGAGCCTCGCCGGTCGGGATGCCGAAGAGCTGGCCCGGCTGCTTACGGAATTCCGCGAGGGAGAGCGCCAGGAGCCGCAGATGTCTCCCCAGGCGCAAGGGCTGAGTGATCAGGACATCGAGGATCTCGCAGCCTATTTCGCCGCCCAGGAACCCGAGTAGGGCGGAGAGGCGTATGCGGGCTCCCTGGTCGATGATGCTCCCGGCCGCAGTGCTGGCGCTTGTCCTGGCCATCCCTGCCGGCGCCGCGATGGAGCAGTTCTTCCCGGATGCGGATCGGGTTGCGGAGCCGGCGGGTGAGCCGCCGGTGTCCGCCGTCTACCGCGGTGAGGAACAGGTGGGGGTCATCTTCGAAACCAACGATGTGGCCCCGATTCCCGCCTATTCCGGCGAACCCGTGAACATGCTCGTGGGGCTGGACATGGACGGGGTGGTCACCGGCGTCCGTGTCCTGGAGCACAGCGAACCCATCATGCTGGTGGGTATTCCCGAGGCGCGCCTGGTGGATTTCGTGGATCAGTATGTCAAACGGACCATCAGGGAACGTGTGCGGGTGGGCCTCTCGCCGCGCAAGCGTGAGGGGTTCGAATACGTGGACGCCGTCTCCGGTGCCACCGTTACCGTGGTGGTGATGGGCGAGGCCATAATGCGCAGTGCCCGCCAGGTGGCGATTGCGCACGGCGTGGTGGATCCCGATGCGTTGCCGATCACCGAGCCGGCCAGCGTGCGCGATGATGTGTTCGAGCAGGCGGACTGGAGCAGTCTGAAGGAAGCGGGCGCCATTGGCCGGATGCACCTGACCCGCGGTGAAGTGGACGAGGCCTTCGTCGGTACCGAGGCCGAGCATGTCGATACCGCGCCGGCAGGGGCCGAAGACGAGACGTTCATCGATTTCTACGCCGCCTACCTGGACGCCCCGACCGTGGGCCGCAACCTGATCGGCGACGACCACTACGAGCGGCTGATGGACAGGCTGGAGGAGAACGAGCACGCCATCATGCTCATGGCCAGCGGCCGCTACTCCTTCAAGGGGTCGGGCTTCGTCCGCGGCGGCATCTTCGACCGCTTCCAGCTCATGCAGGGCGACCGCGCCATCCAGTTCCGGGACACTGACATGATCCGCGCCCCAAGGATCGTTGCCGAGGGCGCCCCGAGCATCAGCGAACGCGACATCTTCGTGGTGCGGGCCGAGCACGGCTTCGACCCGGGCAGAACCTGGGAGATTGAATTGCTGGTGCGGCGCCAGGTGGGCGCGCTGGATTCCGCGTTCGTCAATTTCGGCCTGGTGTACTCGCCGCCGGAGGCCTACTTCGATTACCCGGAGCCCGAACCTGCCATTGCCGTGGACGATGACCGCCCGCTGTGGGTCACGGTCTGGGAAGACCGCGTCATGCACATTGTGGTGTTGGGCGCCGGACTGACCCTGTTGACCTTCATACTGTTGTTCCAGGACCCGCTCGCCAGGCGGCCGAAGCTGCTGTGGTGGCTGCGCCATGGTTTCCTGGTCTACACGGTGGTGTTCATCGGCTGGTATGCGCTGGCGCAGTTGTCGGTGGTGAACATCTTCACTTTCACCAACGCCCTGTTTACCGATTTCCAGTGGTCCACGTTCCTGATGGACCCGATGATGTTCATCCTCTGGAGCTTCGTCGCGGTAACCCTGCTGCTATGGGGGCGGGCCGTGTACTGCGGCTGGTTGTGCCCGTTCGGCGCCATGCAGGAGCTTATCAATGAGGTCGCCCGCAGATTCAAGGTGCCGCAATGGGAGCTGCCATGGGCGGTGCACGAACGGCTGTGGGCCCTGAAATACCTGATCCTCCTCGGGCTGTTCGCGGTTTCGTTGCACTCCCTGGCCACGGCCGAAATCTACGCCGAGGTGGAGCCCTTCAAGACGGCGGTGACCATGCGCTGGCAGCGTGAGTGGGGATTCGTCCTCTATGCCGGTATCCTGCTTGCCATCTCCATCGTCAATCGCAAGTTCTTCTGCCGGTACATGTGCCCGCTGGGCGCCGGCCTGGCCATCCCCGCGCGCATTCGTTTGTTCGACTGGCTCAAGCGCCACAAGGAATGCGGAGCGCCGTGCCAGATCTGCGCCAATGAATGCGAGGTACAGGCCATCCATCCCGACGGCCGCATAAACCCCAACGAATGCCACTACTGCCTGGATTGCCAGGTGACTTACTGGAATGACAGGAAGTGTCCTCCCATGGTGACGCGCCGCAAGCGCTGGGAGAAGGCCGCACGGGCGCGCGCGGGCGGCGATGGCAACGAATTCCCGGAAATCCGGGTGAAACAGCAGGCCGCCGCAAGGCAGCACGGTTAACTGGTTCGACCAGAAGACGAGGTGACGTGATGACTGACCATAAAGACGACACGACAACTGTGGAAAACCCCGGTCGGAGGCGGTTCCTTGGAACCACGGCCGCAGTGGGCATCGTGGGCGCCGCGGGCGCCGCCGGTGCGGGCATGCTGGTTCGCAGTCCTGGCGCCGTTGCCGCCAGCGGCGGCGAAGCGGATTACCATGTGCCCCTGGGAGAGCTGGACGACTACTACGGGTTCTGGAGCGGAGGCCACAATGGCGAGGTACGCGTATACGGCGTGCCATCCATGCGTGAAATCATGCGCATACCCGTGTTCAATCATTGTTCCGCCAGCGGCTGGGGCATGACCGACGAGTCCAAGCGCATCATGGGCGACAGCTATCGCTTCACCAATGGCGATGCCCATCACCCGCATGTGAGCTACACGGATGGCAGCCACGATGGCCGCTACCTGTTCATCAACGACAAGGCCAATACCCGCATTGCGCGCATCCGTCTTGACGTGTTCAAGACCGACAAGATGGTCACGATCCCCAATGCCCAGGCGATTCATGGCCTGCGTCTTCAAAAGGCGCCGCGCACCGGCTACGTGTTCGCAAACGCCGAATACATTGTCCCGCAGCCCAACGACGGCCGCGATCTGGACGATCCGG
>SLSJ01000029.1 GCA_007130525.1 Ectothiorhodospiraceae bacterium | reverse complement strand
GTACTCCCTGCAGCCGGCTCGACGCAGTGTCAGCTACGCTTTCGCCGTCTTCCGGTCCGTGCCCCGACACAGCGGCATCTCGAATTCCTCACGACCAGTGGCGGTGAGATATGCGGGCTAGCTGCAGGCCCAAACGTTATCCGCGCGGGTCGGCTGTCGAGCACCTGCTGCAACATGGAACGATGGATCAATGCAGCCCTCCCCGCGCCGTATCGCAATCCGCGGGAATCGTGATCAGTCGCCGAACAATGCCCTGAACTCCGGGGGAGCCGGCCTTACCTTGCGGGCATCGTAGTCGAAGAACACTACGCCCGTCTTCGCGATCGCGACCTCCCTGCCGTCTTCTCCGTTGCTCACGCGATACACCAGATCGCCCCCTGCCCGGTGAAAATCCTGGCCACCGATCTCAATGGCCAGCCGGTCGCCGAAGAACGCCTCCGCCCGATAGACCACCGCGGCGTCGGCAATCACGATCCCGGCACCACCCAGGTTCATTTCGCTGAAACCGTGGTGCCTGAAAAAGCGGGCGCGGCCCTCGTGGACCAACGACAAAAGACTGTCATTACCCAGGTGTTTGCCGTAGTTGATATCGGTGATCCGAACGGTGAGCTCGGTGCGGAACGGGAAATGCTCTGGCAGAGGGATGCGAATGCGGGCCATGGCATACCTGAATCAGTGAATGGAGGGAATACCCGGCATTTTAGGGAAACATGGAAGAATTCACACGGCCGCGTTGGTATCGCGTTTTCCCCGGCAGGGCGCGCTGCGCAGGGGGCGGTGAAGCCGCGCAACTCCGCGTTTTCCGCGAATGAGGTGTTGCGTCGCCGGTCCGGTAGCCATGGCGACGGAACCGTCACCACGCCTCGCCGGGCTGCCAAAATCGACTCGAGCGCAATTGCGGGAATGGATCAGCGTGTCCTTGACGGTTGAATCCTGGCCCGCATATCTCACCGCCGTTCGTCGTGAGGGACTGAGATGTCGCTGTGACGGGGGCACGGACCGGAAGACGGCGAAGGGGTAGCTGACACTACGTTGAGCCGGCTGCAGGGAGTATGCCCCTTTACTGCGAGCAGATCGGCGTGCGTAGGAGAAGGGCGGTGAGATATGGGGGCCAGGAATTATGCCTGAAGCTGTGAAGCGGTCTGCACTTCGCTGAAGTGCGCCCACCCATTCGCTTGTGCGCCTTGCCCGGCTATTGTAGCGTCGGGAATCAACCACCTGTTCGGGTTCTCCGGGACCCTTTGGAAATTAGAAAGGTGGAAGCCAGCTCTTCAGCTATCGGGGGACTAGTTGGGTGGTGTCGATTCCAACTGTGTCGGGTGCCGGCAAGGCGCCCCAGCTTTCGTTCACCGTGGAGCCGGTGAAGCCGGCCGAAGTTGCCGGAGTCCTCAGGATTCCACGCTCCGGTAGCGGTAGTTTCACGGAGTCTCGGCGATGCCCCAGCTGTGGCTAGCGGTATTTCTGCTGCTCTTACTGCCCATGCCGTCCGCCACGGCGGAAACCACTGACGACTCGGTGGCGCTGATCGCGCACCCCAATGTCCGTGCCGTCAGCCTGCACCCGAACAGCGCACGGGCAATTTTTGCCATGCGCCAGCGGACGTGGCCCGACGGCCAGGCGGCAAACGTTTTCGTACTGCCGGATGATGATCCCTTGCATGCCCGCTTCAGCAAGGAATTACTGAACGTATTTCCACACCAGTTGAAGATGGCCTGGGACAGGGCCGTGTTCTCGGGGACGGGTCAGGCGCCGGGTCGTGTCAGCACACAGTCCGAAATGCTGGAGCGCGTGGCAACGACGCCAGGCGCAATTGGTTACGTTGAAAAGGGGGGGGCCGATGCGCGGGTCCGCATTATCGAACTCCAGTAAACGTGCACTGCGCCTGCTCCTTCCGGTCGTGGGTGCCCTTGCGGTCACGCCCGCCGCCGCGGAAGGCGTCATGGACACACTGCAGATGCAGGGCTTCGTGAGCCAGGGCTACGTGGTCACGAACAGGAACAATTTCTTCGGACCAAGCAGCGACAGCGGCGGCAGTCTCGAATACACCGAGGTGGGCGTCAACGCCTCCCTGCGTCCACGCTCCGATGTCCTGATCGCAGCGCAGGTGCTCAGCCGGCGGGCCGGCGGCGACGGCAGTGACGCCAAGCCGAAACTCGATCACGGGGTGGTCGATTACCAGTTACCCACATCCCCGCACCGGACCATCGGCATTCAGGCGGGTCGCTTCAAGAATCCGTTCGGTTTCTACAACCAGACGCGCGATGTGGCGTTCACCCGCCCCAGCATCCTGCTGCCGCAGTCCATCTATTTCGACCGCACCCGCTCCATTGCTCTGGCCGCGGACGGCCTTTCCGTGTATGGCGCCGAGCGCATGGGGCGCGGCGAAATTCACGTCCAGGCCGGTGCCGGCTGGCCACAGGTGGACGACGACGTTGAAGAGGCGCTGGGCCTGGACCAGGCCCCCGGATCGCTGAAAGCAAAGCCTTCCGCCATCGGGCAGGTCCGGTACGAGCACAATGGCGGCCGCATCATTGCCGCCCTCAGTGCCGCCAACGTGCGACTGCGATATGACTCCCGAACCGGTGGCCCCGGTAACGGCGAAATCAAGTTTCAGCCCTTGATTTTCTCCCTGCAGTACAACGCCGAGAAGTGGAGTCTGACCGGTGAATACGCCCTGCGCCGTTTCAAGAGCGAGAGGTTCGATGTGCCCATGCTCAACCGGGACGACACCGGGGAAAGCGGCTACATTCAATATTCCCGGCGCATTCTCTCGGACTGGCAGTGGTTTGTCCGCTATGACGTGCTTCATGCCGACCGCAGTGATCGTTCGGGCCGCGCGTTCGAAGACGAAACCGGTCTACCGGCACATACCCGGTTCGCCAAGGATCTTACCGTGGGATTACAGTGGAGCTTCCACCCGCAGGTGCTGCTAGCCGCGGAGTACCACCGCGTTGACGGGACCGGTTGGTTGCCCCGTCGGGATAACCCGGACGTAGCGGATACCGAAAGGCGTTGGAATATGCTGCTGCTGCAGACGTCGCTCAGATTCTAGGGCCATGAGACACACACCCACACGGCTGATGCTGAGCCTCAAATGGCGGGCAATCCTGCTTACAAGCCTGTTGTTGCTGGGCCTTGCGGCTCTCTTTACCTATATCAGCCATTCTGCCCTCACCGAGCGCTTCGAACGCCATCAGCAGGCGTTGCACGAGCGCCAGGTAAAGGAGTTGACACTGGCGCTGGCGCAGTCGGGCGCCGAACTCGCGCGCCTTGCCAGCCTGGTATCGTCTTCCTCGGATATGGGCACCGCACTGAAGGCCGCTGATGCCCGTGCCGTGCAGACCGCATTCGAACCGGAATGGCCTACCATGCAACTGGACGCGGGCATCGATGAGGTGCGGGTCTTTCAGACCACCGGAGAACCGTTGGCGCACTGGGGTGAGCCACTGTTGCGGCATGACGACCAGCGGTTGCTGAATTGGGTGGAGGCCGCAGCTGGCGACGAAATACCGCTCGTGCGCCTGACGTGTACGGACAACTGCCGCCAGTATGCGGTAGTTCCCGCTCTGAGGCACGGCGAGGTGGTGGGGGTGGTCGCCGTTTCACGCTCGTTGGCCGATGTCGCGCGCAATGCGCGTGCACTTTCCGGCAGCGAGATAGCGCTGCTGGTCCCCGGCCATGTCGCGTTTGCGGAACTCAACCCCGGGCGTTACCTGGATACCTGGGACGGCACGCTGGTCGCGGTCACCGGCGTGCAGCAGACCCTGCCGGTGCTGCATGCCGCGAGCCGGCATACCACCCTGGAAAAACTGGACGAGCAGCGATTGCGCATCGAGCACGAAGACACGCACTTCGAACTGGGCTCGCTGGCGTTGGGCGATGGTGACGCGGATGGTGGCCACTTTCTGTTGATCTCGGACGTAAGCGACGATGTAGCCGCGGTACGCGCCGACACCCGCCTCACAATGCTGGCCGGCCTGGGCGGATGGCTGGCGGCCGAGGCCTTGCTCCTGGGGATTCTCTGGGGGCCGATGGCGCGCCTGCGGCGAATAGCGAACGCGCTGCCGGGGCTTGCCGAGGGCATCTATTCGTCGGTGCGTTCCGCCACCCCGGGGCGAAACAACAGACTGACCGACGAGATCGACATACTCGACGGCGCCGCCCAGGGGCTTGCCGACCAGTTGGAAACACTGGAGGAGCAGGTACAGTCCCGCAGTCGCGAGTTGCATCTGCGCATGGCCGAACTCACCCGCGAGCGCGATTTTGTCGGCCGGCTGCTGGACACGGCACAGGCGATCATCCTGACCCAGGATCACAATGGGCGAATCACGCTGGTCAACCAGTATGCGCAGTCCATCATCGGTGCGAGTGAGGAGTTCCTGCTGGGAAAGCGGTTCGGCGAAGTGTTCCTTAACAACAAGAACAGAGACCGTACACCGAGCAGGACACCCACCCGTGAAGAGAGCCTGCTTGTCGGACGTGGCGGTGTTCCGCATACCATCGTCTGGTATCACACCCGAATGGCGGACATGGGCTCGGGGCCGGCACTGATTTCGGTGGGTCTGGACATCACTGATCGCAAGGCCGCCGAGGAACGGCTCGCCTGGCTGGCCAATCACGACTCACTGACCAACCTCTACAACCGACGATTTTTCCAACAGGCACTCGCCTCGGCTCTGGATGGCCAGTCCCACGGGGCCATGCTGTTTCTGGATCTCGACCAGTTCAAGGACGTCAACGAATTAAGCGGTCATAACGCAGGCGACCAGCTGCTGTGCATGGTTGCGTCGGCCCTGGAGAAGGCATTGTCGGGAAGCGGTGTGATCGCCCGGCTCGGGGGTGACGAGTTTGCGGTGCTGCTGGAGGGCGCCGATGCCGACTATGCGAAATCCGTGGCGGTTCGAATCGACCGGTTGCTGGAAGACCTGGAGTTCTCGGTAGCAGGCCGAAGACACCGATGCATCGCCAGCATCGGAATCGCGCTCTATCCGGAACACGGCCAGACCCCGGGCGATCTCATGGCGAGTGCCGATCTCGCGATGTACCAGGCCAAGGAAAAGGGCACGGGGCGCTGGCAACTGTTGTCATCCACGCGGCAGACGCATGAAGAACTGCGCGAGCGCGTGTACTGGGTTGAGAACATCCGCGACGCGCTGGCCTCAGAGCGCCTGGAACTTGTCGCCCAGCCCATCATGCACATCGCCGAGAGCAGCGTGGACCATATGGAAGTCCTGCTGCGCATGCGCGATTACGACGGCGAACTCATCACGCCGGGGCAATTCATCCCGGTGGCCGAGCGCAGCGGCCAGATCATCGAACTGGATCGCTGGGTGTTGCGGACCGCACTGCGGCTGCTGAGCGATCTGCATGCGAACGGACAACCGGTGGAGTTGTCGGTGAACCTGTCGGCCCAGTCTCTGCGCGATGAACGGCTGGAAGGATTTCTCCTCGAGCAGATCCAGGCAAGCGGGGCGGACCCCCGCTGGCTGACGCTGGAGATTACGGAAACAGCCGCTGTCACCGATTTCGCGGCCGCCAGCAGCGTCATGCAGGGTATCTGCGCGCTGGGCTGCAAGTTCGCGTTGGACGACTTCGGTGTCGGCTTCTGCAGTTTCCGCTACCTGAGCCAGTTGCCCGCTGACTATATCAAGATCGACGGCTCCTTCATCCGGAATCTCAAGCACAGTTCGGAGAACCGGCTTATCGTCAAGGCCATTGCCGACATTGCTGCCGGATTCGGCAAGAAGACCATCGCCGAGTTCGTCGATGACGCGGAGTTGCTGCCACTGCTCCATGATTACGGCATCGACTATGCGCAGGGATACCACATCGGCAAACCGGCGCCGTTGAGCACTATCCGATGCCACCCGCCGGGCAGCCTGAAGCTGGGCTCGACCAGGCAGACCTGAAACACGCCGCCTTCCAGGTCTTCCGCATCGACTGACGACACGCCGACAACAGCCTCGCCCCGCAATGCCGGACTGACCCACATCGACGATTCGCGGGCGCCCGAAGCGAGAAACACCTCTCAATAATCCACCGGAAGGCAGTCGCACGGGCGAATTCCGTCTCATTTATACCAAAAGTGTAGGCATACCCCGACACTTTTCGGGTATTGTCGGATGAATCCGCCCACTTACGGCACGAGCTTGTCCTGGACAGCCATGCGATTGCTGAATGCATACTACACCGGCCCGGCCTCCGTCGAAGCACTTGCGGAGCGCATCGGGCGGCATTACGGCGACGTGCTGATCCAGGTGTTCTCGCGCAGTCGTGACCCGGTCATGGTCCGGCATCTCGTTTCCACGGTCCGGCAACGCCTGCCGCGCGCGGTGGTGATCGGGATGTCCTGCTATGGCACCGTGGCAGATGACCGCGTGGGCCGCCGCGACACCCTGCTGTCCGTCCTTCTCTTCGACGAAGCACGCATTGCTGCGGCATCCGCCGCCGTCGGTCACCGTCCCGAGGAGGTCAGGACGAAGGCCGCAGCACTGGCGAAGGGTCTGGATCGCGATCACCTCCGTTGTCTGCTCCTGCTTACCAACCATGATGGCGTGGATGCGCATGCCGTGCTGGACGGGGTACGCAGCGTGATGCCGACGACACCGGTTGCCGGCGCCAGGGCCGGTGTTGACCCGGCTGGACCGCAGCGGTCACTGGTCTGGCACAACGACACCGTCACGGAACGGGGATTGGTGATGGTCGCACTGGCCGGCGAACATCTGCAGATCCGCCAGGAATTCAACACGGGTGTCGCACCTGTGGGTCGACCCCTGCGTGTCACGCATTGTGCCGGCTCCCACCTCATGGAACTCGACGGGGTCCCGGTTCTGGATGTCTACCGCCAGTACCTGGGTAATGACGTGGCACGCTCGCTACCCGGAGGCGCACGCGGTTTTCCGCTACTTGCACGACGTCACGGCATAGACGTAGCCCTGGATGCCCTGGAGTACTGCGAAGATGGATCCATGCGTTATTCGGGTCCGTTTCGGGAGGGGGAATGGGTGTACTTCTCATTCCCCCATGCGGAGCGCATCCTGACGGGCGCCTCGGAACTCGCCGGCCGCCTCCAGGAAGACGGACGACTGGACGCCCTGCTGGTCTACGCCAGTGCCTCACGACTGTGGACGCTGGGCGAGGGTGCGGGCATGGAAACCGCGCTCCTGCGCGGCGCGGGACCGGTCGGTGGCTGCCTGGGCAGCGGCGAGTTCAGCCGGGTCGGCAACGTCAATCTGCTCCTGGGACAGAGCCTGTCCGTACTCGGCCTGCGGGAAGCCATCGGCGTTGATCGGCAATCCCCACCCGCGGAACCGCCTCAGGTCAGCCTCTGCGGTTACGGCGTGCACGTGCGCACGGTACGGATACTTCACGGCATGATCAGCCGCATGACCGATGAACTGGCGACCGCCAACCAGGTCCTGCAGCGCGAGCGTACCTTTTATCGCTCACTCATCGAAGAAATGATCGACGGGCTCTCGCTGCACGACGAACAGGGCCGGACCCTGTACCAGAGCCCGTCCAACGTCACCATTCACGGCTGGACCGCGGACGATATCGACGAGGTCGAACACCCCCTGAAGCTGATCGTCAGAGCCGATCAGGCCCAGTTCCGACGAGCCTGGTGTCGCCTTCTCTCGCAGCCCGGGGCCAGGAAACGCGTCGAATTCCGGATGCGACACAAGCAAGGCCATGAGATTGCCATCGAGGCGCAAGTCCGCAACTGTCTGGACATCCCGGAAATCGGCGCGATGGTCGTCTATTTCAGGGATGTGACCGAGATCAAGCGCCTGGAGGACGAACTGCGTCAGCTTGCAACCACCGACGGCCTCACGCGCCTGGCGAATCGCCGTCATTTCCTCGAGCGCACCCAGCAGGAACAGCGTCGCTCCAGCCGCAACCGGCAACCCATGGCGGTGGTCGTGCTGGACCTGGATCACTTCAAGCGCATAAACGATACCCTCGGTCATGACGCCGGCGACCGGGTACTGAAGAGCGTTGCCAACGTCCTGCGGGCAGAGATGCGGGACCAGGATCTGGTGGGGCGACTCGGTGGCGAAGAGTTCGGAGTGCTGCTCCCGGAAACGGACCTGGAAGGGGCGGCGATCACGGCCGAGCGGTTACGCAAGGCCCTGGAAAAACACCAGATCCGGCTGCGCGACGGCTCGCCGTTACGAATCACCGCCACCCTGGGCGCCGCCTGCCTGCCCGGCGGAGAGGGCAGCCTCGACGCCCTCCTGCGCAGTGCGGACGAGGCCCTGTATCGCGCCAAGCGGGCAGGACGCAACTGCGTCCGGGCAGCGGGCTGACAGAGGACGCTGTCAGGGCAGAAACTGTTCCTTGACGATGCGTTCCTCCAGATTGTGTTCGGGGTCGAACAGCAGGCACAAGGCCCGTTCACCGTCCTCCCTGATACTCACATGACGCACGTCCCGCACTTCCGTGAAATCCGCCACGGCGCTCACCGGTCGCTTGACCGCCTCCAGTATCTCGAACTCGACGTGCGCGGTGTTGTGCAGCACCGCGCCACGCCAACGCCGGGGGCGGAATGCGGCGATGGGTGTGAGCGCCAGGACGCCTGCACGCAGGGGCAGGATGGGGCCGTCGGCGGAAAGGTTGTAGGAGGTACTGCCGGCGGGCGTCGCCACCAGCACGCCGTCGGCTACGAGTTCGTCGAGCCGCACCACGCCGTCCACCCGTATACGTATACGCGCGGTCTGCCGCGTTTCCCGCAACAACGAAACCTCGTTGATGGCTCGTGCCTCACGCACCTGGCCGCTGGCGGTGTGCGCCGTCATGTGCAGGGGTTTCACGGCCACCGAGTGCGCCCGGGACAAGCGCTCCGGCAGGTTGTTGGTGTCGAGACGGTTCATCAGGAAGCCGACGCTACCGCAATTCATGCCGAACACCGGTTTACCCAGAAACATGTATCGGTGCAGGGTTCGAAGCATCAGCCCGTCACCGCCAAGGGCGATGATTACGTCCGCATCTTCCGGCGGCACTTCCGAGTAACGCTGCAGCAATGCCTCCCGCGCTGCCTGGGCCGCCGGAACGGTACTTGAAACGATGGCGATTCTCGGGTCGGACATGGCTTTACCCCGTAGTCCGTGTGCGGGCATCCCAGTCTGCGGCCGCCTGTCTGCCGCGACTCTGGCTGACGCCAAGACAAATCATGATCGCGATCAGAAAAAGCGCCGCGCAGAGCAGGATCGATGCCTGAAGGCCTACGGCCGCCTGCAGCAGGCCCAGACCGAGTATACCCATCACGCCCGCCAGTTTGTTGGCCAGCCCCCAGAAACCGAAGAATTCGGCGGCCTTGTCCTGGGGTGAAAATATACCCACCAGGGCGCGGCTGGCCGACTGGCTGGAGCCGAGGCTGAGCCCTGCAAGGCAGCCCACCACCAGAAACAGATGCTGCGCTTCCCAGTCCAGACCCAGTACCCGGTTGAGGAACTCCGTGACGTGGGGCGTTCCCCAGATGGCGAAGATGGCCACCACCCAGAGGCTGAGTGCGGCAATGTAGGTGGGCTTGGCGCCGAGTCGGTCCTGGATGAAACCGAAGCCGATAGCCCCGATCGCCGCGGTGATCTGAACGATGATGAACATGATGTTGCGGATGTGTTCATCCCAGCCGATCACCTGCGCACCGTAGATGAAGGCAAAGGTGATGATGATGTAGATGCCGGCCATGGCGAACAGTACCGAGCCAAGGAATATCGCCAGGTCACGGAACTGGGCCACCTCCTGCCATGTGGTATTGAGCCGCCGTAGAGCAACCCCGACATAACCGTGACCGGCAGGAAGGGCCGTGGGCACGCCGCGTTCACGCACCCAGAGGAAGGTCGGTATCGCCGCCAGCAGGAAGAAGGCGGCGGAAAACGGTCCAACCCAGCGGATGCGATCGAAATTCTCCTCACTGGCCTCACCCAGGAACAGCAGCGTGAAACCGGCGGCAAATAAGCCGCCAATGTAGCCCAGTGCCCAACCGAAACCGGAAATCTTGCCCAGGTCCTCGGGCGGTCCGAGTTCGGGCAGAAAGGCGGCGATGAAATTCTCGCCGAGCGAGTATGCCAGATTGGAAATGATGATCAGGCTCACGCCCAGCACGATGTAGCTGGGTGCGACGAAATACAGGAGCGCCGTGGTGATGACGGTAACCACATAGCTGCCGAACAGAAACCGCTTCTTGGCTGCCGCGTAGTCCATCATCGTCCCGAACACGGGCCCCAGGATCACCACCATCAGATAACTGGTGGCCAGTGAAACGCTCCAGAGCAGATTGCCGAGACGATAGTCGTCGTTGCGATCACCGACGATGACGGTGGTGAAGAGCTCACCGAAGATGACCGTGATTATCAGCAGCGTGTACGCCTGGTTGGCGAAATCGAACATCGCCCAGCCCACGATCTCGCGAGCCGGCGCCCGATGTCGCCCAGCAGGCGCAAGCGAAGCGCTCACGAATGGCGCGCCCGCCGGGCGCGGGGAGTACCCGGTTCAGGCCCGGACAGGCCCACCCCGGCCAAGGCGATGACGTATCCAGTCATCGCCGCGACCACGACACATTCCATAGCGGAATGCCGGAGTAAGCGCGGGGAACTTGAATTGCAGATCGTAGAACCAGACACAGACTTCCTCCTCCATGGTGTGAACGGCGTATACCAGTGGCAGATCGGCGAACCAGCGGTAGAACGCGAAATCATCCTGCGCCCAGGCCTCCCTGGCCAATGGATCCTGTCCACCCCTGCCGAACTTCCGGTGACGTTCCCACTGCAGCCTGTCCACCGGCCGATAGCTGGCCCAGATGCGCCGGAGCCAGAACGCTCGCTCGCCGGGATCCGCCCGGGGCTCGTCGAGCAACAGGTTGAGACGGGCGAGATGATAAGTTTCGTCGTCCACTACAACCACCTTCCAGTTGAACCATGACAGCGGTTGCGGATAGGCCTTGATTGCGTCGACGGACACCGAGTGCTGTTCCGCGTACGCTTTGGCAACATCGACAGCGGTGCGCTGCAGTGAGTACTGCAGCAGCAACACGGCGGCAAGCACGACAAGGGTGCCCGTCGCCGCCAGGCGGGGCCGCCAGTACAATGACAGCAGGAATCCGCCAAGCAGCAGGGCGGAGAACCAGGGGTCGAGAATAAACGTCAGGTTCCAGCCCGGCGCCCAGTTCGAAAACGGCGCCAGGATCTGGGTGCCGAAGCTGGTGATCATGTCACCAATGATGTGGATGCCGATGGCCAGGGCACAGACGCCGTAATACGCCTTCCAGCCGTAGCGGCGACCCCCCAGCCAGGCAAAAAGCACCGCAAGCAGCCACGCCCAGGCGGGAAGCAACAGCACCGAGTGCGTCACCCCCCGATGCTGCTCCAGGTAGATCACCTGACCGAACAGGGTGAGCACGAAGTCGATGTCAGGGGCAGCGGCGGCAAGCCCGCCGACAACGGTGCGTTCCTTCAGGGACAGGGTATTGGCGCGCTGCTGTCCGGCGGTGGCACGGGCCAGCACCGCACCACTGATTGCGTGGGTCAGTGTATCCAGGGCCTGCCTCCACTCCGTCCTCCGCAAGCGGAGGACCGATCGGGCAATTCAGCACTGCGACCGGTCACGACCGCGCCTCGACCCCGGACGCACGGGGGCGCTCGACCACGGCTGGCGCCGGCAATGCCCCGGATACCGCATGATGATGTGCGCGGAATCCGGGAACCCAGCGTGACAGGCGTGCCGCCGCCCTCAGAGCCAGAAGCAGCCGCCGACGCGTGCGCTCCTGGTCCGGGGACTGGTCACGAAGCCAGTGCACGAAGGTCGACACGAATATCGTGGTCAGCACCGTCTCTTCCAGACCGCGGTAAAACCCCGGGGCATCCCGATGGCCGGCTTCACGCAGCCACTGCACTGTGCGACTTATACGCAGCACAGCCGGTATCTGCACATGAATGTGACCCGCCTCCAGCTTGCCACGGATCATCTGGGCTGTGACACGCCGGTGGGGCGCCAGGGTCCGCAGCCAGACCAGCACCAGATACTCCAGCCGCTCCACCGTGGGCATGGCCGCCACCATCGCCGAGTCCGCCGCCTGCAGCATGGCGTGATCGGCCCGATCGAACCATGCGTCCACCAGGTCCTCCTTCTCCCGAATATGCGCGAGCAGTCCCTCCAGGGGCATTTCCATGCGCTCGGCAACCCGATACAGTCGAACCTTTTCCCAGCCCTGGTCCTCGGCAAGTTCCAGGGCGGTATTAACGATGCGATCCAGTTCCCGTGTCATAGCCACCTCCGGCACATGGCGGGGCAAAGAGTCGTCGGGCCGGCACCGAACCCGTCTCGGGTTCGGGGATCCGTGGGGAGTATAGACACAGGGTCCGGGCTGGTTGCAATGTCGGGGGCGGCACATCGCCGGTGACGCCCGCGCCCGGATACGCTTGGATCGAGGAGGATGCGATGACGGTAGCCATCTGGTTTGCGCACGGCAAGGAGAGCGGCCCCTGGGGCCGCAAGATCACGCTGCTCTCGGATATAGCGCGCGAACGCGGGCTCCACGTGGAGAGCCCGGATTACGGCTTCACCATGGATCCGGACCGGCGTGTCGAACACCTGGTGAACCAGTCATTGCCAGCGGGGAAACGCCTGATCCTTGCGGGCTCGAGCATGGGCGGCTACGTGTCCGCGGTGGCCAGCAGAACCCTGCGACCGAGGGCCCTGTTCCTGATGGCGCCGGCGGTGGACGTACCCGGCTACGAGGCCGACACCACTCCGGGAACGGATCAGGTGGAGGTGGTTCACGGCTGGCGGGACGAAGTCATCCCGGTGGACCGGGTCGTGGCCTGGTGCCGTCGCCATGAAAGCCGCCTGCACGTGCTGCCCTGCGGCCATACGCTCAACGATCAGCTCGAGGATGTCGCCTCCCTGTTCCGCGCCTTTCTCGATCGGGTGACCGCCGACTCCTGATCAGACAGGAACCACGTCGTGCCAGGCCCGGTCCGCTCCCCAGCTTTCGCGAGCCAGGCGGGTGACGCGTTCCAGGGCATCGGCCGGGACCAGGGCGCGATCACCGATCTCGCGAAAGTTGTAATGGAATACATAGATCCTGGACGCAAACGACTCGAAGGGCAGCGAGGACTCGCCGGGCGCTTCTCCACACCCGCTGGTGGACGTGTGTATGCCCTGACCCCAGTCCTGGCGCCCTTCATTGTTGGGATTGTAGAAATAGACCCTGATCTCGCCGTGCGGATCGATGGTGACCCTCTGAATCGCCACCGCGTGCCAGCCCAGAAACACGCCTTCGGCGCTGGTGGCGGCGATACCGGCGGGCTGCGGGTAGATCAGGGTCCGGCCACCGTTGTAGGCCGGATGATAGGCCGAATAGAACAGTCGTATGAAACCGGAGAAATCAATGACCGCACCGGTGGAATACTGGATGGTCGTGGCGAAACTGCGGTGCACCCACCAGCCATGGAACTCCGGATTGATCCAGCGGTGACCATCCTCCTCGCGACCGGCGATACGGCGGCCCATCTCGATGTATATGCGGTCCAGATGCGGCACGAGCACCAGGGACACGGAATCCAGTTCCGTGTGCAGTTCTTCCACCAGGCCGGACCCCAGCTGCGTCGACTGCAACAGCGCACCCTCGAAGTGCATGTCCACCTCGTTGTCCCGCGCCGCCCAGGTGATCAGTTCCAGCAGATAGCCGGGATCGGACTGGGCCCAGAGGCTGATCGCACGGGCCGACTGGCACGTGGGATTATCACCCTGACCTACGCCCAGAGGCTGTCCCAGAACGCACAATGTGCCCGCGAGCAGCCGATGCAGCGGCGGTACCGTGGTATCCCCTCCCGGACCGCGGTCCAGCAGCGCCGCCACATGCTCGTCCAACTGCAGACCGGTCAGCCGCCACAAACCCGGGGCCACCGGCGGGAAGAACAGGATCCCACGTTCGAGCATCATGGACATTCCCAGCGCGGCCTGCGCCGTGGACGGCGTGATCGCCAGTTCAATCAGGCGCATGCACAGTTCCCGGTACGCATCCATGCTGTCGTAGCCAACCCGGCCCAGCGCCAGGCCTACGCAAACCAGTTCCGGATCCTGCCGGCGCACGGCCTCGCGCAGCAACATGCTGTGGTATGCACAGACGAGTCCGGTCCTGTACATGCTCTGTCCCATGAGCCGCGCCTCCTCGAGCAGGGCGGCCGCGTCCAGGCCGATCAGCATGTCGCCGTAATCCGCCGATGTGTCAGCGCCCTTGCTGAGAGCCGTGGGCCCATCAACGGCATCGATCAGGGCCTGTGCGCGCGGTTCCGTGGCCCCGGTGTGCTCCAGGATCTCACGGACGCTGTCAACCATGCGCAGGGTACGATTGATCAGGATCGGCCGCTGCTCCAGTACGCGCTCGATCTCCGAGACCACCGTTTGCAGGACGCCTTCGCTACCCAGCTCCGCAACGATAAAGCGCAGCAGTGCCGAGGCGGCCTCGCGCAGTCCGCGGCTGCGCCCACGCTCGGCCTCGCCACCGACAGGCTGCAGCAGATCCAGATTGCGCGCGACGAGCTCTTCCAGAAACTCGCGGGCCTGTTGCGGCGTGACGGTCGCATGTGTCGGGATCAAGCCCTTGGCAATAGCCAGCATACGCAGATCGCTGAGCGCCTCGACCGCGACACTGACCGCCTCGCCACGCAGGGAACCGCCGGCCAGCGCCGGCTGGAGACGGTCCGGGGTGTCCCAGTCGCTGCCATGGAACACGCCGGCGGATTCGAGGTCCGGACTCATGGGATATATGGCTGCCGCGCCGCCGGGCTCGCGCAGCAGGCGCACGGTCAGATCGAACACATGACCCTGATGCAGGGTCTTGGCAAACGGCCTGGAGGCCGCAACCTTGTCCAGTGCCTCGCGCAACTGACCGGCGAGTCGGCGGCCACGGTCGGTGGTGGTCTGGTCTGAAGTCATCGAATACCCCGGGCAGCGACTCTGGTGCCGCGTCTGACGGACAGCGTACATTGCCACGGCCCAACGGTGGAAATCTGGTGCGCAGCACTGCACCATTCCGTGCAGTCAGTGTAGACGCCAGGCGCGGCGTGAACGGATCCGCCCTTCCCGAAAGAAGTCGTCGAATGCCGATGCCAATGAATACGGAAAAGGCCAGAGGTCCGAAACCCCGGGTAGCTCCCCCGAGAGCCCTGCCCCTCCTGCATGCGGGGATGGCGGCAGTCGCCATTGCCGTCCTCTACGTTCCCATGGTCCGCCTGCGCGACGGCTCGGTCCTGCGCATCATCGATATCACCGTGCTGTGGGCGCAGGCTTCATTGCTGCTGCTCGCGCTGTTGATAGCGGCAGCCTTGTTCCTGACTGCGAGCAATCGGGTCACATGGTCCCGGTTGCTGCTGGTCGACCTCTCTGTCATCGTCGCGCTGATCCCGGCGGTCATCGGCCTTGTCGTGGACTGGAACACACCGGCGGGCGGGGTGGATGGCATCGCCTGGGGCTTCTGGCTGGCGGTGGCCCTGCTGGCGCTGCGTATGCCGCTGACGCTGTGGATTCGCGGTCAGGCCGCGCGCCTGCAGACACCCCGAAAGCCAACCTGACCCCAAAGCAGATGAGAAAGGAGGACACATGCCGTTACAGCGGTTCCTCACGTCCCTGCGCGCGCCTGCAGCCGCCATGGCTCTGGCATTTGCCGCAGCCACCCTGGCGGCCGACGGCGGCGCCCCGGAACTGGAAGAGAAGGCGGTTCTCGGGCACGTAGAGCGCGTGACCCTGATGCCGGAGGGCATAGCCGCGGAAGCGCGTCTGGACACCGGTGCGAGCCGGAGTTCCCTGCATGCCCGGGATGTGGAAGCATTCGAGCGTGACGGCGAGGACTGGGTCCGGTTCACGTTCGACGACCACGAAGGCGGCGAACATGCCATGGAAAAGCGGCTGGTGGAAGAGATCAGGATCACCCAGGCCAGCGGCCAGGAAAAACGCTATACGGTTGTCATCGGCATGTGCGTCGGGGAACGTTATGCGGAACCCGCGTTCACCCTGTCCGATCGCAGCAATCTCACCTATCCGATCCTGGTGGGTCGTGACTTTCTGTCGGACCGTATCCTGGTCAGTTCCACCCGGGAATACGTCAATGAACCCGACTGCGACGAGTGATGGATCCGGGAAGCGCGCCACTGCAGTCCGACCCACCCAAACCGGCGACAGCGGGCGTTGCGGGAAAGCGGCTGCAGAAGCACTGCCACGCTTCAGATGGCTGTCAGCCGCAATTCGATACGCCGGTTGCGGCGCCAGGCCTCCGGCGTGTCGCGATCATCTATCGGATGGAACTCCGCAAAGCCTGCGGCACTCAGCCTTTGCGGCGGCACACCCTGTTCGACCAGGTAATTCACGATCGACTGTGCCCGCGCCGTGGACAGTTCCCAGTTCGACGGAAACTCCTCGGTGCGGATGGCGCGGCGATCGGTGTGCCCCTCCACCTGCAGCACCCAGGCAAGATCTCCCGGAATCTTATCGGAAATCTCTAGCAGGGCATCCGCGACACTGTCGAGCTGGCGGCGGCCGTCGGGACCGATATCGGCAGAAGCGGTTTCGAAAAACAGCTCGGACTGGAACATGAAACGATCGCCCACCACGCGTATGTCCTCGCGATCACCGAGAACTTCACGAAGTCGGCCGAAGAATTCGGAGCGATAGAGATTCAGTTCCTGGACGCGCTCCACCAGGGCCAGGTTGAGCTGCCGGGCCAGTTCTTCCAGCTCCACATCCTGCTCTGCCACCCGTTCCTCGGAGACCCGCAACGCTGAAGCGACGCGCCGTATCTGCTCGCGCAGGGCCGCCACCTGTTGATTGAGACGATCGATGCGCGAACGTTGCTCGTCGGTGAGGTCACGTTCCGCCTCCAGTGCCTCCCGCTGCTCCTCGGTAAGAGAGCGCAGATCACGCACCCGAACCTCCCGTTCCTCGAGTTCGCGCTGGGCAAGCAGTGTGCGTTCCTCGGCATCGGCCAGTTCGGCTTCCAGCGCCAGGCTGCGATCCCTTGCCGCCGCGGCCTCCTCGCGGCTCTCATCCAGGGCCGCGGCGAGATCCCCGACCTCGCTTTCCAGTTCCTCCCGCAGCCTGCGCAAAGCGTCGATATCCTGCTGCAGGCTGGCCATCTCCAACCGCTGGCCCTCTATCTCCTCGCCGGCCTCCTCGAGTTCGCCCCGGAGGCGCTCGGCGTCGGTGAGGGCATCGGACAACTGATCGCGCAGGTCATCCCGCTCGCTGATGGTGACCGCCAGCTCTTCTTCGAGGGATACGCGTCGCCGCTGTTCCATGGCCAGCGACTCGCCCAGTTCCTCGAGTCTGCTCTCGAGTCGCTCCAGCGCGCGGTCACGGCCGAAAAGGGCGTCCGTAAGTACAAACTGCGACACCATGAAAAGGGTGAGAACAAACACGAACAGCAACACCAGGGTCGCGAGCACATCCACGTACCCAGGCCAGATGTTGGTGCCGCTGCGATTGCGCCTGGAAGAAGAGAACACCTTGGATTACCGTTCGCTGTCGATATCACGACCCTGGCCACGTGCGAGAGTGCGCGTCAGAAGCCGTATCTCGCTGCGCAGCGTTTCCGCAACGTCATTGCGTTCGCCCCGCATACCATCGAGGATCCGCCCCAATTGCTGATCCAGTCCCTGGAGACTGGCGCGCAGCGCCTCGTCGTTCTCGCTTCTGGCGGCCAGGGAATCCGCCAGCCGGCCGAGCACGGGCTGCATTTCCATCTGGCTCTTGGTGAGATTGAGCATCATCTTCTGCTCGCTGCGGGTCTGCTCGGCGAGACTGGCCACCTGCTCCGTCAGTGCGATTAGACTACTGTCGGTGCTGCGCCGTTCCTCTTCGGAGCGGGCCAGTGTGCGCTGCAGCTTGTCCAGGCTGTCAGCCGTCTGTTCCAGCAGGGCCTGGATATAGGTGGGTACATTGCCCTCGCCATCACCGGTCGCCAGACCGCCGGAGCTGTACTGGGTCAGACCTGAAAGCCACTCCTCAAGATCATTGTAGAAGCGATTCTGGGCGTGACTGGTCTGCAGATCGACGAAACCGAGCACCAGGGCCCCCGCCAGACCGAAGAGCGATGAACTGAAGGCGGTCCCCATTCCCCTCAGCGGATCCTGCAGGCCCGCGCGCAGCTCACCGAAGATTACGGCGGCATCGCCGCCGCCGACGTCCAAGCCGCCGATGACGTCTCCGATGGAACGCAGGGTGTCCAACAGCCCCCAGAAGGTACCCAAGAGGCCAAGGAAGATGAGCAGGCCGATCATGTAGCGGGACAGGTCCCGGGACTCGTCCAGCCGCGAGCGAATGCCGTCAAGCAGCGCCCGCATGCTCATGGCGGAAAAGCTCAGACGGTCATCCTTGCGGCTGGTAAGCAGTCGGATCAGCGGACTGATCACACCTTGCGTCGGCTCCTTCGGCGTCACCCGGCTCGCCCTGTATGCGCGCAGCCATCCCGCGTCGGGGCCCAGTACGAGCACCTGCCGAAAATTGATCACCAGGCCGAGAGCCAGAACCGCCAGGATCATACCGTTGAAGACCGGATTGGCCATGAAGGCGTCGCGCAGGGGTATGAACAGCAGCGCACAGACGACAGCTACGCCTGCCAGAAACAGGAATATCCATAGCAATACGCGAGTCGGGTTTTTCACGTGCATCTCCCGTTCGCCTCGGGGGCGGATCTTATTATCTGTTTTCCATGCAAAAACATACCACAGCGGGGAAATCCACCGGTTTCCCTGTGGGCGAGCCAACCCCTGATTTCACTGCCCGATGCCGGGTCATCGGCGGCGAGGTTATCCGGACGCAGCCAAAACGGGGGTCATGTCAATCCCTGATTTTTCACGCGAAGCCCGGTCGGCGGCAAGCGCTTCAGCACAAGCCGGGGTTGCCGAACCCGGTCTACCTGGCCATGTCAGCCCCTTCCCCCCCAAAGGCTGACCCGTTTTCGTGGGTGAACGCGAATCACCGTGGCGAGCATGTCCTCCGCTTCCAGGCGGGTGCTGAAAGGGCCGCGGACGCCCTCACGCAACTCCACGTACCAGCCGGCTGCAAGCGACTGATCCGCTCCCACGTAAAAGAAGCGGTCCCGTCGAAAAACACTGCGATCCGTCGCCGTGACCGTCATCAGGCGCACCCCGTATCCTTACCCCGAAACATTGTTTCGAAGCGGTTCATTCAAGACTCGGGCCGGCGGGTCTTCATCATCCGGTTTCTCGCTGCGACGGTGCCCCGTCGGCACGGTGCCAGTTGCGGACCCGCTTTCTGGGACGGGCGGCGATGTGCTGCCTCAGGTAGCTTTGCGCCTCCAGGTCCGTGCGGAACGGCCCGCGCAGGCCTTCGCGGGTTTCCGCATACCACCCGGCCGCGAGACCGGCATCACGGGCTTCGACTCTGAAGAAGCGCTCGCCGCCGTGCTGGCCTGCCCCCCCACCTGGCGCGCTCATCACTTGTCCGTCCGATGACTTTGTCAAACCTCATCGTACTGCGAAACATCCACAAGGAACAGATCCGTCTGTCGGGCCGCGACGACAACCCCGGTCCGTCCCCCATTCCTGTCCCCCATTCCTAGCCCGCCATTCACGGATGGAGCTGATAGACCGGCGCGGGCCCGGAGCGCTTCGCCTGTCATGACCGCTACCCCACCTCCCGCGGAACGAATACGCGAGTCCCGTTGACCTGCGCCGCGGTGAGCGGCTGGCCGTAGAGGCGCTCCAGCGCCTCGGGCACCAGCATGGCCCCGGCCTCACCCCAACAGGCGCCTCCGTCGGGATAGAGCAGCAACAGGTGGTCACACCAGCGCGCCGCCAGGTTGATGTCATGCAGGCATACAAGCACAGCGCGACCCGCCGCCGCCTGCTCCGCCATCAACCCCATCACGGCCACCTGATAGCGCAGGTCCAGGTGGTTGGTGGGCTCGTCGGCGAGCCAGATTCGGGGAGTCTGGGTGAGGGCAGTTGCAACCGCCAGCCTCTGCCGCTCGCCGCCGGACAGGGTGGACACCTGCCGGTTGTCGAGTCCGTCCAGTTGCAGGCGGTGAAGGGCATTGCGCGCCAGTTCGACGTCCTCGGCGGTTTCGATATCCCAGGGTGCGAGGAAGGGATGTCGGCCGATCATCGCCGTCTCCAGCACGGTGGAGGGAAAGCTGTCCTGCCGGTCCTGGAAGATCACCGCCAGTTGCCGTGCAACAGACCGCCGGCGCAGACTTGGTAAAGGCTTGCCGTCCAGCAGCACTTCTCCACGCCGTGGTTCCCGCAGGCCCGCCAGGGTATGCAGCAGGGTGGTCTTGCCCGCGCCGTTCGGACCGAGCACTCCCCACACCTGCCCTGCGCACAGATCCAGGTCTATGGGCACGCCGTCGGCCCTGGCGGGAATGTCGATGACCAGTTGCCGGGTCGCCAGTTTCACCATCAGCGGCTCCGGTAGAGCAGGTAAAGGAACGTGGGCACCCCCAATAGCGCCGTGATGACCCCCACGGGAAGCTGCTCCGGGGCAATCAGGGTGCGGGCCAGCGTATCCGCCAGCACCAGCAGCGTACCGCCGGCGAGCGCGGATGCGGGCAGGATCAGCCGCTGGTCGCTGCCGATGAGCAGGCGCAGCATGTGCGGCACGATCAGCCCGACGAACCCAATGGCGCCCGCCGTGGTTACCGCAGCCGCGGTCAGTACGCTGGCGGCCACGTAGACCGACCATTCCAGAGGGCGCACGGCGACGCCCAGGGTTGCTGCCTGCAGGGGTCCGCGCGCCAGCACATTGAGGCTTCGGCCCAGCGGCATGATCAGCAGGCACGCCAGCGCCAGCACGAACATGGCCGGCCACGGGGAGCGCGCGTAGGCGAGATCCCCCATGAGCCAGTAGAGCATGCCGGGTATGCGCTCGGTTGGCCCGATCACCAGCATGAAGGTCACCACGGCGCCCCAGCCGGCAGCCACCACGACTCCCGTGAGCAGCAACCGCGTTGGTGTCCAGGAGCCGGTGCCGTGGGCGATACCGAAGACCAGGACCGTGGAGACGAGCGCGCCGGCGAAGGCCGACCCCGGCACCATCACGGCTCCAAGTCCGAGCAACATCGCGGACAGGGCGCCGACGGCGGCACCGCCGGAGAGCCCGAGCACGTACGGGTCAGCCAGCGGATTGCGCAGCAGAACCTGCATCAGGGCGCCGGCCACCGCCAACAGACCACCGGTGGCGAATGCCGCGAGCACCCGGGGCACCCGCAATTCCAGCACCACGGTGCGATGAAGTTGATCACCGTCGCCCTGGACGACCGCCCAGAGGCCGGCGACCGGAATGGACACGCTGCCCACGGCCACTGCCAGCAACATGGCCGCAACGGCAATGCCGGCAAGCAGCAGCAACGGCGGGAACAGACGCGGCATCACGCCTCCGGAACTGCGCCCCCCGGCAGCCGGCAGGGGCCGCGTTCGAAGCCTCGGCAGGTTGCCGTCAGCGCCGGCCACGTGCCGTCTCCAGGTGCTCGCACAGAATGCGGCTGCCTTCGGCCACCCTCGGTGTCGGCCGCTGGATGTAGGAGGGTGGCACGAAGAACAGATTACCCCGCCGAACAGCGGTGAACCCCGGGAAACGCTCCCAGGCTTCCAGCCAGCCTGTGTCATCCTCGCCCATGCCGCCGGCGACGATGGCCTCCGGTGCGGCAGCCAGCACCGACTCCCGGTCCAGGCGGGGCACCAGACGATCGGCCGCACCGAATACGTTTCGGCCGCCGCAAAGCTCGATGGCCTGGCTGATCAGGTGGCTGTCATTGACAGTCATCAGGGGATCGTCCCAGATCTGGTAGAAAATGGGGACCGGATCGGCATCGCGGTACCGTGCCTCGAGTTCGTCGATTGCGGCGTTGAACTCGGCGATGGCGGTCCGGGCGACATCAGTTGTTCCCGCCAGCAGACCGAGGCGCTCGAGCGTGGAGGAGACATCCTCGAATCGCCTGGGCTCACTGTAGTAGACGGTCATGCCCAGGGCCTGCAGGCGCTCCACCTGTTCCGCAGGGTTGCCGCTGATCCAGGCCACCACCAGGTCCGGCGACAAGGCCAGCAGCTTCTCGATATCGAAACGCGAATGGGTTCCCACCCTCGGAATCCGTTTTGCGGCCGCCGGATAATCGCTGTATCGAACGGTGCCCTCGATCCATTCTCCGGCCCCGGCGGCGAACAACAACTCCGTGGCCCCGGGCGACAGCGACACAATGCGCCGGGCGGGCGCCTGCAGGCAGACCCGGCGTTCAGCGTCGTCCACCACGCAGGGCCCGCTCTCACCGGAGAACACCGCCGGCGATACCAGGCCGAGCAGACAGACAAGCAATCCGGCAGCACACCTACCCTGCATATCTCACCGCCCTTCTACTACGCACGCCGATCTGCTCGCCGTAAAGGGGCGTACTCCCTGCAGCCGGGTCGACGTAGTGTCAGTTACGCCTTCGCCGTCTTCCGGTCCGCGCCCCCCGACACAGCGGCATCCCGACGCCCTGGCGACGAACGGCGGTGAGATATGCGGGCCAGGACTCACCATGCACCTCGCACGCTGTTAGCGGCACCGATTAGCGATGTCCATATCGTATGCTCAGAAACGCGTTTCGACCCGGCTGCCGGAACGGCTCTCCATCGAAGAACTGTGCGACCGCGTAATCCTTGTCCAGCATGTTATCCACGGTCAGTCTTGCCGACCAGTCGGGGGCGAACTCCCAGCCGGCCCTCAGGTTGAGCAGACCGAAGCCGGACAGGCGCCGGTCGTTGGCGGCATCGTCATAGCGGTCGCCCTGGAGTATTCCGGTGGCACCCAGCGACCATTCGCCGAACCGCCGGTCCAATTCCAGGCGCGCGCTACGGGTGGTACGCCTGGGCAGACGGTTGTCGGTCCGGCGATCCCTGGGGTCCGTGACGGTCAGCGCGCCGTAGACCGTCCAGGCCCCCAGCAGCGCGCCGGCCCCGAGTTCCGCACCCCGGATGCGCGCCTCGTCGACGTTCTCGGGCCTGAAAGCGACGTTGTCGAAGACAATCAGTTGCTTCACCTCGGTCTGGTAAGCCGCGAGATCCCAGAACCAGGTCTGTCGACGTGCGGAAACGCCTAATTCCGCGGTTCTCGAACGCTCCGGATCCAGGTCCGGATTGCTGAATCCGGGGAAATACAGGTCATTGAACGTGGGCGCCCGGAATGCCGTGCCGTAACTCAGGCGAACGCGGTGAACATCATCCAGCGCGTAGCCGACAACGGCAGCGCCGGTGACTTCCTCACCGAAGGCGTCATTGTCGTCCCAACGCAGGCTGAACTGGAAATCGGCCGGGCCCGCATCCAGGAACAGCTGCGCAAAAGCGCCGGTGTTGTCACGGCGGCTTTCCTCGAATTCCGTGGTGCTGTCTACCCGGGCTCGGCGGAAATCCCCGCCCACCACCAACTCGTGCCGCCCCAGGAGCAGGATGTTCTGCCAGCGCGACTCGGTATGGCGCGTGTCAAACCGGCTGCTCCCGAACTCATCGTCGGTATCGGCATCGTCCCGGCTTTCACTCACCGACAGCCTGCTCAACCAGAAGGTCGTGACCGGCACATCGATGCTGACACCCAGCGCCTGGTTCACGTAATCAGTGTCACCTCCGTCGAATTCCGTGTTGCCCTCGCTGCGAAAGGCGGTGAGCCCCAGGCGCACGCCGCCGTCAAAGGCATGGGACATCCGGCCCATGGCAGAGGCGTTGCGGAAACCCTTGCGGTCACCGCCCCGCCTGAGGGCGATTCCGTCCGTCTGGAAATAATTGTGACCGAAACTGTAGGCCGTACCCCCTTGACTGCCGGATACGCCGGCGCCGTATTCCCGTGCCCGATACGAACCGCCGCCGGCCTGGACCCAGGGCCTCGGATCGCCCTCGCCCTCCGGGCTGAAGGCCTGTACCACGCCGCCAACCGCATCCGAGCCATAGATACTTGACCGCGGACCACGAACGATTTCCACGCGGTCGAGCAACTGCGGCGGGAGGAATTGCCAGGCGGGCGCGCCCGCGGTGGCCGATTCCATGCGGATGCCGTCAAGCAGCAGCACCGTCGACTCGGCCCCCGTCCCACGCATGAAAACGCTGGTGTTCTTGCCGTAGGGGCCGCTGGTCGTGAGGTCCACGCCCGGCTGGCCGCGCAG
>SLSJ01000185.1 GCA_007130525.1 Ectothiorhodospiraceae bacterium | reverse complement strand
TCTCACCGCCGTTCGTGGCGAGGGCGTCGAGATGCCGCTGTGACGGGGGGCACGGACCGGAAGTCGGCGAAGGCGTAGCTGACACTACGTCGAGCCGGCTGGAGGGAGTACGCCCCGTCACGGCGAGCAGATCGGCGTGCGTAGTAGAAGGGCGGTGAGATATGCGGGCTAGCGTGGCGGCGTCAATTCCCTGCATGGAGTCGCTCTTCGGGACGGGGGGCCGGTGCCGGATCGAAGCCGAAGCGGACCGGCACGTCGGCGCGCCGTAGCAGGCGGATTGGTATTACCGCCCCCCGCAGATTCAGCCTCAGTCCGGTGTCTTCCGGATCGTCCGGTTCATCGTCCGAGTTGTTGCGACTGCGAACCAGCGACTGCGTCGCCGCCAGGTCCCGGTCGTGGACCAGCCCTATGCCCACCGCCGTTTCCAGCAGGAGCGCGCCATGATCGTCCATCCAGCCGCCCATCACCTGGCCGGCGTCTCGTCCCGTGTGCGTGATCACCGCGTCGTTGTCGAGGCGATAGATCCATGGCGTGTATTCGAGGTGGATGTAGACCTGTTGTGGACCGTTCCGGAAAAACCAGCGGCCCCGATCGTCGTGGTCATAGTTGCGGTTGATGAATTCCCGCGTGCGCTCATGTGTTACCGGATCACCGCACACCAGCCATTGGCCGCGGCGGCTCAGGGCGAGATAACCGAATACGGCCGGCACATCGGGCCATCGGGCCATTGTCCGGATCACTGATTCATCCATTACGGTTCGTTTCATGTGGTGCCAGATTGCATTCTTGCTTCTGAACGTGCAGTTTCCAACAGCAGTGAGCCCGACAGCCGACTTGACCTGTTTCCACATGGTCGGTATTGCTTAGGGAGCCACCGAACCGTCGCCGCGATCGCGGGAACGGTGCCGTGGCTCCCAGGACCTGTCCACGCGGCCACGTTCCTTTTATCTTCCTGCTCGCCTTACAGGAGACCGCAATGACCACAATCGTCTGGATAATTGTTCTTGTGACTGGCCTTGTCGTGGCATTCGTGGCAGGTCGCTATACCGCCCCGCGCACGGCGCGCCTGCGGGATCTGGAACGGCAGCGGGACGAAGCGACAGGCGAGTTACGACGTTTTCAGGACGAGGTCAACAGCCATTTCGAGAGAACCGGCCAGCTGTTCAACGAAATCACCGGCAGTTACAGATCGCTCTATGAGCATCTTGCCGATGGCGCCCAGCGTCTCGGCCGTAATCCGGGGTCGACCATACTTTCAACCGCCCCGGAGCAACGACGACTTCAGGAAAGGCCGGATGAACGGGCCACCGTAGCGGAGCAGCCGGCCGCAGCCAGTGCGCAATCCGGAGGCAGCGAGCCGGAACGCAAGCACGTTGCCACCTCCGACTCCCCGGAGGCACGCGAGGAAACGGCTCCCCAGGCTGAAAAGGAAGGCGATACGGAAAAGCCGGACGAGAAAGACAGGAAAGACGAGAAAGGCAGGGAAGAGCAGGAGAAGAAAGCGGCGGAACGTGCCGAGGGTGTCGATGAGGAGGAAGAGAAGTTGCGGGAACCGGTGCGGCCGCGGAAGTCCGGGGACTGAAGCAGCGATTGCACGAGAAGAAAAGAAGCCGCATGCCGGAGACATGCGGCTGAAATAGCAGGGTCACCAGTCTGCTGTCATGACCGATCGGCGAGGGAGGAGATCGATCAGAACGTCATCTTCATTCCGGCCCACCATGTCCGGGGTAGCCCTGGTCGGGCGCCCGCAGGGCGCAGGCCGGCCACGTATTTCTCGTCGAGCACGTTCTCGACACTGGCAAACGCCCTGACGTTCTGTGTGAAGGCATATTCCCCCGCCACGTCCACCAGCAAGCGAGACTCCAGCTTTTCCTCGCGCGGGATGGACCCGCTGCCTGCGGTGGCGCGGGCGCTGGCGATGTAATTGGCCGTCACGTTGGCGGCCCAGGGCCCCGCGATGAGGCCTGCGCCCGCGGTTATCTGGTGCTCTGGGATCTGCGGGAGTTCGTCGCCACGCTCCACCGTTCCCCAGGGGGCGTAGCCGAATTCCCCCGCCTCCCGGAATTCCGAGTCCGTCCACGTATAGGTGAGGCTGAGGGGCACCCCGACCCCCCAGTCACGGGCGAGTCCAAGATCGTACAGGGCGACGGATTCGACGCCGTAAACCCTCGCCTTGCCGCCGCTGAAGGTCTCGCCCACCTCGCAGCCACCGCCGCTTGCCTCCGTGCACACGGCCACCAGGTTCGAGTAGTCGTTGAGGAAACCGATCATCTCGGAGCGGAAGGCGCCGGCCTGGTAGCGAAACCCCGCTTCATAGTTGACGCTCCGCTCCTCGCGGGCGTCATCTCCCGCACCGGCGGGGGCAAAGCCGCGGTGCACGCCGGCAAGCACGCTCCAGTTGGGATTGAAGCGGTAGGTGGCGCCGATGCCGGGAATCAGCACGTTGTAGGTGGCCTTGCTCCTGGCGGTGGTCACCCGGCGATCAGGGGGATTCTGCTGGAAGCGCTCCTCCTCGATGGAGATGGTCTCGTAGCGCAGCCCCGGTACCACCGTCCAGTTGCCGAACTGCATGGTGTCCTGCACGTAGGCGGCCACCGCGCGGGCATCGGTCACCCGGTTGGCCTGTTCCCCGGGCGTGCCGCGGCCGCCGTCGGTAATGAACATGCCGCCGTTGCGCATCTCGTACTCGTCCTCCCACTGCAGGCGGTCTTCCTCATCCTCGTGGTAGCGCACGCCCACCTCCAGGTCGTGGCGGACCGCCCCCGTATCGAAGAGGTAACCGAGCTGGGTCTGGATGCCGTAGGTGTAGTACTCACGGTTATTGGCGCGCACCCGGCCGGTAAGGCCGTTGGCGGTGCCGTCGAAGTTGCCGCGGATCCAGTCCATGCGCTGCGGATTGTCGTCGGGGTTGCGCAGGATGGAATCGGGGTCTTGGCCGTCCACGGTTTGCAGCTTGTACCAGTTACGCCTGAATTCGTGGTAGTACGCCGTTGTGGTTACATCGAGCCGTTCCGTGGGCGCGATATAGTGGCGGATCTGGAAGCTGCGGTGTTCGGTGTCGATCTGGTCTTCCTGCGAGGCCGCGTAACGCCGGAACGGGTCCTTGCGGAAGTCATCCAGGGTCAGGCCCAGGTAGGTCTCGTTGGCATCGGTGTCGTTGTAGCCGACCTTCACCTCCACCTCCTGGAACATGCGCGCCATGGGATCGCTGTTCCAGCGCAGCTTGCCCAGGAAATTGCGCTGATCGAAACCGGTGTCACGGTCGGGCATGTTGCTGCCGCCGCGGCGCCCGGTCTCCAGTTCCTTGAAGCCGTCGCTGCCGGCGGTCCAGCCTTCCACCAGCCAGCCCCACTGGCCCTGGCTGCCGCCCATCCAGACATGGTTGCGGCGGCCGCCGTCGGTGCCGAACAACACGTCTGCCTTGCCCGCGAAGCTCTCCTGCGGAATCGGGGTGGAGATCAGGTTGAGAGCACCGCCGGTGGTGTACGGACCGTGCTTTATGGAGCTGGAGCCCTTGCGCACCTCCACGTTGTGCATACGGCCGACGGGCGGAAAGTAGTAGGCGGCCGGGGCGGAGTAGGGGGCCGGCGCGATCAGCACGCCGTCTTCCATCACCGTGATGCGGGTGTTTCGCTCTACGCGCGTACCGCGCATGCCGATGTTGGGGAACAGACCAAAGCCGTCTTCCTCCTGGATGTTTACGCCGGGAATCTGCCTTAACACGCGGTGGGAATCACCGTAGCTGAAACGATCGAGTTCCTCGCGGTCCAGGGACTGGGCCGAGCCCGAGATATCCTGGATGCGGTCCGGGTCACCCGTGATGGTGATGCGTTCCAGGACGCGGCTGGATGAAGCGGTGGCGTGCGCATCATCGGCGATGGCCTTGCCCGGGATACCGGCGCAGGCCAGCAGGAGAGCCCCGCCGATTCTCCCCAGCCGACCGGGACGGTGTGACATGATCATTAGTGTTTACCCCTCGACAGCTTTCGGCTTCTGTTGTTCGATCGCCCGCATGGGCGGCGAAAGCCGTCTGCGAGCACCGACCGGATGACCATTGAGACATGGTTATACGAAACGGAATGAGAAGTATTCGCATTACGATTAAGGTTGACACTTTTCCCTCAGCAGCGCAAGACGCCGGCACATGTTTTTCGATGCGTTGCACAGGGAGCGAGGCGGTCTTGAAGCCACGCGCCCGCTGCGGTACTGATGAGACAGTGGGAGAATGCGTATGAAAAATCCCGGACGCGCCCCGGTCCTTTTCCTGCACGGCGGTGCCGGGAACTGGGACGGCCGGCGTGCGGCAGGCGCCGAAGCCGGCTGTCGCGAGGCGGGGATGGAGGCCTGGCGAGGCCTTGACGCCGGAGGCCCGGCACTGGAGAGCGTCTGCCACGCCGTCCGCTTGCTTGAAAACGATCCGCGTTTCAATGCCGGCCGTGGTTCGGTGCCGAATCGCGACGGCGATGTCTGCATGGACGCTTCGGTGATGGTCTCCGGGAACTGCGAAGCGGGGGCAGTGGCGGAAATAAGGCATTTCCCCAATCCCGTACTCCTCGCTCGCGCGGTGATGGAGCACAGCCCTCACGTTCTGCTGTTCGGCGCCGGCGCCGAATGCTTCGCCGACGAGCACGGATTCGACCGATGTGACCCCGACGATCTGCGCGGGGAGGATGAGGCGCCCGACCATGAAACGGTCGGCGCAGTCGCGCTGGACATGAATGGCCGGCTCGCTGCCGCCACGTCCACCGGCGGCCGTCGCGGCTCGCTACCCGGGCGTGTGGGTGATTCGCCCATTCCCGGGGCCGGCGTATGGGCGGACCGCCACGTGGCCATATCCTGCACCGGTATCGGAGAGGCAATCCTGCGCGTCGCCCTGGCCCGTCATGTCTCGGTGCTGGTCGCGCGCGGGGTGGCGGTGCGGGAGGCCGCAGAGGAAGCGATGCGGGAACTGGAACGCGAAACAGGATCAGAGGCGGGCCTGATTGCCGTCACAGCCAGCGGCGCTATCGCCAGGGTGCACAATGCGGCCGGCATGGCAACCTGCGTGGTGCTGGACGGCGAAACGCACACCGCCTGTCTCGCCGACAGCTGAGGCATTCGCGGCGCCTAGCCCGCATATCTCACCGCCCTTCTACTACGCGCGCCGATCTGCTCGCTGTGTCGGGGCGTACTCCCTGCAGCCGGCTCGACGTAGCGTCAGCTACGCCTTCGCCGTCTTCCGGTCCGTGCCCCCCCGTCACAGCGGCATCTCGACGCCCTCGCGACGAACGGCGGTGAGATATGCGGGCTGGCTATTTCTCTCCGGTGGCAACCGGGCGTTCCGGATCGCGGATCCATTCGCTCCATGAGCCCGCATAGAGTCTTGCGCCACTGACGCCCGCGTGCTCCAGGGCGAGCAGGGTATGGCAGGCGGTAATCCCTGAGCCGCACATGCAGACCACCTGGTCCGGGGATTTCGCCAGGTCAGCGTACATGCGACGCAGCGTACTCACAGGCAGGAACCGACCGTCCGCATCCAGATTGTCCGCAAACGGCCGGTTGACGGCGCCGGGAATATGTCCGGCAACCGGGTCGAAGGGTTCATGCTCGCCCCGGAAGCGCTCGGCGGCGCGCACGTCCACCAGTTTCACGCGTCCATCGCGCAGCCCGTCTTCGAGCCCGTCCGCGGACAGCGGTTCCGTCAGCGGCCGGCTCGCCACGAACGGTACCGGTTGCGGTGTCGGAATGGCGGTCTCGAGTTCCCCGCCGGCGGCGGTCCACGCCTGAATGCCGCCGTCGAGAACGGCCACCGCTTCATGCCCCAGCCAGCGCAGCATCCACCACAGGCGGGCGGACATGGCGCCGCCCTGGTCATCGTAGACCACTACCTGATCGGAGTTGCTGACGCCGATTTCGCTGATGGCGGTGGCGAGCGCTTCGCGATCGGGTAGAGGATGACGACCGGTCATGCTGGTTCGGCGGTCGACCAGGCGCTGGTCCAGATCGGCGCGCACCGCACCCGGAATATGCCCCTGCCTATAGAGGCGATCACCCGCGCCCGCATCGTCCAGGCGCATGCGGCAGTCGAGCACAGAAACGGGCGGCTGTTCCTTCAGTCGTTGTACGAGAGTGTCCGCATCGATTAGCGTCGTGGACTTGGTGGTCATGCGAGAGACTCCTCTTCGTGACACCATCCAAGCATAGCGGCCCCCGGCCGCGGGAAACATGGTTCCGGGCCGGTCGCAGGGCGGCAACCGGGAGCGTGTCGGCCTCGGAGCTGCAGGCTGCCCGGCGCCTGGCTAACGGAACCGGTAGCGACGGGTCGGGTCAATCCGTTTCGGAACGGGACGGATTCATTCATTCCAGGCGATGACGGATCCTGCGGGTCGTTACCGGAGCAATGCGGAGTAAAAACGATGAATTCAAGGGTACAAGTGCTGGGCATGTTGCTGGCGACAGTGTTTCTTCTGAGTGCCTGTGCGACCCAGGTGGACCGGGTCGGCATGGAAGAAGAGCACGACCTCAGTGGTCGCTGGAACGATGCCGACTCGCGCATGGTTTCCGAAGAGATGATCGAGGACCTGCTTGGCCGCGGCTGGATCGAGCGGCACAGGGATCGCACCGGCGAAATGCCGACGGTAATCGTGGGTGATGTCCGCAACCTCAGCCATGAACACATCAATACGCAAACGTTTATCAGAGATATAGAACGCGAACTTATTAATTCAGGTGAGGTGCAGTTTGTTGCCGCGGGTATGGATCGGGACGCCATCCGACGGGAACGCCTGGACCAGCTGGGCAATGTCCGGGAGGACAGCCGAAGCCCGTCCGGCCGCGAACTCGGTGCCGATTACATGCTGACCGGCACCATTAACACGATCATGGACGTGGATGGCCGCACCGAGGTCGCCTACTACCAGGTGAATCTCGCACTCACCAGCCTTGCCGACAATAACCGGATCTGGGTGGGGCAGAAGGAGATCCGCAAGGTCATCCGTCGCGGGCTGTTCCGCTCCTGATCGGGCTCCGTGGAGCAATGAGCTGCGGCGGGCCGGAGCGGGCGGCGACGAGCGCGCGGCTGGGTGTCCGCATACTTCGACGCATCAGTATGTTGCGCCAACTGCGCACCCTGGCGTGGGTGGTGGTGACTGTTCTGGTGGTCGGCGGTTGTGCCAGTCGCGGAGCGCTGTTCGACCGTGCGGACTCCGAGCTGCAGAGAGGTCAGCCGGAGTCGGCGCTGCAAACACTGGAGCCGCTTGCGGACTCGAGCCGCAACCGTTCCCTGTATCTGCTCAATCGGGGCATGCTGCTGCGCATGAGCGGCGATCTGGAGGGCAGCATTGAGGCCTTCGAGGAGGCCAAGCGGGTCATCGGTCGTCTGGACGCTATCAGCGTAAGTGAGACCCTGGCGGCCTGGGGCATCGCCGAAGACAGTGGGAGCTATGTCCCGCCCACGTACGAACACCTCCTGCTGCATGCCTATCAGGCACTCAACTTTCTGGAGCTGGGCCGCCTGCAGGAGGCCCGGGTGGAGGCGTTACAGATCGACCTGGGGTTGCGGCGCATCGATCCTGTCAACGGTCGTGCTCCGCATGGGGGCGACGCATTCCCGCGCTACATCAGCGGTCTCATATTCGAGGCCGGGCGTGACTGGAGCGATGCCCTGATCGCCTATCGGAAAGCCGCCGAGAGCTATGAACGCAGCGGTGTGACGCCGCCACGTGACCTGCAGTTCAGTCTGCTGCGCCTGACCGATCACCTCGAATTGTCCGACGAACGCGATCAACTTGCCGCGGCATTCGGCATAGAGCGATGGCCCTCGCTGGACGCAGAAAGTGAACGGGCAACACTGGTTGTCATCGTTCATGACGGCCAGGCTCCGCGATTGCTCGAGGAATCCCTTGTCGTTCCCCAACCCGGGGAGAACCGATTCATCCGGGTGTCCCTGCCGTACCTGCAGTCGCGACCGAGCAGGCTGGAGGCCATACGCCTGATCGGCGACGGGGGCGGTGTCGATGGGGAGCCGGTGGAGGACGTTGCCGCCAACGCCGATCGCTGGCTATCGGCGCTGATGCCCGGTCTTACGGCCCGCGCCGTGAGCCGGAATGTGGCGAGAAACGTGGCCACCAGACGTGTTGAAGAGGAGAGCAGGTGGTTCGGATTCCTGTTCAACGTGGTCGGTACGGTACTGGAGAACGCGGATACGCGAAGCTGGCGAACCCTCCCGGATCGCATACACCTTCTACGCGAGGAACTCCCGCCTGGCGAAACCACCCTGCAGCTGGAACTGCTGACAGGCAGCGACAGGGTGCTTCAGCGTGAGCAGAGGACGCTGAACCTTGGGCCGGGCGAAACCACCGTCATCAGTGTCCACTGGATCGAGGGCTCGCTTATCAAGCCGTTGGCAAACACCAAGCGTTAAGGAGACGCTGACCCATTCCCACGCTCGCGCTCGAGTCGATTTTGGCAGCCTGGCAAGGCGCGGTGCCGGTTCGGTAGCTCGAGCTACCGGGTCGGCGACGCAACACCGCCAGGGGCCAAAATCGGCCGAGCCCCAAGGGGTTGGCATCGCATTTTCCCCGACTGCGGTGTTGCGCTGTTTGACCGCAGAATGACTGCAGCGCTGCACAGCGCGCCTTGCCTCGAAAAAATGCGATACCAACGCGAACGTGCGAATGGATCCGCGTCTCCTTGAGCGGGCGCTGACCCATTCCCACGCTCGCGTTCGCACCTACTTATCCTTCAGATAATAACTGTCCGCCACCGTCAGGTCGTCGCGCAGTTCGAACACCAGCGGCTCTCCGGTCGGGATCTCCACCTTCATGATGGCTTCGTCGTCGAGCCCCTGCAGGTGCATGACCAAGGCCCGCAGGCTGTTGCCGTGAGCCGAGATCAGGACGTCGCCGGCGCTGCGTACCACCGGTACGATGGCAGCTTCCCAGTAGGGAAGCACCCGCTCAAGTGTGGTCTTCAGCGATTCGGTCGCCGGCAGCAGGGCGGGATCGACGTGTCGGTAGCGGGGATCGAAGCGCGGATGATAGGCATTGTCCGGGCCCAGCGGGGGTGGCGGGGTAGCGAAGCTGCGGCGCCAGATATGGACCTGTCCGTCTCCATATTTCCTCGCCGTTTCCGCCTTGTTGAGGCCGGTGAGCGCCCCGTAATGTCGTTCGTTGAGCTGCCAGGCCTTGGTTTCCTGTACCCACATCTGGTCCAGTTGGTCAAGGCTCAGCCAGAGTGTGCGAATGGCGCGTTTGAGCACCGATGTGAAGGTGGCGTCGAAACGGTACTCATGCCTGGCCATCAGTTTTCCGGCGTCCACCGCCTCGCGGCGGCCCTGTTCGGTCAGATCCACGTCATGCCAGCCGGTAAAACGGTTTTCCAGATTCCAGACGCTTTGGCCATGCCTGAGCAGAACGAGTCGTTTCATGACGATAATTCCCGAAGACGGTGAAGATTCCGGGGAAACACCGCATAAGCCCGGGACAGACGTCCACCGGCGCGGCGTTCCCGTGGTGGTGTGGCCACCGGCAAAGCGGGGATTCTAGCAGCGAATGCCCCGCGCTTCAGTCACTGACCGGCGCTGCCGCATAGCTGCCCGTGAAGCTTGCGACTTGATGGCCGCCGCTGCGGATTCTGATTTTCAGCTCGAGGCGTGGCTTGCGGCCCCGGCAAAGGGCTGCGAGCAGCTCGCTCGCCTGTGCCCGCTCCATTCTTGAGATTACGCTGAAGTCACCGGTAGCCGGGCGCAGGTAACGGATCCGCGCATCGGCAAGAAGTAACTGCGCCTTCATGCCGTGGCTTTCCAGGTATTGCCGAAGCAGCGCCCAGCCGGCGAGGCTTGCCAGGCTGTAAAGGCTGCCCGCGAAGCCGGTTCCGGCGTGATTGTGATTTGCAGCGAGGGGTGCGGACAGCTCCAGGCTCAACGAATGCAGGGCGACGACGCCAACCCCCATGGCACGGCTGATGGGGATCTGCTCATGAAGTATTCGCTGGAGTCTTTCCCTGTCGGTCATGGTGCGATGTCACTGTCTGCCTTCGCCCCCGATACGCTACCATGAGCCGCGATCATGGGGGTTTACCGCTGGAAGGAGCAGGGCACAGCAGGTGGAAGAGATCGAGCGAAAGTTTCTGGTGGCAGACGAAAGCTGGCGTGACTCCGTGCAGGTGGAGACGCCCATGCGGCAGGGCTATCTCGGCGGCAACTCCCGGAGTTCGGTGCGGGTGCGTGTCAGCGGTAATAACGCCTGGCTGAACATCAAGAGCCTCACCGTGGGTGTCAGCCGTGAAGAATTCGAGTACCGGATTCCCGTGGAGGACGGACAACGCATGCTGGACACCCTCTGCGACCGGCCGTTGATCGAGAAGACGCGCTACCAGGTGCCGGTGGGCGGGCACATCTGGGAAGTGGACGTCTTCGACGGCGCCAACAAGGGGCTGGTTGTTGCCGAAGTCGAACTCGGCAGCCCGGACGAAGCGTTCGAGTTGCCGCCGTGGGCGGGTGAGGAGGTGTCTCACGACGAGCGCTATTACAATGTCAGCCTTGCGACCATGCCCTACCGGGACTGGTGACGGACATGCCTGCCCCTCGGGATAGACAGTGGCTGCGCGTTGATCTCGGCCGCCAGCAGGTGGAACTGCTGAATGGCGAGCGGGTGCTGGCGCGCTACGCGGTGTCCACCGCGACAAACGGTCCCGGCGAGCGTAACGGATCCGGATGTACCCCGCGTGGCTGGCATGTGATTCGCGCACGCATCGGCGAGGGTTGTCCGCTGGGTGCGGTATTCGTGGGCCGGCGCTGGACCGGGGAGGTCTGTACGCCGGAGCTGATGGCCGCTCATCCCCACCGTGACTGGATACTGACCCGGATTCTCTGGCTCAGTGGCCTGCAGCCCGGATTCAATCGTCTGGGCGTGGTGGATACCATGCGGCGATTCATCTATTTCCATGGCTGCCCCGACACCACCCCGCTCGGTGTTCCCGGTTCCGCCGGCTGTATCCGCATGCGTAACACCGATGTACGAGAACTGCATGACCGGGTGGCGGCCGGTACACGGGTATGGATAGGCGGCGACTGACCGGAATCGAAGGCACAGGCCGGCCACCTCTCTTGCTGCCGGCCACGGAACACTGGAGATAGCATGCGTCTCGGACAATTGATGCTGGGCCTCGAAGGCACCGCGCTCAGCGCGCTCGAACGCGAGTGGTTGAAGCTGCCGCAGGTCGGTGGCGTGATCCTGTTCGAGCGCAACTTCCGGAGTGCCGAGCAGCTTGCCGGGCTGACTGCCGAGATTCACGCCATGCGTTCGCCTTCGCTGGTGATAGCGGTGGATCAGGAAGGCGGCCGGGTGCAGCGCTTCCGGGAACCGTTCACCCGTCTGCCGCCCGCGGCCAGCCTTGGACGCCTCTATGATCGCGATCCGGAACTCGCCAGTGAAAGCGCCCGCAAGGTGGGCTGGCTGATGGCCTCGGAACTGTTGTCCGTTGGGGTGGACCACAGCTTTGCGCCCGTTCTGGATCTGGACAGGGGTATCAGCAGTGTTATCGGTGATCGGGCGTTGCATCGGGATCCGGAGGTGGTCGCGCAGCTGGGTGCATGCTGGATCCGGGGGATGCACGAGGCGGGGATGGCGGCTACCGGCAAGCATTTTCCGGGACACGGCGCGGTAGCGCCGGACTCGCACCGTGAACTGCCGATTGACAACCGGCCCGAGCTGGAATTGCGAGACAGTGACATGCGGCCGTTTGAAACCCTGATCGGCCAGGGGTTGCTTGACGCCCTGATGACCGCGCATGTGGCCTACCCGGAAGCGGATATCCAGCCGGCGAGTTTCTCGGCCCACTGGGTCAGCACCGTGCTGCGGGAAGACATGGGGTTTGATGGCGCGGTGATCGCGGACGATCTCGGCATGGAGGGCGCGGCCGCCATCGGTGACCTGCCGGCAAGGGCGAGGGTGGCGCTGGAGGCGGGGTGCGATCTCGTGATGCTGTGCAACCTGCTGGAGGCAACCCCCGACGTGCTTGCGGCACTTCCTGACGAGCCGCCTGCGGACTCTGCCCGCCGTATCGAGGGATTGCGCGGGCGCGGCGTTCATGGCGATCTGCGGTCGTTGCGAAAGTCTTCCGAATGGCGACAGGCCCGGGCGGCTATCGAGGCGCTGATCTAGCCCGCATATCTCACCGCCGTTCGTGGCGAGGGCGTCGAGATGCCGCTGTGATGGGGGAACGGGGACCGGAAGACGGTGAAGGCGTAGCTCTGACGCTACGTCGAGCCGGCTGGAGGCAGTACGTCCCGACACAGCGAGCGGATCGGCGTGCGTAGTAGAAGGGCGGTGAGATATGCGGGCCGGTGTCGTTTCCAATTCGCACGTTCAGCTCGTTTTCCGGGCACTCGGCAGCGGACCATCTGTCTGATCGAGTGGGCTGGCGAGTGCAATACGGCAACAGATCATGGGCCGGATGAGAGACGAACTTATGCAGAATACGGCCGAGTCCGTACCGTACGAGGGATTGTCGCCGGATACTGTGCTCGCCGCCATCGAAAGTCTGGGTGCCCGGTGCGATGGTCGCCTGCTGGCCCTCAACAGCTACGAAAACCGGGTGTACCAGATTGGCTGCGAGGATGCCCCGACGCTTGTCGCCAAGTTCTATCGCCCGGGCCGCTGGGAGGACGCGGCGATACTCGAGGAGCATGCGTTTGCGCTGGAACTTGCCGGACACGAGTTGCCGGTGGTCGCGCCCCTGGTCATCCATGGACACACCCTCCACCACCATGCGGGCTACCGTTTCGCGGTCTACCCGCGGATGGGCGGACGCATGCCGGACCTGGACATGCACGGTCACAGGCTGCAGATGGGCCGTTTTCTGGGACGGATGCATGCCGTCGGCCGTGTCCGGACGTTTGCGCACCGACCGGTGCTCGATGTCGAGAGTTACGGTCGCGCGTCGTTGCGGACCATTCTGGAGCGCGACGAACTGTTGCCCGCCCATGTCGCGGAGGCATACCGATCAGTTGCCAGCGATGCGCTCAAGCGAGTGGACGCCGCGTGGGCGCGTGCGGAGCCCCTGACTCGAATCCGTCTGCACGGTGACTGCCACGCCGGCAACGTACTATGGACGGAGAGCGGTCCCCATTTCGTCGATCTGGACGATACCGTCATGGGCCCCGCGGTGCAGGACTTGTGGATGCTGCTCGCCGGCGACAGGGCCGAGATGAGCGTGCAGATGGCGCAGGTGCTGGAGGGGTATACCGCGTTCTGCAGCTTCGATGGCAGAGAACTGCATCTGATCGAGGCCTTGCGCACGTTGCGCATGATCCACCATTCCGCCTGGCTGGCGAGGCGCTGGCACGACCCCGCCTTTCCCATGGCATTCCCCTGGTTCGCCGAGACACGCTACTGGGAAGATCAGGTCCTCGCCCTGCGCGAGCAGACCGCGCTGCTGGAAGAAGGGCCACTGCAGGTCCAGTGGTGATACTGGGTCCCGGACCGGGGAGACCGGATGCTGATTGTTGTTGCGCAAAGATCGGTCCACTGGCGCGCCTGCAGGTGGCTGCTGCTGGTGCTGGTGCTGACGCCGCTGGCATCGGCGCTGGCCGCCGTGCGCATAGAAATCGTGGGAATCGATGGCGAGTTGCAGGACAACGTGCGCAATCATATCGGTCAGCCGCCAGATGATGATCCACGCCTGATTCGTCGCTTCGCCTCCCGCATTCCGGATCAGGCGCGGGATGGGCTGGAAGCTCTCGGCTATTACGAGGCCGAAGTGGACGTAAGCAGTCTCCGCATCGAGGATGACTGGCTGATCACTGTCAGCGTCGAGCCCGGAGAGCCGGTCAGGATTCGCACGCTGGATATTGTTTTCCATGGCGAGGCGGGCACCGACGGGTCGTTCCTGAGTCTGCGTGAGCTGGTACCACTGAAGGAGGGCGACGTTCTCCATCACGGGCGTTACGAATCCACCAAGCGGGCCATCGAGGGACTGGCTGCATCGCGCGGCTATTTCGACGGTGTCTTTCGCGAATCGCGGATCGCGGTACATCGCGGCAACCGCGAGGCGGACATTATCCTCCACTACGACGGCGGCGCCCGCTATCTGCTTGGGGAGGTGCGCTACCCTGAAACGCCCCTGTCCGAGGACCTGCTGCAGCGAATGGTTCCGTTCAGCAGCGGCGAGCCCTATACCTCGGAGAAAATCAGCGCTCTCAATCGCAACCTGCTCGACAGCGAATACTTCCAGCATGTCCGGGTACGCCCGCAACAGGCGGAGAAAGACGAGGAGGGCAGAATCCCCGTGGATGCCGAGGTCACCGCCCACAGGCCGAATCGTGTCGGCGTCGGCGTGGGCTTTGCCACCGACGTCGGGCCTCGCCTGCGCCTCAGCTGGCGCAAGCCCTATGTCAATGAAGAGGGGCATTCGCTGAAGACCGAGACGGAGGTCTCGGCAGTGCGCCAGAATATCAGCAGCGAATACAGCATTCCCCTGGATCCGCCAACCGAACAGCAGTTGCAGTTCTTCGGCGGCTACCAGCGCGATGATATCGAGGACACCTTCAGCCGCAAGTCCACCGCCGGCATACAGCGAAAGCGAACATTGACCGGCGGGTGGCAGCAAGCCTGGTTTCTGCGCTGGGAACGGGAAATATTCACGCAGGCGGAGCAACGCGGCGCCAGCACCCTGACCCTTCCCGGCACCAATGTGACCCGGTCCCGATCGCGTGGCGGCATGGATCCGCACTGGGGCGACCGGCAGTTCGCGCAGTTGGAAGGGACGCATCCGGAACTCGGATCGGATCTTCGGTTGGCCCGGATGCGCCTGAATACCACCTGGCTGCGTTCGACCGGAAGGCATCGCGGTATCGTGCGTGCGGAATATGGGGCGATGACCACCAGCGACTTCAGCAACACACCGCCGTCGCTGCGATTTTTCGCCGGCGGTGATCGCAGCGTGCGCGGTTTCAGGTTCCAGTCCCTCGGGCCCCGGGATGACGAGGACCGGCTGATCGGTGGCCGCTATCTCCTCGTTGGCAGCGCCGAGTACAGCTATGAGTTTCGGGAGCGCTGGCGGGCCGCCGCCTTCTATGATGTCGGCAACGCGTTTTCCAGCAGCAGCTTTGACGAGGGTTTCGAACGGGGTACGGGTGTCGGTATCCGCTGGTCATCGCCGGTGGGCCCGATAAAACTGGATCTGGCGTGGGGAATCAGCCAGCCGGGCACACCGTTCAGGCTGCATTTCTCGGTAGGGCCGGAAATATGAGCGAGCCGCCGCCACCCAACCCCTGGCCGGAACGGCTGAAGCGGTTACCGCGACTGCTGTTCGCAGCCGTATGGCTGCTCGTCGGCAAGGTGCTGCGGCTGGGCTACGTGCTGCTGATGACGGTTGCGGTGATCCTTGGCTGGCTGGTTTTAACGACCAGCGGCGCGGCCTGGATCGCGGAGCGTGCCATGGAGGAGGAACCCCGACTGTCGCTGGAGGTTCGGGGCGGCAGCCTCTGGAACGGCCTGCGAGTCGCGGATGTTCGCTGGCGTGACGAAGGGCTGGACGTCCATGTGGATCGGGCGGATTTCCTCTGGAATCCCCTCTGCCTGTTGCGGATGCGAGTGTGTGCCGGCCTGCTCGACGCCGATGGCGCGCGCGTGGAAGTGGATACCATGGCCATGGCCGCTGCCGCGGAAGCGGCGGAGGATGTGGATGTCGGCAGGCCGGATAACGATGGTTTCAGTCTGCCCGTGACCGTGGGGTTCCCCGATGTACGGATAGCGGACGTGGACATCCGCGTGGATGGTCACCATGTGGCGTGGGAACGCCTGGCACTGGGCGGGTCGCTCCGCGACCGCAGCCTGAGGCTGGAGAGGCTGGACCTGCGGGGGCTGCGTGTGGAATTGGCGGAGGCAACCGGGACGGAGCCCGCGGCCGAGGTGGAAGAAGGCGAAGGCATCGACCTGGCGGCGTTGCTGGATCCAGCCCGGCGCGACGCCGTCCCGCTGCCGGAAATCGAGCTGCCGCTTGATCTGTACCTGGGTGAGGCCGCACTGACGGATACGGTGGTCCGGGCCGGAGAGCACGAACACCTGATAACCAGGCTGGAGTTGTCGGCGGACCTGGTCGGCAGCGACGGGGTCGTGCGGCGGTTCTTCATCGACCACACGCAACTCACGGCAACGCTTGACGGCCGTTTCACCCTTGCCGGCGACTACCCCGTGGACCTGGAGCTGACGGCCGAACTCAGGGATGCCCTGTACGGCGAGACGCTGCAGGTGGAGGCGCAACTCTGGAACAGTGTCGCGGACCTGGAAATGCGACTTCGCGCCGACGGCCCCGGCCACGCCTCGTTGGACGGCAGCGCGAGGCCCCTGGACCCGGCGCTGCCTGTCGACGTCAATCTGGAATGGAGCACTCTCGGCTGGCCGCTGGCCGACCCTCGTTCAGTCTACTCGGAAAGCGGCCGGATCCGGGTCGAGGGCTCGCTGGAAGGGTACCGCCTGGACGCGGCACTGGCGCTCCGGGGCGAGGATATACCGGAGGGGTACTGGACGCTGCAGGCCCGCGGGGACTGGCAGGGGGCCACGCTGGAACGCCTCCATGGCGAACTGCTGGGAGGCAGCCTGCTCGTCGCCGGCGATGTTGCGTGGGTGGATGGTCTGCGCTGGGACGTGCGCTTGCGGGCCGAAACACTTGACGCCTCGCAAATGCTGGCCGGGGCCCCGGCCAGCATTGATGCGGACATCTCCACAAGCGGCAGCCTGGTCGACGAACAGCTCGTTCTGGACACGGCCATCCACCGCCTGGAAGCAGTCATGCATGAGCAGATGCTGACGGCGCAGGGTGAAGTGTCCCATCGACCCGAGGTCGGCTGGCACGTGCGTGATCTGCGCGTGGATGCCGGTGACAGCCATGTCCATGCGTCCGGGCGCCTTGGGGAGCGGGTGGATCTGGACGGTAGCCTTGTGCTGGACGGACTGGATCGGTTCCTGCCCGAGCTGCGTGGTTCCGCAACCGGGCGGTTCAGCGCCCGCGGCCCGTTGCGCACTCCGGATATCGAACTGGATCTGGACGGACGGGACCTGGCCTGGGCTGACGACGTGCGCATCGCGGAACTCCATCTGCGGGCGCGGGTGGCCGATCTGGCCGAAGCCGCCAGCACCCTGCAACTCCAGTTGGAAGGCGTGGAGCTTCCCGGGCAGCGGATCGATATCGGCGAGGTACGGCTGGACGCCGGCGGGACACGTGCCGACCAGTGGGTCAGCCTGGACATAAGGCACGCTCCCGCGGAGCTGTCACTGGCGCTGAGCGGGACATTGCCGGAGTCGTTGGCATGGGAAGGCACCCTTGAGCGCGCCCGGATCAGCAGTGCCGGTGAAATGCTGGAATTGCAGGAGGCGACCGCTGCCGCCTGGGATCCCGACGATCAGCAGGTGAGGATGGGCGCGCATTGCTGGGTTCATGAGACCGGCAGGATCTGCGCCCAGGAGGACCTCTACCTGGGGGCAACGGGCAATGCCGCGGTCAGCGTAAGGGATTACGAGCTGGCCGCACTATCGCCCTGGCTGCCCGAAGACATGAGCCTTGACGGAGCCCTTGACGCCGATTTGAGTGCACGCTGGGGAGACGGACGCCTGCCGGAGGTGGAACTCCGGATGGCGGTGGGCGAGGGCAGCGTGGAGTTGCTCGCCGATGTCGGCGAGTTGGAAGATCAGCAGGAGACCATCGAGCTCGCCTACCGTGATCTCAGCCTGGAAGGCTCGCTGGGCGAAGGTCTGCTGCAGGGGCGGTTTGTGCTCGGCTCGGGTGATCTCGGTCGCGCCGACTTCGGTGTCAGTCTTGCGATTGCCGACGATGGCACGCTGGGGGAGCTGTCGGGAGAGGTCAGCCTGGATGGCCTTGGCGTGGGCGTGCTGCAGCCGTTCTTTCCGGAGATGCGAACGCTCCAGGGTGAACTCAGCCTCTCGGGCACGCTCTCGGGAGAAGCCGCCGATCCGCGCTTTGACGGCCGGCTTCTGTTTGTCGACGGCGCCATCGAAACCATTGCGGTGCCGGTGGAGCTAACCGATATCCGGATGACGTTCGATGTGGAGGGTAACCGGGCGACACTGGAAGGCGGATTCCGCAGCGGCGCCGGGGAAGCGGAAATCACCGGCCACGCCGACTGGTCGGGTGAATCCTGGGAGGCGGAGGTCAATCTCGCGGGTGACCGCCTGGAACTTGGCTACGATGGCTTTGCGACCCTGCGGGCAAGCCCCGACCTGAAATTGAGTATCAAACCCCGGGAGGCGGCGCTTACCGGCCGAATCGTGATTCCCCGAGCCAATATCGCCATTCATGAACTGCCGGAAGGGGCTGTGCGCGTATCGCGCGACGTGGTGATCGTCGATGACGGCGACGGGGAGATTCCGGTCGAGGAGGATGAAATTCCGATTCCGGTCGCGGACGGCTGGAGCTTCACCACCGATGTCGATATCGTCCTTGGTGACCGCGTCGCCTTCGAGGGCTACGGTGTGTCAGGCCGCCTTACCGGTGAACTGGGAGTTCGTCAGACCGATATCGGCGTGCTGCAGGTCATCGGCGAGATCCGCGTCGTCGACGGCCGTTATCGCGCTTATGGTCAACGGCTCATCATACGCGAGGGCCGGTTCCTGTTTGCCGGGCCGGTGGACCGGCCGGAGATATACATCGAGGCGGTCCGCGAAGTGCCGGCCTACAATGTGATCGCCGGAATACGCGTCGAGGGGCGGCCCGACGACCCGCGGCTCAGCCTGTTCTCGGAACCGGCGTTGCCGGAAGAGGAAGCGCTCTCCTACCTGATCCTGGGCCGGCCCATTGGTGAAAGCGGGGCAGAGGGTAGGGACATGGTGGCGCGTGCGGCGATCTCACTGGGGATCACCCAGGGCGGGGGGATCGCCACGTCCCTGGCAGAGGGGCTCGGTATCGAGGAATTCGCACTGGACACGGAGGGGGTGGGCGATGACACGCGGTTTGTCATCAGTGGTTACCTGGGGCCGAACCTCTATCTGAGTTATGGCGTCGGTGTATTCCTTCCGGTCAACAAGCTGACCCTGCGCTATCGCCTGGGGACCAACCTCTACCTGGAGGGCGTGAGCAGTCTGGAGAACGCCATCGACCTGATTTACACCTGGGACTTCTGATGCTCGACGGCAAGATCAATATCGGGGGTGTGCCTCATGCCTATACGGTGCGCAAGAGCCGTAGGCGAACCCTGGCACTGCACGTGCTGCGGGACGGCCGCATCGAGGTTCGTGTTCCGCGGCGTTGCCCGGCGGGCGCCATCCGCGCGTTTGTCGACAGCCGCAGCGCCTGGCTTGCCCGCACGCTGGACCGGGTTGCCGCCATGCCGCCGCCTGCCGGCTGGCGGGATGGCGAGATCCACCAGCTACTTGGTGAGCCGCTGCGGTTGCGGGTACGGCATGGGGGGCGCAGCAACGTTCGATGTGCGGACGAATTTCTGCTGGTGACACTGGGCCCCGGGCGGGAAGACAGGGAACAGCATGTCAGACCCCTGGTCACGCACTGGTATCGGCGCCAGGCCCGAGCGTTGTTAGAAGATCGTGTCGACCACTGGTTTCCCGCGCTGGAACTGGCTGCGATCCGGCGCCCGCCGCTGAAGGTCCGCTGCATGCGCCGGCGCTGGGGCAGTTGCGCCAGCCATGGCGGCATCAACTTCAACCTGTGGCTGATCCGGGCTCCGCTGGCCTGCGTTGACTACGTGGTCGTACACGAACTCTGCCACCTGAAGGAGTTCAATCACGGTCCCGGCTTTCATGCCCTCATGGACGGCATCCTCCCGGACTGGCGCGCCCGGCGGGAAGCGCTGATTCAGCATGAGCGGGAGTATCCGCTATAGCGCCAGGGAGAAAGCGCCGAGCGCCAAGTGGTGCTTACCCTGGCGCTTGCTCCTCGGCGCTCGGCGCTGAGTCTATGCCGTCTCCCGTTTTCCCGCACGCTTCCGTTCATGTTCCCTGAGCAGCTTCTTGCGCAGGCGTATGGCGGTCGGCGTTACTTCCACGAGTTCATCGTCATCGATGAATTCCAGCGCCTGTTCCAGGCTGAAGCGGATCGGCGGGGTCAGCAGCAGGTTCTCGTCCGAGCCGGCAGCGCGGATATTGGTCAGTTGCTTGGCCTTCAGCGGGTTGACCACCAGGTCGTTGTCGCGGGAGTGGATACCCACGATCATGCCTTCATAGATCTCGTCGCCATGGCCCACCAGCAGCCGGCCCCGTTCCTGGAGATTGAACAGGGCATAGGCAAGAGCCTTGCCCGGGCCGTTGGCAATCAGTACGCCGTTGATTCGGCGACCGAAACTTCCCGGCTTCATGCGTCCATAATGGTCAAAGACATGGTAGAGCAGCCCGGTACCCGAGGTGGCGGTGAGAAACTCGGTGCGGAAGCCGATCAGGCCCCGCGAAGGGATGATATAGTCCATGCGGACCCGGCCCTTGCCGTCCGGCTGCATGCCCCGCATCTCTCCGCCGCGCTCGCCCAGTTTTTCCATGACCGCGCCCTGGGTGGTTTCCTCCACGTCTACCGTGAGCTGTTCGAACGGCTCCTTGCGGATGCCGCCCTCCTCGCGAATGATGACCTCGGGCCGCGAGACCCCCAGCTCGTAACCCTCCCGCCGCATGTTCTCGATAAGCACGGACAGATGAAGTTCGCCGCGTCCGCTGACGCGGAAGCGATCCGGATCGTCGGTGGGTTCGACACGCAGGGCGACGTTGTGGATGAGTTCCCGCTCCAGCCGCTCGCGAATCTGGCGCGAGGTCACGTATTTGCCCTCACGACCGGCGAACGGCGAGTTATTGACCTGAAAGGTCATGCTCACGGTAGGCTGATCAACGGTCAACGGCGGCAGCGCTTCCACATTCGCCGGATCGCACAGCGTGTCGGAGATGTTGAGCCCGTCGACGCCGGTGAATGCGACGATGTCGCCGGCACTGGCCTCCGGCATCTCGGTCCGCTCCAGCCCGAGAAAGCCGAGTACCTGCAGGATACGGCCATTACGGCGACTGCCGTGGCGGTCGATCAGCGTGATCGGCTGATTGCCGCGGACACGGCCACGCTTGATCCGGCCGATCCCGATCACGCCCACATAGCTGCTGTAATCGAGCGAGCTGACCTGGAGCTGGAGTGGCCCGTCCGGATCCACGTCGGGTGCCGGCACATTGTCGATGATCGCCTGGAACAGCGGCGTCATGTCACCGTCGCGCGCATCGGGGTCCTCCGATGCGTAGCCGATCAGGGCGGACGCATAGATGACCGGAAAGTCCAGTTGCTCGTCGCTGGCACCCAGCCTGTCGAACAGGTCGAAGGTCTGGTCCAGCACCCACTCGGGGCGGGCACCGGGACGATCGACCTTGTTGATACAGACCATGGGGCGCAGTCCGGCTTCGAGCGCCTTCTGGGTCACGAACCGGGTCTGTGGCATGGGTCCGTCCACCGCGTCCACCAGCAGCAGCACGGAATCCACCATGGACATCACGCGCTCCACTTCGCCGCCGAAGTCGGCATGTCCGGGGGTGTCAACGATATTGATCCGATAGTCCCGCCAGCGTATGGCCGTATTCTTGGAGAGGATGGTGATGCCCCGTTCCTTCTCCAGATCGTTGGAGTCCATCACGCGTTCGGTCGAAGCGGCCTTTCCGGCCACAGTGCCGGACTGCTGCAGCAGGCGGTCCACAAGCGTAGTCTTGCCATGATCCACATGGGCGATGATTGCGATGTTGCGCAGATTTTCAATCACGGGCGGGTCCGTTACTGTTCGGGGAGCAGGGGCTGTCGCCGGCATTCCAGTCGCTATCCGCCGAAAGGGGCCGTTGCAAGGGCTTCCAGTCGGCGGCTTGTGGGCGTGCATTATCGGGGCTGGCCGCTGCAGACTCAATGGAAATTGCCGCACAGCGCGGAGAAACGACGGTTGTGGGGGGGAAGCCATGCGCAGGCGAACGTGGACACCTTTCCGGATACGTGACACGAGTTGCGGGACGGTCGCAGGTGTGTGGTTGACCTGAAGCCGGCATCCGTGCCGGGCGAAGCAGGCGAGGAGGATCGACTGAATGCGACGCATCGTGCTGGTCCGCCATGGCGCGGCCGATGATCCTGAAGAGGGCATTAACGACAGGGCGCGCGCTCTAACTGACAAGGGGCGCAGAAAAACGGAGCGGGTAGCGCGCGGACTCGGCGGCTGTCTCGGCGCCGTTGACCTGATGGCCAGCAGTCCGCTGCTCCGTGCCGTGCAGACGGCGGATGTACTGGATACGCATCTCCATGCCGGTCGTCGGGTCGAGACGGCACTGCTCGAGCCGTCGGCCGACGCCGGCGGACTCCTCGAATGGCTTAATGCCGAAACCGGTTCGGAACTGGCGGTGCTGGTGGGACATGAGCCGCAACTGAATACTCTGGCGGCGCTCGCGCTGGTCGGCGAGCCGCGCGGCTTCATGGTGTTTCGAAAGTCGGCGGCCTGTCTGCTCGAGTTCGATGACGGCCTGGTCCCGGGCGGGGCATTGTTGCGCTGGTTCATGTCGCCCTCGCAACTGGTTCGCCGTCATTAGGGCCATGCCACTATCTCGCCTCAAGGCCCGGATCCGACCGCCGGACATTGTCGCGGCCGTGGATCTGGGCTCCAACAGTTTCCATATGGTGGTTGGCCGGGTCAGCCATGGTGATTTTCAGGTGCTGGACCGCATCAAGGAAATGGTGCGGCTGGCGGCGGGACTCGACGATGAGGGCAATCTCATGGACGCTTCCTGCCAGCGTGCTCTCGAGTGCCTGGAGCGCTTCGGGCAACGGCTGCGGGATATGCCCAGAGGCAGCGTCCGGGTGGTGGGCACGAACACCCTGCGCAATGCCCGTAACCCTCACACCTTTCTCCGGGCGGCGGAAGGAGTGCTCGGCCACCCGATCGAAATCGTTTCCGGCGTCGAGGAGGCCCGCCTGGTCTATCTGGGCGTTGCCCACAGCCTTGCCGAGGACGGCTCCCGGAGACTGGTGGTCGATATCGGCGGCGGCAGCACGGAGCTGGTTATCGGTGTGCGTTTCGAGCCCGAGTTGATGGAAAGCCTGTGCCTGGGCTGCGTTTCCGTAAGCCGGCGCTACTTCCCCAAGCAACGCTATGACGAGGCATCCATGGCAAGGGCCGAGCAGGCGGTCCTACAGGAAATCGAACCCGTTCAGGCGCGTTATCGGCACTCGGGCTGGGCGCAGGCGGTCGGAACTTCCGGCACCATTCAGACCGTGCAGGCGGTTATCCGGGAGCGGGGCTGGAGCGACGGCCCCATCACCGCTGATGCCCTGGAGAAGCTGCGCCGGGCCGTGCTCAAGGCCGGCAACGCCGAACGCCTCAGGTTTGATTCCCTGGGAAACGAGCGCCGGCCTGTTTTCGCAGGCGGCGTGCTCGTGTTGCACGGGCTGTTCCGTGCTCTGGGCATCGACCGGATGTCCGTCGCCGACGGTGCGCTGCGTGAAGGCGTGCTTTACGACCTTCTCGGGCGTATCCGTTTCGAGGATACCCGTGATCGCACCGTGCGCGCCCTCGGCGCCCGGTATCACGTGGACAGGCAGCAGGCAGAACGTGTAACCGCAACGGCCCTGGCGCTGCTGGAGCAGGTTGCCGAGGCGTGGAATCTGGATCTCGAAGCCGAGCAATGGTTGCGTTGGGCCGCCCAGCTTCACGAGATCGGTCTCGACATCTCCCATGTCAACTATCATCGACATGGCGAGTATATAGCGCGCAACGCCGACATGGCCGGTTTTTCGCGGCAGGACCAGAGCATAATTGCCGCCCTGATCAGGAACCACCGGCGCAAGCTCAGCGATACGCGATTCAGCGACCTGGGGCCCGGCCGCGCGTTGCTTGTGCGGCGACTGACGATATTGCTGCGACTGTCCGTCGTCCTGCATCGCGGGCGTCACGCGGGAGAGTTGCCGGCGTTCTCGCTGTCGGTGTCGGACAATGAGATCGACCTGCGCCTCCCGGAGTACTGGTTCACCGCTCACCCCTTGACCCAGGCGGACCTGGAAGAGGAGGTGCGGCGGTTGGCGGCCCTCGACGTGAAGCTGCATTTCGGGGCTTGCTAGCCCGCATATCTCACCGCCCTTCTACTGCGGACGCCGATCTGCTCGCTGTGTCGGGGCGTACTCCCTGCAGCCGGCTCGACGTAGTGTCAGCTACGCCTTCGCCGTCTTCCGGTCCGTGCCCCCCG
>SLSJ01000284.1 GCA_007130525.1 Ectothiorhodospiraceae bacterium | reverse complement strand
CCAAGCTGCATGGGTCAACGTGTTGCCGCCGTGAGTCGTGCGCCGGCTGCCGACGTATTTCGCGTGAGAACCCCCGGTTCACCGCCAGGTAGTGAACCGGCGAATCATCGTGCACCGTCTCCGTGACCGCCGAAAGCAGACAGTATCACAGCCCATTCAAAGGATTCGTGGCTCCGGCAATCACGTTCGAGCCGGCGGGCCAGGGAAGCGGCCCGGGGCCAGGTGGGGGCGCGCCGACTGACTGGTCAAGAAGACGTTCAGGGCAAGGAGCGTGGCACCCCAGGTAGTGGTTCTACCTGCAATGCCATACCAACGCGAGCGCGTGAATACTTCAGCGTTTTCTTAACCCGCATATCTCGCCGCCGTTCGTCGCGAGGGCGTCGGGATGCCGCTGTGACGGGGGGCACGGACCGGAAGGCGGCGAAGGCGTAGCTGACACTGCGTCGAGCCGGCTGGGGGAGTACGTCCCGACACGGCGAGCAGATCGGCGTGCGTAGCAGAAGGGCGGTGAGATACGCGGGTTAATGGGTTTATCCATAATGTATTGGTATCGGAAGGCGTCAGGCGGAGTTGCACAATGGAAGTCGGGGACGGGAAAGGGCTGTTCGGCTTGAGGCATGGCGATCCCCTGCGCATGTCTGTGCACGGCCTGTTTGCCCTGGGCATCCTGTATACCCTTTACCTTGCCCACCAGGTAATTCTGCCCATGACCCTGGCGGTACTTGTCAGCCTGCTGCTGTCGCCGCCGGTGACGGCGCTGGCGCGCCGCGGCGTTCCCAGGGCTGTCGGCGCAATGGTGTTGCTCACCCTGCTGGTCGGCGCTGTCGGCGGAGTTGCCTGGTTGACGGCGAAACCGATGCTGGAATGGCTTGAGCAGGCGCCCGAGGCTGCGACCCGCCTGATGGTCCAGGACGGTGAGCTGCGGCAAACGCTAACGGAGATGAGGCGTTCCGCACGACAGGTGGAGGAGGCGGTCGAGGAACTTCGCGAACAGGCCGCGGATGGGGAGGACCTCGAGCAGCCGGTCGCGGTGGTTGTGGAGTCCGAGTCCTGGCGTCAGCAGGTGATGGTCAATGCCCGTAACACAGCGGTTGCCCTGGCCCTGGCGCTGGCCCTTTCCTATTTCCTGCTGGTCAGTGGCAATCGCCTGATCGCCAATTTCGTGGCACAGCTATCCAGCCGATCGCGGCGCAGGGCCACGCTGCACATGATTCGGGACTGCCAGCGGGAGATGGCCCGCTACCTGGGTGTCATCACCCTCAGTAACGGGCTGGTGGGCGTCGCCACCGCCCTGCTTACCCTGGCCGTGGGGCTGCCCTCACCGGCAGTCTGGGGTGTGCTGGCCATGCTGCTGCGGTTCGTTCCATATCTGGGGGTTGTGGTGACCGTGGTGCTACTGCTGCTCGTCTCCGCGGCCAATCTGGAGAGTCCGGCGCTGATCATGGTGGCCCCGGTGGGCTATCTCGCGCTCAACACCGTGGTCGGTTTTTTCCTCGAACCCTGGGTGCACGGCTATCGCATATCGATGAATCCGATCTTCATTTTTGTGGCCATTTTTTTCTGGGGCTGGCTCTGGGGTCCCGTGGGTGTGCTTCTGGCCGTGCCCCTGATGACAGTGATCCAGGTGGTTTTGCGAAATGTGGAGCAGCTGAGGCCGATATACCGCGTACTCGTGCGATAGTGTGAGCACGCGGTAGCGGCGAGACTCGTGAATACTTCGGTGTTTCACGAGGTGTTCGTTCCATCCTTCCGTTCGCTCGCCTCTTCCCCAATGCGAAGGGTGTCGGCTCATCCGTCAGCCGGTGTTGTGGCGCCTCACGGCGGTTCCGGCTCAGCCTCCTGTAATCAGGTTGCTGCCGCCGTGCCAGAGCAGGCGCAACCCGGTGACAAGCAGGAAACCGTAGCAGATACGGTAGAACCAGGGTGTGGGCACCCGGTGGTGCAGCCAGACCCCGAGCAGGATGCCCATGGGAGCCAGCGGGGCGAGCATCACCGCGGTGAACAGATTGTCCTGATGGAACTGGCCGAGCCAGGCGTAAGGGAGCAGCTTGACGTAGTTGACCACGGTGAAGAGCACCACGGTCGTGCCCACGAACATTGTCTTGTCGAGCCGTTGCGGCAGCAGGTAGACGCTTGCCGGTGGCCCGCCGGCGTGAGCGACGAAGCTGGTGAAGCCGGTCATGGCGCCCCAGAACCGACCCGATGCGACTCCTCCGCGCCTCGGGTTCTCATCGAGTGCGCGGGCGCGCAGGTAATAGTCCAGCGCGAACAGCACCGCAATCAGGCCGACCAGTATTCGCAGCATATCTTCATTGAGCCAGCGAAACGTCGCACCGCCCAGTGCGATGCCCAGGATTGCCCCGGGGATCAGGATCCGCAGATTGCGGCTATCCCAGTTGCCCCAGTATTTCCACAGTCCGGTCAAGTCCATGAGACAGAGAATCGGCAGCATGATGGCAGCCGCCTGGAACGGCGGAATGACCAGTGCCATTACCGGCACCGAAAGCACGGTGAGTCCGCCGCCGAAACCACCCTTGGCGATGCCCGCGATCAGCACGGCGACGACGGCGACCAGGTAGAACAGGGGATCATCGATCATTGGGGTCCCGGGGGCGGAGCATGGGCTGTGGCGCGTGAATTCGGCGCTGCTAACGTGGATGGAAAGTGCGCAAGCCTGCATTACCGGCGTTCGTCCCGCAAGCGGCGATTCCGCGTGATTGTTCGTCGCGGCGCCCGGGCCCGTACATAACCCGCATTTCTCACCTCCCTTCTACTGCGCACGCCGACCTGCTCGCTGTGTCGGGGCGTACTCCCTGCAACCGTCTCGACGTAGTGTCAGCTACGCCTTCGCCGTCTTCCGGTCCGTGCCCCCCGTCACAGCGGCATCTCGACGCCCTCGCGACGAACGGCGGCGAGAAATGCGGGATAATGGGTGGGGAAGGGGAACGTCGCCGGGAGGCGCCCACGTGGAAAAATTGTTCCGCTCGATCCTCATGGCGTATGACGGTTCGGAGTCCGGCCGTCTGGCGCTATCCCAGGGCACCTGCGTGGCCCTCGAGAACGAGGCCATGGTGCATCTGCTCGCGGTGGTGCGGATTCCGGCAGCCTACGGCTTTGCCGAAGCCGGCTACCCGGAGCATTATCTGGACCAGGAAATGAGGCGCATCGACGGTATACTCGACGAGGGCGTGCAAATCCTGCGGGAAAAGGGGCTGCAGGTCGAGGGTCATCGGAGTTCGGGTGAACCCGTGCTTGAAATCAGCCGTCTGGCGCGGGAATTGGGGGTGGACCTGGTGGTGGTGGGGCATCGCCCCCAGAGCCGTCTCGCGCGATGGTGGCACGGGTCGGTAAGCACCACCCTGCTGGATGAATTGCGATGCTCGCTGCTGGTTGCGATGCCGCGCGATGCGGAATGACCGGCTCTTCACCGGCCGCACGTCCGTCGTAGGGACAGGGGGAGGTGGAGAAGGAGTTGCACCGGCCGGCGGGGAGGGTTCCCCGCGAATCGCCGGGGCGCGGTCAGAGGTCGGACACTGATCCGGCATGCACGGCACGGCGTCAGTCGGTCCGGTTCAGTGGCGCCAGTCTCTCCCGCAACGCGTCCTCGAGATTGCCGTCGTCGCGTTCCAGGCGTAACGGGCACACGGCCACGGCACCTCTGTGCAGGATATCCACATCATTGCCGCGCGCTCTTGCCGGTTGCCGGTCGTGGTGGAGTTGTATCCAGAAGTAGGTCTTGCCACGGGTATCCAGCCGTTCCTCGACACTGACGCCGACAATGGATCCGCGGCCCTGGGAGGCTACCCGCACCCCGGTTACCGCCTGCGGGTTCACGTCCGGGAAATTGATGCTGAAACAGACATGTTCCCGCTCAGGCATGTCCAGCAGGGCGGCGATCACTCCCGGTCCGTGCCGCAAGGCTGTCTGCCAGGTGACCGGCTGCCCGTCGGTGTATGCCTGGCTGAGTGCCATGGCCGGCAGTCCCATGACCAGGGCCGTCATGGCTGCACCGATGGTGCCTGAATAGGCCACCGAATCGGCGATATTGTCGCCCCGATTGATGCCCGAGAGCACCAGGTCGGGGCGCATGTCCGCCATCAGGTACTGGCTCGCCATGATGACGCAGTCGCTGGGTGTGCCCCGAACGGCGAACCGCCGTTTTCCGAGCTGCCGGAAACGCAACGGCTCATGCAGGGTGACGCTGTGAGAGCTGCCGCTCTGGTCCACTTCCGGGGCGACCACCCACACTTCGTCGGCCAACTGTTCCGCCACCGCCTCCAGGCAGGTGAGGCCGGCAGCGTCGATGCCGTCGTCGTTTACAAGCAGGACGCGCTTCAGGGGTCGCCCCATGGTCGCTCTCCAACAGGTCAGGAGCCGGGATTATGCGTGCATGCCGGAGGAAGTCCAAGTGGCGCCCGGCCTGTTCCTATCTGTGGGTGACAAGGCGGTGCCGATCCTTCAGCAGCAAGTGATCGATACTGTTGAAGCCGGTCAGGGACCAGTGGCCGAACGCATACCGGAGTTCCGTGACGGAGGCGTTGCAGATCTGCCACCCGAGGTTGATGCTGGCGCGGGGGCGCAGGTCCAGGATAATGCCGACAGCGGTGGCGATGACACCGGACGATGTGACAACAATCGCGGTGCCGTCGTCCCGGTGCTGTCTCAGCATTGCCTCGAGCCCGCCATGCACGCGGTCGCGGAATGCCCGCCATGGTTCGATGCCGGGCACGCCGGGTGCCGTGTCCTGCAGCCAGCAATCCATGACGCCCTCGAAGGCCAGTCTGAGCAGTCGTGGATCATGATTCAGGGGCTCGCGTTCGACCGGCACCGCGGGGTTGTTCGCGGCCACGGTCTCCAGGTATGCGTTGAACAGGGCGCTGATGTCGTATTCATCGAAATTCGCCAGCTCGACGACACCGGGACATTCCGGGGATCCCAGTTCCTCTGCGGCGAGTTCGGCGGTATTGCGTTGACGCTGCATGCGGCCGCTGTACACGGTACCGCTGGTGTGGCCGGTTCGGGCCAGGTGCGCGCCCAGGCACCGACTCTGCTCGATGCCAAGTGGAGTCAGGCGGTCGTAGTGGTCTGTGCCGAAGGAGGCCTGACCGTGGCGAATCAGTTTCAGGTGCAAGGCGCTCGATGTTCCGTGTTCGCCGTGTCCGCCGTGCGCGAGGCGCGCGGGGTCCAGGGCCAGTGAGCAAGTCCCCAGGGCCAAGCCGCCCGGTGCGGGAGCCCCCCTGTCACCGGGAGCGGACCTCTGGCCACGTAAGGGGTGAGAGGCGCGGGGCATCGCCCCTGGCGGCGAGCGCGCCTACAGTTCTCCTCCCGTAGTTCCTGTTGGCCGGACACTGTGAACCGGACCGCGCCGGGCTAGCTTGTCCGGTCGATGATGAAGCGGGCTATGGCGCGAAGGCAGTCGGCGGATTCGCCGAAGGTCGATAGACTGTTGAGTGCCCGTTCCACCAACTGTTCCGCGTGTTCGCGGGATTCCCTGAGACCGATCAAGCCGGGGTACGTGGCCTTTTCCAGGCGTGCGTCGGCTCCCTGGTATTTGCCCATCTCCTCGCTATCGCCCTCGACATCGAGAATGTCATCGTGGATCTGGAATGCCAGGCCAATGGACTTGGCATAGTCATCCAGGCGTTCCAGCCGCTGCTGCTCGAAGTCGGCGGTGCAGAGCGCGCCGAGCATCACGCTTGCGCGGATGAGGGCGCCGGTCTTGTGGATATGCAGATCCTCCAGTTCGGCGATTGTCAGCGTGCGGCCCTCGGCTTCCAGGTCCATGGCCTGGCCGCCGACCATGCCACGGGAACCGGATGCCAGGCTCAGGCTTGCAACCATCTTCAGTCGCGCCTCGGAATCGGCGTGGCCGGCGCGACCCTGGGCCAGGGCCCGGAATGCGAGGGTCTGCAGGGCATCGCCCGCCAGAATGGCCGTGGCCTCGTCGTAAGCCTTGTGGCAGGCGGGCCGGCCGCGGCGCATGTCGTCATCGTCCATCGCCGGCAGGTCATCGTGAATGAGGGAATAGGCATGAATCAGTTCCACCGCGCAGGCGGGACCATCCAGTTCGGCGGGATCCAGACCCAGTGCTTCGCCGGTGGCGTAGGTCAGGGTGGGGCGCAGCCGCTTGCCGCCACCCAGTACGGCGTAACGCATTGCCTGGTGGAGGCGTTGCGGCAGCGTTTGCGCCGACGGAAGCAGCGCATCCAGCGCCCGTTCCACCTGTGCCTGGAATACGGGAAGCCTCTGCTTGAGCTGATTATTCGCTTTGCTGGTCGGATTCGAAGGGCTGGGCACGAGCGTCGCCGTCCTTTCCGGTGAGGATTTCAACCTTCTGTTCGGCATCCCGCAGGGCTTTCTGGCACAGGCGTGTGAGTTCGATCCCCCGCTCGAAGGACTTGAGCGAATCCTCCAGCGAGAGTTCACCCTGTTCCATCTGTTCCACCAGCGCCTCGAGTTCCTGGAGAGCCTGTTCGAAGTCGACGCCGTCGGCTTCCGTGGTCGTCTTGCGGGTCATGGTGGATGCGCCTCAAGCGGGCCTGCGGCCGCGGGTCGGTGGTGTTCCGATCGAAGGAAGCAAAGGTAACGCAGGCCGGATAACCGGTCAATTTGCGGGCTCGAGCGTTCCGGCAGTTAAAACTTGGCGGTGAACCGTATAAAGTGACCGCCCAAGACTGGTTGCTCGCCCGCCGGGCGGAACGCCCGAGGCGCCGCGCGCACGACCTTGAACCCTAAACGATGTTCTGGAGTTTCATGGCCAGCACCTACGATTCCGCCTCCATCGAAGTACTTACCGGCCTGGATCCGGTCCGCAAGCGACCGGGCATGTATACCGATACGAGCCGTCCCAATCACCTGGCCCAGGAGGTCATCGACAACAGTGTTGACGAGGCCATCAGCGGGCATGCGAAACAGATCATGGTGACGCTGTTCGTGGACGGCTCCCTGGAGGTCCAGGATGACGGCCGCGGCATGCCGGTGGATCTCCATGCCGGTGAGGGCGCGCCGGGTGTCGAAGTGATACTCAGCCGGCTGCATGCCGGTGGCAAGTTCTCGCAGAAGAACTATCAGTTCTCCGGCGGACTGCACGGCGTCGGCGTCTCGGTCGTGAATGCACTGTCCCGGCGTCTCGAGGTCCGCGTCCGCCGCGACGGTCAGGAGTACCGGATGGTATTCGAGGGCGGTGACAAGGTTTCCGATCTGGAAGTAATCGGCTCGGTGGGCAGACGCAATACCGGCACCACCCTGCGTTTCTGGCCCGATGCGGGCTACTTCGATTCGCCCAGATTCTCCCTGCCGAGGTTGCGCCATGTGCTGCGCGCCAAGGCGGTGCTCTGCCCTGGCCTGGAAGTGATCTTTCGCGAGGAGGCAAGTGGCGAGGAGACGGTCTGGTACTACGAGGACGGCCTCCGCGACTATCTTGGCGGGGCACTGGCGGACTTGTCGTTGCTTCCGGAAGCGCCGTTCACGGGCAGCCTGCAAGGCCGTAAGGAGGCCGCGGAATGGGCGGTGGTATGGTTGCCCGAGGGCGGTGAGGCGGTGGCCGAGAGCTATGTCAACCTGATTCCGACCACGCAGGGCGGCACTCATGTCAACGGGCTGCGCACCGGGCTGACTGACGCTATCCGCGAGTTCTGCGATTTTCGCAACCTGCTTCCGCGCGGAGTCAAGGTCGCGCCGGAGGACGTCTGGGAGCACATCAGCTATGTGCTGTCGGTCAAGCTGGAGGACCCCCAGTTTTCGGGTCAGACCAAGGAGCGCCTCTCGTCACGCGAGTGTGCCACCTTCGTTTCCGGCGTGGTGAAGGACTCCTTCAGTCTCTGGCTCAATCAGCATGTCGAGGCCGCCGAGGCCATCGTCGGCCTGGTGATCGCCGCGGCCAACCGGCGAATGCGCTCGTCGAGAAAGGTGGCGCGCAAGCGCGTCACCAGCGGGCCGGCTCTGCCGGGCAAGCTTGCCGATTGCAGTGCCCAGGATGCGGGACGCACGGAACTGTTCCTGGTGGAGGGCGACTCTGCCGGCGGTTCCGCCAAGCAGGCGCGGGATCGAGAGTTCCAGGCTGTGATGCCACTGCGTGGCAAGATTCTCAATACCTGGGAAGTGGATCCGGCCGACGTGATGGCGTCGCAGGAGGTGCACGATATTGCCGTGGCCCTTGGCATCGAGCCCGGTTCCAGCGATCTCGCCGGGCTGCGATACAACAAGGTCTGTATCCTCGCCGACGCCGATCCCGATGGCGCCCATATCGCCACGCTGCTCTGTGCCCTGTTCCTGAGGCACTTTCCGGCGCTGGTGCGCGCCGGGCACGTGTTCGTGGCCATGCCGCCGCTGTACCGCGTGGATGTTGGCAAACAGACGTTCTATGCCCTGGACGAGCACGAGCGCGAGGGCATCTATGACCGAATCGAGGCGGAAAAGATGAAGGGAAAGGTCAGTACCACGCGCTTCAAGGGTCTGGGGGAGATGAACCCGCTGCAGCTTCGCGAAACCACCATGAGTCCGGATACCCGTCGCCTGGTACAGCTGATGGTGGATTCCGAGGAAGAAACCGAGCGTCTGATGAACATGCTGCTGGGCAAGCGCCAGGCCGCCGACAGGAAGAACTGGCTGGAAGACAAGGGCAACCTTGCGGAAGTGCTGATCTAGCGCAGGGTGGCTGCGCGGTTTTCGGTTTTCCGTTTTCCGTTTTCGGTTCGCCGGAGGCGAGTTGAAAGGCTGATGGCCCCGGTGCAGTTCGAAAACGGAATCGTAGACATCGCCACCAACCCCAGCCCCGCCGACGAAAAACCGAAAACGGAAAACCGAAAACCTTCCCTTCCCGTAACCCGATAACCATCGAGAGCGACCCCGATGTCCGACGAAACCACACAACCCCCCGACAGTTATCCCGATTTCGAGTCCCGCCCGCTGCGCGAGTTCACGGAGAAGGCCTACCTGGATTACTCCATGTACGTGATCCTGGATCGGGCTCTGCCGCATATCGGTGACGGGCTCAAGCCGGTACAGCGGCGGATCGTCTATGCCATGTCGGAACTGGGGCTTACCGCGCTCGCCAAGTACAAGAAGTCGGCGCGCACCGTCGGCGACGTGCTGGGCAAGTTTCACCCCCACGGTGACTCCGCCTGTTACGAAGCCATGGTTCTGATGGCTCAGCCGTTTTCCTACCGTTACCCGCTGGTGGACGGCCAGGGCAACTGGGGGTCGCCGGACGATCCCAAGTCCTTCGCCGCCATGCGTTATACCGAATCGCGGCTGGCGAAGTATGCCGAAGTGCTGCTCTCCGAACTCGGCCAGGGTACGGTGGACTGGGTTCCCAATTTCGACGGCACCCTGGATGAGCCGGCGATGCTGCCGGCGCGTTTGCCCAATGTGCTGCTCAATGGAGGCACCGGCATCGCCGTGGGCATGGCCACCGATATTCCACCGCACAACCTGCGCGAGGTGGCCAGCGCGTGCATACGCCTGCTGGATGAACCGGAGGCCGGCGTCGAGCAGCTTTGTGAGCACGTGCAGGGCCCGGACTTCCCCACCGATGCCGAGATCATCACACCCCATGAGGATCTGCTGAAGCTCTACAACACCGGCAACGGCAGTGTGCGCATGCGGGCGCGCTATTTTCGGGAGGAGGGAGACATCGTGGTCACGGCACTGCCGTTCCAGGTGTCCGGCAGCAGGGTCCTGGAGCAGATCGCCGCGCAGATGCAGGCCAGGAAGCTTCCCATGATCGAGGACCTGCGCGACGAGTCGGACCACGAGAATCCCACTCGACTGGTGATTGTGCCGCGCTCCAACCGGGTGGACGTGCACGAAGTCATGACGCATCTGTTTGCCACCACCGATCTGGAAAAGACCTACCGGGTCAACTTCAACGTCATCGGCCTGGATGGACGGCCCCGGGTGCGCAATCTGCGCGACTTGCTCACCGAATGGCTGCGGTTCCGTACCTGCACGGTACGCCGCCGTCTGCAGTGGCGTCTGGATCGGGTCGAAGCACGACTGCACCTGTTGGAAGGCCTGTTGATCGCCTACCTCAACATCGACGAGGTCATCGCCATTATCCGCGAGGAGGACAGACCCAAGCCGGTGCTCATGGAGCGCTTCGGCCTCACCGACCCCCAGGCCGAGGCCATCCTCGAACTCAAGCTGCGCCATCTGGCGAAGCTGGAGGAAATGAAGATCCGCGGGGAGCAGGATGAGCTGGAAAACGAGCGCCGGAACCTGGTGTCGGTTCTGGGTTCGGAGAAGAAGCTCAAGGCCCAGGTCGGGGACGAACTGCGGCGGGACGCGGAGACATACGGCGACGATCGCCGCTCGCCGATAGTGCGGCGGGAATCGGCACGCCCGCTGGACCAGTCTGCGCTGGTTCCCAGTGAGCCGGTAACCATCGTCCTTTCAAGGCAGGGCTGGGTGCGGGCTGCGAAGGGCCATGACATCGATCCCACGACGCTTAACTACAAGGCCGGCGACGGCTACCTGGCCCATGCGACCGGCCGCAGCAATCGCCAGGCCACCTTCTTCGATTCCACGGGGCGCGCCTACTCGCTGCCCGCGCATACCCTGCCTTCGGCACGCAGTCAGGGGGAACCGCTCACCGGCCGGTTGACCCCGCCTGCCGGAGCCCGGTTCGAGCATGTGCTGGCCGGAAACGAATCGGACCTGCTTATACTCGCCTCCGACGCGGGCTATGGATTCCTGGTCACCCTGGGGGAACTGCAGTCGAGGAACCGCAGCGGCAAGGCCATTCTCACGCTGCCCGCGGGCAGCCGCATGCTGAAACCGGCGCGGGTCCACGATCCCGAGAGCGAGTGGCTGGTGGCTGTGTCCACTGGCGGTCGCCTGCTTGCGTTCCCGGTGGCGGAGTTGCCGCGCCTGGCCAAGGGCAAGGGCAACAAGATCATGGGCATTCCCCCTGCTCGGGTCAAAAGCGGCGAGGAACGCCTGCTGGGTATTGCCGCGGTGGGTGATCGAACCGGAGCGGTCCTGACAGCGGGCAAGCGCACCCTGACCCTGAAAGCGAGCGACCTGGACGCCTACGCTGGAACCCGCGGCCGCCGGGGTGGTCTGTTACCGCGGGGCTTCCAGCGTGTGGACGCGATCGGCACCGCATAATCCCCGGCGCTATCAAGCCCGCATATCTCACCGCCGTTCGTCGCGAGGGCGCCGAGATGCCGCTGTGACCGGGGGCACGGACCGGAATGCGGCGAAGGCGTAGCGGACACTACGTCGAGCCGGCTGCAGGGAGTACGCCCCGACACGGCGAGCTGATCGGCGTGCGTAGTAGAAGGGCGGTGAGATATGCGGGCCAGCGGTCCGATTCAGGGCTTTAAACCGCTGATGTCCGCCCCTATCTAAGAAGCAATTCTCAGTCACCTGTCGGAGAGTGAATTTCATGAAGCGTGTCGGTCTGCTGATTCTCACAAACCTCGCCGTAATGGCGGTGCTGGGTATTGTGCTGATGATCCTGTATTCGGTGTTTGGCGTGACCACGGTGGACGAGGCCACGGGCGGCATCGACTATCTGGGTCTGCTGATCATTGCGGGTGTCATCGGTTTCGGCGGTGCCTTCATATCGCTCGCCATGTCCAAGAGCATGGCCAGGCGCATGACCGGAGCCCGCGTAATCGAGCGACCCGGTAACGAAACCGAGCAGTGGCTGGTCGACACGGTTCGCCGGTTCGCGCGCCAGGAAGGCATTGGCATGCCGGACGTGGCCGTTTACGACGCGCCGGAGATCAACGCCTTCGCCACCGGCGCGCGGCGCAACAGTGCCATGGTGGCCGTCAGCGCCGGGTTGCTGCGCAAGATGACGCGTGACGAAGCCGAGGCCGTCATCGGCCATGAAATCGCCCATGTGGCCAATGGTGACATGGTGACACTGACGCTGGTGCAGGGCGTGGTCAACACCTTCGTGGTGTTTCTCGCCCACGTCGTCGGCCGCTTCGTGGACAAGGCCGTGTTCAAGAGCGAGACCGGGCATGGCCCCGGCTTCTTCATCAGCTACTTTCTCGCGCAGATGGTGCTGGGCATCCTCGCCTCCACCATTGTCATGTGGTTCTCCCGGTACAGGGAGTTCCGTGCCGATGCCGGCGGCGCGAAACTTGCCGGCCGCGAAAAGATGATTGCCGCACTGGAGCGGCTACGGCGCAGTCAGGAAGATTCCCATCTGCCCGACGAAATGCGTGCCATGGGTATCAACGGCGGCCGCGGCGGACTGGCCCGTCTGTTCATGTCGCATCCGCCCCTCGAAGAGCGGATAGAAGCATTACGTAACGTTTAACAATAAACCCCGCTTCCGCGGGGCTTATTTCGTTTTCGGTTTTCAGTTTTCGGTGGAAGAAGACGCACCGGCCTTTCCTGGCGTCTCCTTGGCCCGCACATCTCACCGCCGTTCGTCGCGAGGGCGTCGAGATGCCGCTGAGTCGGGGGGCACGGACCGCAAGACGGCGAAGGCGTAGCTGACACTACGTCGAGCCGGCTGCAGGGAGTACGCCCCGACACAGCGAGCAGATCGGCGTGCGTAGCAGAAAGGCGGTGGGATATGCGGGTTAGATGACCGTCCCCGAAAAGTCGTAGTTCATGCTTTCCGAGGGTGCCTGCAGGAAGTTGCCCTGCACGAAGTCCACCTTGTGCTGCCAGACCCGTGCCAGTGTCGCGGCATCCTCGATGAAGCTTGCCACCACCTGCTTGCGCATGGAGTGGGCGTTGTCGATGATCCCGTGGACGCGTTCCTCCACCTCTTCGCTGTCGTTGATTTCCTGCATCAGGCTTACGTCCAGCTTGAGGTAGTCGGCAGGCAGGTGCTTGACCAACTGGAACGGGTTCAGGCCGCTGCCGAAATGGTCCAGGGTGAAGCCGCAACCGAGTTCCTTCAGCCCTCTGAACACGCGCCGGGCATCGTTGAGCTGGGTAACGGCCACCGGCTCGTTCACCTGGAAATTCAGCCGCTTTCCGGGCATATCGTGCCTGGCCAGTTCCGCCTTCAGGAAGGCCAGGAATTTCTGGTCTGCGAGCGTGGCCCCGGAAATCTTGATGAACAGGATGATCTGCTCCTTGCTGCGGCGCTTGGCCAGGGTCGCAAGGGCGGTGCTGATTACCCAGCGATCCAGCCGTCCGGCGATGCCGCAACGTTCTGCGGGCCCCATGAAGTGGTCGGGCCCGTGTTCGGACCCGTCCTCGTCACGCAACCGGATACGCACCTCGTACCGCGCCGTGGTATCGCCGCCCAGGCTCGCCACCGGCATGTACACGAGAAAGAAGCGATCCTGCGCGAATGCGTCATCCAGTCGGTCGGCCCAGGCTTCCACTTCCTTCTGGTCCTCGCCACCGGCAGCCGCGCTGTGAAGGTGCGCCTGGTTGCCACCGTTGTGTCGGGCCGTCTCGCAGGCGGCAACCGCGGCGCTGATGATGCTGTCCAGATCGCCGGAGCGGGCGCCGATCATTATCCCGCCCACGCTGACCGTGGTGGTAACGGTACGGTCGCCCGTTTCCACGATATGATCTTCCACCCGCGAGCGGATGGCCTCCGCCACTGCCACCGTCTCGTGCACGCCACGTGCGGGCAACAGCACGGTGACGACGTCGTCCTCGAAGCGTCCGGCCACGCAATTGTCATCCAGTTCGGCTCGTATCAGTTCGGCGACGTCGGCCATGACGCGGTCAAAGGCGGTCGGACCGATCGTCTTGCGGATTGTTTCCGCGTTGTCGATCTGGACGTACAACAGCCCGTGCCCGACGCTCGCGTCGCCGTCGTCCATGTTTTCCTTCAGCGCCGCCAGCAGCTGTTCCTGGAAATGCACGCGATTCAACATGCCGGTGACCAGGTCCTGCCTGGTCAGTGTGTCCAGCTGTTTTTCCAGTACCGCTTCACTGGAGTGGTCCCGGATGAGAATCTGCGTGCAGGGTTCGCCATCGATGGAGGCAGGCGAGAATGCCATGCTCACATCCATTTGCCCGTTGTCACAGAGCATGATGAGGTTGTCGATGTCGGAGATGTCCTTCTCTCCGCGACTGAGCGCGCGCAGCTTTTCCTTGAACGTGCCCTGGTGTTCCGGGGCGATCATGTCCAGCAGGGGCATGCCCTCGATCTCTTCGAAATTGTCGTAGCCGAACCGTTCCAGGTAGGCGCGGTTTGCATACAAATGCATGCCTTCATGCACGTAGGCGATGGAGTCCCTGGAACTGTCCAGCAGTGCGCTGCAGCGTTTTTCGGTTTCATGCAGCGATTTTTCCAGTCGGCGCAGGCGGCGCCTGTCCAGCACATGGCCCAGCTCTCGGCCGATGACAAGCTCCAGATGTTCGGGGTCATCCCGGGTGGCGAGTTCCGTGGCCCCCTGCTGCATGACGCTGCGCCGCAGGTTGGCGCCTTCGCTGTCTGCAAACGCGATCACCGGAAGATCGCGGCCGCTTTGCTGCACGTATTGCAGGGCCCTTTCCAACGGCAGGGTGTCGAGGCTGATATAGCAGAGGAACAGGTCGAATTGTTTTTCCGTGAGGGCTTCGCGCAATGCGTCTTGATCCTCGACGTGGGTGGGACGCACGGCATGGCCGGCGTTGCGCAGTATGCTGATTACCACTTCCGCATCGTTCAGGGTCTTGTCGGCAATCAACAGGCGCAAAACGTCAGCAGGGTTCATGGTCACTCGACATCCTCACGGGGCTCTAGTGAAACTCCGAATCAATTTAACGTCCGTGTTGGCATCGCATTGCTTCGTTGCCAGGCGCTGCGACACAGCGTCGGCGAAATCGCGTCGGCACACCGAAGGCCTCGGTCCAGTTCGGCGCCGCCGGCATTTTCTTGCCGATTCGGCAGCCCGAGCTGCCGAGCCGGCACCGCATCCGGCCCGGTGATCGGTATCAACTCGAGCGCAGCCGCATGAAACAAAGCAGCGTCTGCCCGACATGGGGCAGGGCTCCAGTCTGCCAAGCCGGCGGCCCGGTGTCACCGCTTTCTACCGCTTTGGTATCAGCCGTGCTTTTCAAGAGCTTCGTGTCTCGCGGTGCCGCGGTGTCGTCAGGGGTGTCTTGCCGGGTTCACCGGCAAGTTCCCGTACCAGCCGGGGCACCAGGTAACCGGGCAGCCGGTCAGCGAGTTCCGCTGCCAGGTCAGCGGCGCGCTGCTCGGAAACCAGAAAGTGCGCCGCTCCCCTGACCGGATCCAGCGCATGCAGGTAGTAAGGCAGAACACACATGGCGAACAGGCGCAGCGAGAGATCTTCCAGTGCGGCGGTATCGTCGTTGACGCCGCGCAGCAGTACCGTCTGGTTGAGCAGCGTGGTCCCCGCACCTCGCAGCGCGGCGCATGCCGCGTGAACCGAAGCGTCCAGCTCGGCGCCGTGGTTGGCATGCAGAACCATGACGGGTTGCAGTCGATTTCCGGCGAGGCTGTCAAGCAGGCCGTCGGTTACGCGTTCCGGAAGCACCACCGGCAACCGGCTGTGTATGCGCAGACGCTCCACATGCGCGATATCGGCGAGCCGCGCAACCAGGTAGTGAAGCTTGTGGTCGGCAAGCACAAGCGGGTCGCCGCCGGAGAGGATAACCTCGCTGACCGAGTCGTCTTCGCGGATGTATGCCAGTGCGGCGTCCCACTGGCGGTCGGAGGCATTGGCGTCGGCATAGGGGAAATGGCGGCGGAAGCAATAACGGCAATTGATCGCGCAGGCGCCGGTGGTAATGAGCAGTACACGCCCCTTGTACTTGTGCAGCACGCCCGGAACCGGCATGGCCCGGAGATCCCCCACCGGATCCATGAAACCGGCGGAGTCCGAGGTTTCCGCATCCAGCGGCAGTACCTGCCGCAGCAGAGGGTCGTCCGGGTTGCCGGTCTGCATCCGGGCGACGTAGCCGCGGGGTACCCGCAGTGGAAACAGGGCGCTGGCACGACGGGCGCCGGGCAACAGGTACGACGGCAGGCCGAGCATGTGCAACAGCTCTTCCGGACTGGTCACGCAGTCCGCGTAGGCGCGACGCCAGTCGGAGATGGAGCGGATTGCCGGAATGGATGCGGTCATGGATGGTCGGGACCCTGGCGGTCTGTTCTATCGGGGACGGAAATTCGTTACGATTCTGGCCTCGAAATCCGGCTTTGGCCAAGTTTCGCCGATACCGGTTGGCCGGAATCCGTTGCCCATCGGCCGGTGCCAACGGTAGCACAACGGCTGCAGTGCGGCCTTGTGATCAGGTCTCAATCCATCATATCCAGGGGTTTTCATGGCCAGTTACAGCACCAGTGAGTTCAAGTCCGGCCTCAAGATCATGCTTGATGGCGATCCCTACGCGATTGTAGAGAACGAATTCGTGAAGCCGGGCAAGGGGCAGGCCTTTAACCGCGTGCGGGTGCGCAACCTCAAGACCGGCAAGGTCATCGAGCGAACTTTCAAGTCCGGCGATTCGGTGGAAGCCGCCGACGTACTGGAGACGGAACTGCAGTATCTCTACAGCGACGGCGAATTGTGGCACTTCATGGACCCCGGCAGCTTCGAACAATTGGCCGCCAACGAGGCCGCCGTCGGGGATTCCGCCAAGTGGCTGAAAGAACAGGACATCTGTTCCGTCACCTTGTGGAACGGAGAGCCGCTGCAGGTGTTGCCCCCGAATTTCGTAGAACTGCGCGTCACCGAAACCGATCCGGGGGTCCGTGGGGACACCAGTGGTGGCGGTGGCAAACCCGCCGTCCTCGAAACCGGTGCGGTGGTCCGTGTGCCCCTGTTCATCGAAGAGGGCGAACTCTTGAAAATCGACACCCGGACGGGGGAATACGTCTCGCGGGTCAAATGATCGAAAAGCCGGCCACAGGCCGGCTTTTCGATCTCGGTTGTCGGTTTTCAGTTTTCCGTCATGAAAGCTGGTCGGAGCCCGGGGATACCCGACCAGGACGAGCATCGGCTGCTCCATAAAACCGAAAACTGAATACGTCCCCTCAAGCCCTGTCTATCGGGAACGCGATAACGTCATCTATGCGTTCCGCACCCAGTGCCACCATGAATAGCCTGTCCAGCCCCAGAGCTACGCCGGCGCAAGCGGGGATTCCTTTGGCCAGCGCCTCGAGCAGGTTCCGATCCATCGGTGGCGTGGGTCGGCCGGCGCGGGTGCGTGTATCCTGATCCTGCCGGAAGCGCTCTTCCTGCTCCACGGCATTGGTCAGTTCATGAAAACCGTTGGCTATCTCGATGCCGTCGAGAAAACACTCGAAGCGCTCCGCTACCGGGTTCTCCCCGGCGCGGATGCGCGAAAGTGCCGCCTGGGACACAGGGAAATCGTGGACGAAATGCATGCAGCCCCGTCCCAGGCCGGGCGCGATTCGCACCGCGAGAATCAGGTCCAGCAGGTCGTCGCCCGAGACAGGCGTGTCCGGGAGCCGGATGTCCAGGGCGGTGGCCCGCTCCCGCAGCCGCGATTCCGGATCCCGGTGCGGATCGATGTCCAGCGGTTCGAAGAGTTCGGCATATGTCTGCCTGACAAGGGGGCGATCACCGCAGACCGCGCGGATCAGATCGGCCACCTCATCCATGAGGCGGTGATGATCCCAGCCGGGACGGTACCACTCGAGCATGGTGAATTCCGGATTGTGGAGTCGGCCTCGCTCGCCGGCTCGAAACACCCGGCAGATCTGCCAGATCGGACCGGAGCCGGCTGCCAGCAGGCGCTTCATCGCGAATTCCGGCGAGGTGTGGAGATACAGTCGTTCGTGCAGTGAAGGGTCCGGACGGGTATGAGTGACAGCCATGCTGTGCAGGTTGGGATCCGTCACGCCGGCGGCCGATAGCACCGGGGTTTCAACCTCCAGCAGTCCCCTCGCGCGAAAGAAACCGCGCACCTGCTCCAGAAGGCGAGCGCGTTTCCGGAGCGTGTCCATGCGCGCCGTGGGCTGCCAGTCGGCCATGTTCGATGTCTCCTGAAACCGGCACGATCCTCACATGCCGCAGCGGCGCACTCGGCGACGATCCCGCAGCGGGTCCGGAGGGTTGCCATGAATCGCAGGCGGAGTGAAGTCCTGGGGAGACGCTGATCCATTTCCGCGAACGTGCGAATGAATCAGCGTCTCCCTAGCCCGCATATTTCACCGCCCTTCTACTACGCACGCCGATCTGCTCGCCATGACGGGGCGTACTCCCTGCAGCCGGCTCGACGTAGTGTCAGCTACGCCTTCGCCGTCCTCCGGTCCGTGCCCCCCGTCACAGCGGCATCCCGACGCCCTCGCGACGAACGGCGGTGAGATATGCGGGCTAGAGTTCCCGGTAGCGGATCAGGGTCACGTCCGCTGCCTGTTCCCGCACGGGCAGCAAAGCCTGATACGCATCGGAATTGTACCAGCCGGTGACGGCGTCCTCGTCCGGGAAGCGGATGACGACAGTCGCTTCATGTTCATGCGCTCCACTGAACACGCCGGTCACCGCCCCGCGGAATAGAACTTCCCCGCCCCATGGTTCCAGCGTTGCGGGAACACCTGCGCGATAAGCCTCCCAGGCCTCGGGGTCTCGCACGCGTATGTGGCCAATCACGTAGGCAGACATGCAGCTGCTCCTGTCGAGGGTGCAGCATATAGCCTTGATCGAAGTCCATGCGCAGTCAACATGCGCGCCGCCATGGCCACAAGGAAAGGCGAAGGTGTCCCCTGGTTTGCTGGTGTACCGCGAGCACGATAATGACGATCCTCGTCCGGGCACTGACGATCGGCATCCGGACCCGCGATAAGTGAATCCGGCCGTCCCGGCGCGCAGGCGATCGTCCTGGCATTACCCTGTTCCGCGCCCGGGAACCGCTTCCGGGTTCTCTGCCCCGTGTCGCCGACCGATGCGAGCAAGGACATGGAAATGCCATCCACCCTTAACCGCGCTGTCACATGGAATGGGTAGATTCCATCTCGCCGGACATCCTGGGGCCCCGTGCGCGGGGGATCATCGTAGGCACGCAAGCAAGAGTGAGAAAAGTAATGAACGACGTGATGAAATGGAGCACGATCGCCGCCGTAGCCGGGCTTGGTTCTGTATTTGCCGCACAAGCGCACGCCGATTACCCGAGTTTCGAGCCCCGTGGCAGGATGCATGTGGATGCCGCCTTCCACGACAAGGACGACGTCGACATCTCCGACCGTTTCCTCAACCGCCGTGCCCGCATCGGTGTGAGTGGCAGCCTGGACCCGCGGTGGTCCTTCATTATCGAGTACGATTTCGCCGAGAACGGCACCAGCGCCAGCGATGTCTACATCCGCCGCGCGCTTCCTCTCGGCGCAGTCACGGTCGGCCAGTTCAAGGTGCCCATGGGTCTGAATGAGCTGACCAGTTCCAACAACATCACCTTCATCGAGCGCGCGGCCAACAGCAACGCCATCGTTGATGCCCGCCGACTCGGCATCGGCTATCACATCGACGAAGGCGACATCCATTTCCGCACCATGGCCTATGGGCGTGCCATCGGTGATGACGACGACACCTCGGACGGTGACGACATGAACCTGGGGCTCGCCGGTCGCCTGGTATTCGCACCACGGATCAATGGGCAGCTCTTCCACATCGGCGGTTCCATTGCCTACGAGGATCGCCGGGACCAGAACACCGTGCGCTACCGTGAGCGTCCCGAATCCCGCCCCGGCAACGTCCGTCTGATCGATACCGGGAACATCACCGATGCCGATTCCACGCTCAAGTATGGCCTGGAACTGGCGTATCAGTTCGGGCCGTTCTCGGCGGAGGCCGAGTATCTGTCCGTAAAGGTGGATCGGGACGAAAACCGCAATCCCACCCTCGACGGTTACCACGTTCAGGCGAGCTACGTGCTGACCGGTGAGTCCCGCGGTTACCGCGGGGGCAACTTCCGCGGCATTACTCCGGCTCGCGCCGGCGGTGCCTGGGAGGTGGCCGCCCGCTACAGCAACATCGATCTCAACGACGCGGGTCTGGAGGGAGGTGAGCAGCGGAATATCACGCTGGGCGTCAACTACTACGCCACCGCCAATATCCGCTTCATGTTCAATTACATTTTTGTGGACGTGAAAGACAGCGGCGTCATGCTGACCCAGGACGATGAGCAGATCGTCGTGGGCGACGAGAAGCCGCGCATCGCCTTGATGCGGGCGCAGTACAGCTTCTGAATCTCCGGCCACTTCCTGCCGGCTGGACGATCCGGGGAGATGGGCCAGCCGGTTTTCATACGGCGGATCATCCTGCCCCGGACACGGTAGCGCTCCAGGGGGCGGTATCGCCGAATGTTCCGCGCTGCTGCATCGCCGCAACACGGCTGGTATCATTCCGGCTCCTCGTCGAACGAAGCCATGCCGGTAACCCGATATCCATGAACTCCCCGACCCGCATCCGCGAAATCCCCTACAACTACACCTCGTTCTCGGACCGCGAAATCGTACTCCGCTATCTGGGGGAGGAGGCCTGGAACACGCTTAACAGGCTTCGCGAAGAGCGCCGTACCGGCATTTCCGCACGCATGCTCTTCGAGGTGCTCGGCGACCTCTGGGTTGTGCGTCGGAACCCGTATATCCAGGACGATCTGCTTAACAACAAGAGGCGGCTCTCGGCGCTGGTCCAGGCCATGCATCACCGCCTCGACCAGATCGTGGAGCGCGCCGAAGGCAATCGCGAGGCGCTGGCGCTGGCCGACATCGCACGCAACGCCGTGGCCGAGTTCGAGGACTGGTTCCCGGAAACACTCCGCAGGCGGGAAGTCGCCATGAAGGCTTTCCGCCGGCACACCCGCAAGGACAATATCCGCTTCGATGGCCTCACTCGCGTGTCCCACCAGACCGATGCCACCGACTGGCGCGTCGAGGTGCCCTTCGTGGTGCTGACTCCGGACACCGAAGAGGAAATGGCCAGCCTGGTAAAGGCCGCCATCGAACTCGAGCTGACCGTTATTCCCCGCGGCGGCGGCACCGGTTACACCGGCGGCGCCATTCCCATGCACGAGGATTGCGCGGTCATCAACACCGAAAAGCTGGAAGGTCTCGGTGGGGTGGAATTGCGCGAGATGCCGGGGGTGGAGGGCAAGGTGCCCACGGTGCGCGCCGAGGCCGGGGTGGTCACGCGCCGTGTGTCGGACCTGGCCTCGATGAACGGCTACGTGTTCGCCGTCGACCCCACTTCCCAGGATGCCTCCACCATAGGCGGCAACGTGGCCATGAACGCCGGTGGCAAGAAGGCCGTACTCTGGGGGACTGCGCTGGATAACCTGGTCTCCTGGCGCATGGTGACACCGGACGCCGGCTGGCTGGACGTGGAACGCCTGAACCACAACCTGGGCAAGATTCACGACCAGGAAACCGTGCACTTCCGCGTCAGTCGTTATGAGGCCGACGGCAGGACGCCGAGGGGTGAGCCCGAGGTGCTTACCTTTGCCGGTGCCAGCTTCCGCAAGGTGGGTCTGGGCAAGGACGTTACCGACAAGTTTCTGGGCGGTCTGCCCGGCGTGCAGAAGGAGGGCTGCGACGGCCTGATAACATCGGCAACTTTCATTCTGCATGTGATGCCGAAGCACATGCGCACGGTGTGTCTGGAGTTCTACGGTCTGGATCTGCAGGAGGCGGTGCCCGCCATCGTCGAGATCGTCGACGACCTGCAGCGGGATCCGCAGGTGAAACTCTCGGGTCTGGAGCATCTTGACGAACGTTATGTCCGTGCCGTGGGTTATGCGCCCAAGGGCGCCCGCGGCGAGCGGCCCAAGATGGTGCTGATCGCCGATCTCGCCGCCGACGACGAGGACGCATGCTCGGCCGCTGCCTCGCGCATGGTGCGACTGGCCAACAGGCGGAACGCCGACGGCTTCATTGCCGTTTCCCCCGAGGCCCGCAAGACATTCTGGGCGGACCGCGCGCGCACCGCCGCCATTGCCGCCCACACCAACGCCTTCAAGATCAACGAGGACGTGGTGATCCCGCTGGACAGGCTGGCCGAATACAGCGAGGGAATCGAGCGCATCAACATTGTCCAGTCCCTGAAGAACAAGCTGCGCATGGTTCGCGAACTGCGCGCGTACTTCCGTGGCGACCTGCCGGAGCTCAAGGCCCGGCCCGACTACCTGGAGCGGGAGCACTTCGATGCTTCCGAGGAGGGGGGTTCAATCCTTCACTCGAAGCAGAAGCGCGCCGTGCAGCATCTGGAGGCTGTCGAGTCCCGCTGGCAGGGTATTCTCGACAATCTCGAAGGCGATGCCGTCGAGTTCAACGCCTGGCTCGACGATGCCGCCCGTGCCGACCGCCGCCCGGGGGATCGCCTCATCAACCTGTTGCTGCGTCGCAGCCTGCGCATCTCCTACCGCGACGAGGTGGAACGGCCGCTGAAGGAAATCTTCGACGGACGTGATCTGGAGCCGGTGCGGGTCAGGATCGACGCCATCCACGGGGACGTGCTCTCGAGCCGCCTTTTTGTCGCCCTGCATATGCATGCGGGCGACGGCAACGTGCATACCAACATCCCTGTCAATTCCAGCGACTACGAGATGATGCACGAGGCGGATCGCATCGTGGACCAGGTCATGGATCTGGCGCGACGCCTGAACGGCGTGATCTCCGGCGAGCACGGTATCGGCATCACCAAGATGCGGTACCTGGACCCGACCACGGTGGAAACCTTCCGCGCCTACAAGGAAAGAGTGGACCCCAGGGGCCGGTTCAACCGCGGCAAGCTGCTCAGCGGCTCCGGCCTCGACAACGCCTACACGCCCTCACTGCGGCTGGTGCAGCAGGAAGCGTTGATCCTGGAGCAGAGCGAACTCGGTGAGCTCAACGATGACATCAAGGACTGCCTGCGCTGCGGCAAGTGCAAGCCGGTGTGCACCACCCACGTGCCCCGAGCCAACCTGCGCTACTCGCCTCGCGACAAGATTCTGGGCACCAACCTCCTGGTGGAAGCGTTCCTCTACGAGGAGCAGACCCGTCGCGGAATCTCACTGGAGCACTGGGCGCAGATGAACGACATCGGCGATCACTGCACCATCTGCCACCGCTGCGTCACCCCGTGCCCGGTGAACATCGACTTCGGCGACGTCACCGTCAAGATGCGTGGCATCCTCAAGGAGCACGGCAAGCGCAAGAGCAAACCGACCACGCTGGCCTCCATGGCCTTCCTCAACGTCAAGGACCCGCGCACCATCAAGGTCATGCGCAAGGGTCTGCTGGAGTGGGGGTTCGGAGCCCAGCGCTTCGGCAGCAGGCTGGCGCGGCGTCTCGGCATCGTGTCCAATCCGGCAGGAAAGCCCGACGCCGGGCCTGAGTCCCGACCGGCGAGCACCACGGAAAAGCAGTCCATCCCGGCCCAGGTGGTGCACTTCGTGCGCAAGCCCCTGCCCGGCAATCTGCCGAGCAGGACGGCGCGCGCCATGCTCGGCCTCGAGGATGACAAGGTCGTGCCCATAATCCGCGATCCGCAGAAGGTGAACGAGAACTCCGACGCCGTGTTCTATTTTCCCGGCTGCGGCTCCGAACGCCTGTTCAGCCAGATCGGCCTGGCCACCCTGGCCATGCTGCACCACGCCGGCGCCCAGACGGTGCTGCCGCCCGGCTACCTGTGCTGCGGCTATCCGCAAACCTCCAACGGGGACATCGACAAGGGCAGGCAGATCAGTACCGAGAACCGGGTGCTCTTCCATCGCGTGGCGAACACCCTGAATTACATGGACATCAGGACGGTGATCGTCTCCTGCGGCACCTGCATGGATCAGTTGCTCAAGTATGAATTCGAGCGGATCTTTCCGGGCTGCCGACTGCTGGACATCCACGAATACCTGCTGGAGAAGGATTACAAACTCGACGGTGTGGATGGCGTGCAGTACATGTACCACGATCCCTGCCACACACCCATGAAGACCCACAACCCGCAAAAGGTCGCCAGCACGCTGATGGGTAAGGATGTGCCCCTGAACGACCGCTGCTGCGGCGAGGCCGGCACCTTCGCCGTCAGCCGCCCGGATATCGCCACCCAGGTCCGCTTCCGCAAGGAGGAGGAAATCAATGCCGGGCTGGTCGGCCTCACCGGCAAGCCGGTGGCGGACAAGGGCAAGGTGAAGATGCTTACCTCCTGCCCCGCCTGCCTGCAGGGACTCAGTCGCTACGAGGATGACACCGGCGTCGAGGCCGACTACATCGTCATCGAGATTGCCAACCATCTCCTGGGCGAGGGCTGGCAGTCGCGCTTCATCGAACAGGCGAGGGCGGGCGGTATAGAGAAGGTACTGCTTTAGCCCGCATATCTCACCGCCCTTCTGCTACGCACGCCGATCTGCTCGCTGTGTCGGGGCGTACTCCCT
>SLSJ01000024.1 GCA_007130525.1 Ectothiorhodospiraceae bacterium | reverse complement strand
TCGCCGTATTCCGGTCCGTGCCCCCCGTCACAGCGGCATCTCGACGCCCTCGCGACGAACGGCGGTGAGATATGCGGGCTAGCGGCGCAGGCTTTCCATCCGCGGGCGTTCCTTCACCGTGATCCGCCATTCTCCGGGCTCGCCGTCAGTGAGTCCGGACACGTCGATGGTTTCGCCGGGCCTCTTTTCAGTGACCAGACGCAGGAGATCCTGCGCGTCCTGAACACGCGTGCCATTGATCTCGAAAATCAGGTCGCCGGGACTGAGTCCGGCCTCCGCTGCCGGGCCGTCACGCATTACCCCCGCCACGATCACGCCGCGCGTGTCGTCCAGAGCGAAGGATTCGGCCAGCGGGCGGGTCAGGCTTTGTACCTCGACGCCGGCCCAGCCCCGGATGACCCGGCCGTTCTCGATGATGCTGCTCATCACGCCCTGGGCGAGGCCGGCCGGAATGGCGAAGCCGATGCCATGGGAGCCTCCGGTGCGGGAGAATATGGCGGTATTGATACCCACCAGTTCACCGTCCGCGTTGACCAGCGCGCCCCCGGAGTTGCCGGGATTGATGGCGGCATCGGTCTGGATGAAGTTTTCGAACGTGGATAGCCCAAGCTGGCTGCGGCCGGTGGCGCTAACTATACCCTGGGTGACCGTCTGGCCGACGGCGAAGGGGTTGCCGATGGCCAGCACCACATCGCCCACGCGCAGTTCTTCCGAGCGACCGAGGGTAATGATGGGCAGATCGCCCATCTCGATTTTCAGTACCGCCAGATCGGTCTCGGGGTCCGTGCCGATAACGCGGGCGGTGGTGGAACGGCCGTCGTTGAGTCCCACCTGGATTTCATGCGCGCCATCGATCACATGATTGTTGGTGAGCACGAATCCCTCGTCACTGATGATCACGCCGGAGCCCAGGTTTGTCTCCCTGGGTCCACGGTCCGGCCGGCGCGGTTGCGGTTCCTCGCGCTCGTGGCGAAACATGGGATCCTGGTAGAAAGGGTGGTCCGGACGGGTGATCCGCTTGCTGGTGAAGACGTTCACTACCGCAGGGGCTGCGGCTTCCACCGCGACCGCATAGGAGGCAGGGGCCGGCCGCGGTTCGTGGTGCGAAGGCGTGGCCGGCGCCTCCCGGAATTCCACCACACGTTCCGACTGGTTCTGTCCGGGGCCGAGTGCGTCCGGGAACAGCCACAGGATGCCCACGGCCACTACGATGCCGACCAGTACGTAGCTGAAAACGAAACGGACGAAACGGCGGGTCTGCATGGATCTCCCTGTCGTGGATCGCGGTCTTGGGGCTACGATTGTACCTGTAACCGCCTTTACAGTGGGGCTTTGGTCGGGTGGCCGTGTACGGCGCAGAATATGGTACGCAATGTCCCGGGGCTGCTTGACCTGCCGAGTCTGATGATGGATCCTTGTGCGCCGTATCGCACGGCGTGGCGGATTGGGGCCAGCCGTGGGCGAATGTTATCATCCTTCTCGGATGTGTTGTCTTGCTACAGCAAGCAAATGGCCATGACGTGGCAAGGCGCGGGAAGGGAAGCATAGCTGGGTCTGCATGACCGACGAGCGCAGCCTGTGGATCACGTCGTTGCTCCTGACACGGCCGCAGGGAGTGTCCGTGCGGCCTGCCCGAAGCGTTGTGCTTGCCTGCCATGGAACCGCTGCCCTCGGCGCGAGTGTGCTATCTGGCGAATCGTGACAGTGCCCCGAAACGTGACCAGGCGTGCGCGAAGGCGGATATGCCTTCCGAAAGCCGGATCAGTCCTCTTGAAGCAGATTCAAAGCAGGTTGAACCCAACCAGGGGGTCGTAAATGAATCAGGATGCCCCGAACAGGAACAGACGTCGGTTCCTGACTGCCGCAACGACCGTGGTCGGCGGGATCGGCGTTGCCTTCGTGGCCGTTCCATTTCTGTCCTACTGGAGGCCCAGTGCCCGGGCCCAGGCTGCGGGGGCGCCGGTGGAAGTGAACGTATCGCGGCTGGAGCCGGGTCAGCTTATCAACGTGGAGTGGCGCGGCAACCCCGTGTGGATCTTCCACCGCACGGAGGATAACGTCAACGATCTGGAGAAGGTCGAGGGCATACTGCGGGATCCTGAATCCCGACAGGACCAGCAGCCCGAATATGCCAGGAACCGGCATCGCTCCAGACAGCCGGAAATCATGGTGCTGGTCGGCATCTGCACACACCTCGGCTGCTCACCCCTGTTCTACCCCGAAGACAGGCCGCACGGGATGGAGCGGGATTGGGTCGGCGGATTCTTCTGCCCCTGTCACGGCTCCTATTTCGACTTGGCGGGCCGCGTCTACACGGGTGTTCCGGCTCCTCTGAACCTCGTGGTGCCGCCGTACCATTTCCCAGACGAGAACACCGTCTTAATCGGTGAAGATGAACCCGACGAGGGAGAGGCCTGATGAGCGAGACCACCAGCGGACGAGGGTTCATGGGCTGGATCGACGATCGATTCCCCGCCACCAAGATGTGGAAGGAGCACCTGAGCGAGTACTACGCGCCAAAGAACTTCAACTTCTGGTACTACTTCGGATCCCTCGCCCTGCTGGTGCTGGTCATTCAGATTGTCTCGGGAATCTGGTTGACCATGAACTACATCCCGTCCGGCGATCGCGCCTTCGAATCCGTCGAGTACATCATGCGGGATGTGGAGTGGGGCTGGCTGATCCGTTATATCCATACCACCGGCGCATCGGCGTTCTTTGTCGTTGTCTATCTCCACATGTGCCGCGCCCTGATGTACGGCTCCTACCAGAAGCCGCGCGAGTTGCTGTGGATTTTCGGCGTGCTCATCTACGTGGCGCTGATGGCCGAGGCATTCATGGGCTACATGCTTCCCTGGGGGCAGATGTCTTACTGGGGGGCGCAGGTGATCATCTCGCTGTTTGGCGCCATCCCCGTTATCGGTACCGATCTGGCAGTGTGGATTCGCGGTGACTACGTGGTTTCCGAGGCGACCCTCACCCGCTTTTTCGCGTTGCATGTGGCCGGACTGCCGCTCGCCATCATCGCCCTGGTGGTCGCACACATCCTTGCCTTGCACGAGGTGGGCTCCTCCAACCCCGACGGCATCGAGATCAAGCAGAACAAGGATGAGAGCGGCAAGCCGCGGGACGGCATCCCTTTCCATCCCTACTACTCCGTCAAGGACCTGGTGGGCGTGGCCGTATTCCTGATCTTTTTCTCCATCGTGGTCTTTTACATGCCGGAGTTCTTCGGGCTGTTCATCGAGGCGCCGAACTTCGAGCCCGCCAATCCGCTGGTGACACCCGACCACATCGCCCCGGTCTGGTACTTCACCCCGCACTACGCCATGCTGCGCGCCATCCCGGACACATTCGGCGGCGTGCTGGTCATGGGGGGAGCGATCGCGATCCTGTTTTTCCTGCCGTGGCTGGATCGGGGCAAGGTGCGGTCGATTCGCTACCGCGGGCTCAGCTTCAAGGTGGCCCTGGCCCTGTTCCTGATAAGCTTCGTGATCCTGGGCTACCTCGGTCTGCAGCCGGCGACCGGGCTCTACACCATTCTTGCTCGTATCTTCACGGCCATCTACTTCGGGTACTTCCTGTTCCTTTGGGTCTACACGTACTTTGGGCTGGAGCAGACCAAGCCGGTTCCGGAAAGGGTGACGATGAAATGAAGAAGTATCTGCTGATATGCCTGTGCATCCTGTTTCCGGCCCATGTCTGGGGAGCTCCGGCCGGTGGTAATATGATGGATGTCGATGTCGATCCCTTCGACAAGGAGTCACTCCAGCGGGGCGCCCAACTGTTTGCCAACTACTGCATGGCCTGTCACGAGGCACACCTGATCCGCTACAACCGCATCGGTCAGGATCTTGGTCTCGATGATGAACTGGTCGAGAAGTACCTGATCTTCAAGCCCGGGGCACAGTTGTTTGACGGCATGACGAACGCCATGACCGACGAGGACGCCGAGGAGTGGTTCGGTGCGCCTGCGCCCGATCTGTCATTGACCGCCCGTCGTCACGGCCCGCGATACATATACACCTTCCTCAACGCCTTCTACGAGGACGAGGATGCGCCCCTGGGTGTCAACAACCTGGTGATATCCGGCACCTCCATGCCGCATGTGCTGGAGGAACTGCAGGGGTTGCCGATAGCCGTTCGTGAGGAGATCGAAGGTGCGGAGCAGATCACGGAACTGAAGGTGGACGACGACCGCGCCGGACTCATGTCGGCGTCGGAGTATCGCGCGGCTACACGTGATTTGACCAATTTCCTTGATTACGTCGCCGAACCTATCAAGGCGGAGCGGCGGCGTCTGGGTGTTCGCGTCCTCATTTTCCTGTTTCTCTTCCTGATCGTCGCGTACCTGCTCAAACGCGAGTACTGGAAGGACGTGCATTAGATCCTCTCCCCCGGGCAGTCTTCGCCCGGGGGTATTCCGATCCCAGGGAGCGCCTCATGGCCGCTGTCAACAAACGTTCCGTGATGACGCTTTTCTCGGGGCCTGTCTGTCCTTACAGCCACCGCGTCCGGTTTGTTCTCGCGGAGAAGGGGATCACGGTGGATATCCATAGCGTGGATCCGGAGCATGCGCCCGAGGACCTCGCGGACCTTAATCCGTACGGGGGCGTCCCGACCCTGGTTGACCGCGATCTGTCGCTTTATGACACCCGCATCATCGTTGAATACCTGGATGAACGTTTCCCGCATCCGCCCCTGATGCCCATCGATCCGGTTTCACGGGCCAAGGCCAGGTTGGCGCTGCACCGAATCGAGCGCGACTGGTACGCGCTGCTGGGCGAAATCGACAGTGCGCCAAACGAGGCGCAGGCGGATCGGGCCCGCAAGGCGCTGCGCGAGAGCCTGATTGCCAGCGACGAACTCTTCTCGGTAGCGCCGTTTTTCCTCAGTGAGGAACTCTCGGTCATGGACTGCGCCCTGGCTCCGTTGCTCTGGCGATTGCCACGCTACGGCATCGAGCTGGACGATCACGCTCCGGCACTGATTGACTATGCCGAGCGCCTGTTCGCACGCGAATCGTTTCAGGAGAGTCTGAGCGAGGCCGAGCGCACCATGCGGACTTGACCGGCGTCCGCTGTGCTGGTTTGGCGCCGTCCCTGAGTCATCGTGGCCGATCGCCGGAGGAGGCCGCCCACGCACCTGCATGACCGGGAACCGGCGTACTTGATCACTCAACGAGGGCTTCCAGGCATAGTCGCAGGCGGGCGCTTGCGCTTTACCCGCGCTGAAACCAGCACCCCCGTGCGAACCTGTCTTCGCGGTCTGCCGCGCACACACTCTGAACGATGCAATTCGCTCCGAAAAGGTTAACGATCCGTGACCAATACGATTGCCGGAAACATGACTTCCAGCCGCCCGTATTTGATTCGTGCACTCTATGACTGGATTGTCGATAACGGGCTTACCCCCTATCTGCTGGTGGATGCAGAGAACAGCGGCGTCAACGCGCCGCTGGAATTCGTGGACGGCGGGCGCCTGGTGCTCAACGTGTCACCCCGCGCAGTCCGGAGTCTCGATCTGGGCATGGAGGAGATAGCCTTCAGCGGCCGCTTCGGTGGCCAGGCGAGGGACGTCAGCGTGCCTGTCCGCGCGGTGATGGCCATCTATGCCCGCGAGAATGGTCAGGGCATGCTGTTCAACGATTCCGACGACGATCCGCCCTCGCCCTCGGGCGGTCCGGATGAGAATGGCGATGGCGGCGAGGGGCCCAGGGGAAACCGCAGGCCCAATCTTCGCGTGGTGAAGTAGTCGCCGGCCCGACGGTGCTCACGCTCCCCCGTTCGGACATTCAATCCAGGTAGTCGAACAGTCGCACGACCTCCCGGGTACCGCTGACCCGGCGTACGGTTTCCGTTATCGCCTCTGCTTCGTCGCGGGTGACCCGGCCCATCAGGTAGATGCGCTGGCGCTCGGTAACGACGCGTACGCGGGAAGAATCCAGGCTGTGGGGAGAATCCAGCTGGCGGATGCGCGTACGGGCATTGCGATTGATCAGGCTGTCCCGCCCGCGCGCCATGACCGAACTGAGTTCGGCCACCACCAGCTCATTGTGCACACGGCGGGCTCCTTCCTGCGCCCTGGCCAGTCGGGCGATGCGCCGTCCGGCGTTGGCATTGGGGACTTCCCCCGTCAGCAACACCACGCCGTTGTAGACAGTGACACCGATGTTGGACTCGTCCAGCAGTTCGTCGTCGTTGAGGATGTCGGCCAGGATGCGGCCGCGAAGGCGCTGGTCGGCGATGCGATCGCTGAAACTGCGTTCCGCCGCTGTAACGCTGTCGTCGTCCACTTCCTGAACATGCGACGGCGCGCAGGCCGCTACAGCGATGGCGAGCAGCGCCAGCAGGGAGGTACGCAACATGGCGGCGACCGGTGGCATGGCGGTCAGTCCTGTCCGAACAGGGTGTTGTCGATGTAGTCGCATAGACAGTGGATCACGAGCAGGTGCACCTCCTGGATTCGCGCGGTGACCCGGGAGGGTACCCGGATTTCGGTATCCCCTTCCCGATACAGGCCGGCCATGGCGCCGCCGTCACGGCCGGTCAACGCCACCACGGTCACGTTCCGCTCGTGGGCGGCGTCGACGGCGGCGATGACGTTCTCCGAGTCGCCGCTGGTACTGATGGCCAGCAGCACGTCACCGGGATGGGCCAGCGCCCGAACCTGCTTGGAAAAGACCTCCCGATAGCTGTAATCGTTGGCGATGGAGGTCAGTGTGGAGGTGTCGGTGGTAAGCGCCACCGCGGGCAGTCCCGGACGTTCCATCTCGAAGCGATTGAGCAGTTCGGAGGAGAAATGCTGGGCATCTCCGGCGGAACCGCCATTGCCGCAACTGAGGATCTTGCCGTCCGCCGCGAGCGCCTTGACCATGCTGCTGCCGGCCCGCACGATGGTCGGAGCGAGTTGGTCCATGGCCAGTTGCTTGGTATGGATGCTGTCGTGAAAATGCCGGATGACCCGGTCGTGGGAATCCATCATTGGGGCCTGTCGTTGCTTCAGGGAGTCCGGTGGCATCTGCGCCGTACATGCGGGAATGTATCAGGCTTCGAACGCATTGACGATCCACTGGATGTTGTTACCGCTGCTTACCGAGACGACGTCGAAGCGACAGGGACGGTCGGCGCCATGGTGTTGCAGCCAGGCCTGCGCAACATGGATGAGCCGCTGCTGCTTGCGAGTGTCGACCGAAGCGGCGCCGTCGCTCCAGGCGTTGGAGCCACGGTAACGGACCTCCACGAAAACAACGGTCTGTGCCTGTTCCATGATCAGGTCAAGTTCGCCTGCGCGTATCCGCCAGTTCCGCGCCAGCAGCCGGAGCCCGTGGTCCCTGAGGTAGGCCAGCGCGAGTTCTTCGGCCTCGTTTCCTCTCTGGCCGGCGGTCCGTCGCCCCTGCTGCTTCCATGCCATTGTCGGCCCCGCGAGTTGATACTTCAGTCGGTCGGTCGTTCGTTGGGTCTCACTGGCTGAACGCGGCCTCCACTGAACCGGGCGGGGATCAGCCCGCGCTGGATCTGGCCGCTACGGTCGACATTGAGAGTGCCGGTGGCGCCGTCCAGGGTTTCAGTCGGATTGCTGCGCAGCACCGCAAGCATGGGCATGAGGCGATAAGCGTCCATCCCCATGGCGTACAATCTGGCCTGCCGTTCAAGGCCGTCCTGCCAGTAGCGGGCCAGTTCCGAGCGAGTTGGACCCAGATCGGTGTTGTTGCCGAGCATCCAGGGCATGTCGAAGAAAATCAGTCCATCCGTATCACGGTCGATATCCTCCGGATTGCCCGTATACACATGCGAGGTCGCCATGATCGGCAGTCCGATGCCGTGGTGGAATCGCAGTTGCGGCCTTATCAGGCGAGCCTGCTGGTGGAAAGCGCCCAGAAAAACCAGGTCCACATCCTGCCGGCGCCGGGGTTCGGATTCCACGCTTCGGCCTATGGTGCGGCTCAGTCGCCGGGCGCGTTCCTCACTGGCATCAAGGTCCAGCAGGCGGCGCAGGGGACCGGCGAAATCCCGCTCGTCGCTCAGGTAGGAATCGTCCTCGAGTACGACGCCGCCGTTTTCCTCGAAAGCATCGGTAAACGCATCCCGCACCCGCCTTCCCCAGTCACCGACGGGAACCAGTACCACGGCGTGGCGCAGGCCGTTACGCGCGGCATGCAGCGCGGCGGCGCGGGCCTCGTCCTCGGGCAGAAGCCCGAAACGGTACAGGTTGGGCGGCGGTTCGATATCGGGATGGAGTGCGTTCAGCGCCAGCACGGGCACCGGAAGCCGCCTGTCCCTGGCCAACTCTTCCACGGCGTCACGCGAGAGCGGGCCGATCACGAGTTCGGCGCCGGACTGCACGGCGTCGAGATATGCGGACCATGGATCCTCGCCGTCCTCGCCAACGTCGGTGAACCAGATCTGGGGACGGGTGCCGCCATTGTCATCCGTGAAATGAGCCGCAAGCATGCCGTCTCGCACCGCACGCCCCGCCTCGGCAAGTGGTCCGGATAGCGGCAACAGTACGGCGACGCGGTGTGCCGGCTGCGCCTCCTCGCGGTAGCGCGTGATCGCCTCTCCGGCAAGGCGTTCCAGCGCCGGATGATCCGGGTAGCGGTCGGCCCACTGCTCCACCACGTCCTGCAGTTGCTCCGGGTCAAGGCGGTAGGTTCGCACCAGGTACGCCAGCTCGATCCAGCCGCCATGTGTGTCAGGGGCCGGGGGCATGACGTCGCGAAGCCCCTGCATGGGCGTTTCCTGCAGGGCTTCCCAAAGCTGCTCCCGGTTGCGCCGTATGTCCTCGGGCCGGACCAGCAGTTCTTCCGCTTCGGTTCGGGCCTCCGCGCTGTCCAGCCCACGGCCAAGGGCGCGCAGGGCCTGGGCGTAGACGTCCAGCAGGCGGGGCTGAGCGCCCGGTTCTCCGGGAACTCGCTGTTCTATGAGGTCTACAGCCTCGCCGGGTTCGCCGCGCTCCAGTTCGAGGCGGGCGCGAATCACCGTCTGCAGATCCTTCACCAGCTCGGAGACGCCTTCAGTGGGACTGGCTCCGAGCAGGTCCCTGGCCGGGCCGGGGCGGTTTTCGTCCAGGTGCAAGTCAGCCATGCGCAGGCGGTACACCTCGCGTTCATCGGCGTCGTCGCTATCTTCGATTGCCTGCTGGTAGAGATCGAAAGCACGTTCCGGATTTCCCTGGGCGCGCGCTTCATCCGCGCGTTCCGCAAGGGTTGGTTCATCCGGCTCCGGCGGCCCGATGGCACACGCGGCGAGCAGAACCATGACCACAAGCAGCGGCAAGAGCCGGACGCAGAGTGAAAAGCGGGAGACAACTGGCATGGGTGTCAGGAATCCATATGGTTGTGGCTCGCGCCGAGGGCTGCGGGTCGGTTGGCCGGGGGGCCGGTCGGGCGCTCCGGATGCCGGTGTCGGAGAAGTGCATCCATAGTGGGCTCGAGCGCGATCGCCTGCATGGGTCGGCATGTTCCCGAGAGTGTATCAATCCGTGGCCGGCGATCAATTCCCTCTGCATGGGCGTGAGATACTCTGTGAACGTTCCAGTTCGTCCGGAGTGCACGTGGTCCACAAGAAGGGAATCCTCTACATCGTAGCGACGCCGATCGGAAACCTTGGCGATATCAGTCAGCGGGCTTTGGATATCCTGGGTTCCGTGGATGTGGTGGCCGCCGAGGACACCCGCCACAGCCGCAATCTGCTGTCGCACTTCGGTCTCTCATGCAGCCTTGTCAGTCTGCACGAGCACAACGAGGAAGCACGCACCGCGAGCCTGCTTGACAGGCTGCTCTCCGGGGAAAGCGTCGCCGTGATCAGTGATGCCGGGACGCCGCTTGTCAGTGACCCCGGCTACCGGCTGGTGACTGCAGCCCACGAAGCCGGCATTCGCACAGTGCCGGTTCCCGGGCCCAGCAGCGTCACCGCGGCGCTGTCCGTGGCCGGTCTGCCAAGTGACCGGTTTTGTTTCGAGGGATTCCTGCCGGCGCGTGCGGCGGCCAGGCGCCGGACACTGCGGGCCCTGGCCAAGGAGTCGCGGACCATGATCTTCCTCGAATCGAGCCACCGCATCGTGGCCAGCCTCAAGGATATGACAGATGCGTTCGGCGCCGAGCGCCCGGCTGCGCTGGCCCGCGAGTTGACCAAGGCTTTCGAGACCGTTGTGCGCGAACCGCTGGGGATGCTGCTGCGGAGGCTGGAGCAGGAACCGGATCAACGCAGGGGAGAATTCGTTGTGCTGGTCGGTGGCGTTCCGGCTGATTCAAGGGCGGCGGATGAGGCCGCGTCCATGGACCTCGACACGGTGCTCGGTGTGCTCCTGGAAGAGTTGCCGGTGCGTCAGGCCGCGGGCCTCGCGGCACGCCTGTGCGGTTTGCCCCGTAACCGGGTGTACCGGAGAGCGTTGGCACTGTCCCGGGACCGGTAAACATGTCCAGGGCGATCTCGCCGGCGCACGAAAATGACTCGCGGATAACCGGATTCTGGTAAAATCGGGGCTGGAGTTGGCCAGACGATCGCTGCCGGAATCTACCCGGTGGAGGAAAGTCCGGGCTCCGCAGGGCAGGGTGCCAGGTAACGCCTGGGGGGCGTGAGCCCACGGAAAGTGCCACAGAAAACAGACCGCCTAAACGCCTTCGGGCGTCGGCAAGGGTGAAAAGGTGCGGTAAGAGCGCACCGCGCGGGTGGCAACACGCCGCGGCACGGTAAACCCCACCCGGAGCAAGACCAAATAGGGGAGCGATGGTGTGGCCCGCACCGCTCCCGGGTAGGTCGCTTGAGGTGCGCGGCGACGCGCATTCCAGACGAATGATCGTCCTAGACAGAACCCGGCTTACAGGCCGACTCCACCCGATAGCCTGCCCCCCTCGCGCCACGGGTCCCGAGGCGCGAGGGGAAATGGTCGCGCCCGCCCGTCCGGCATTTCGCAACTTCCAGTAGTTCCGCGAAACATTCTTCAACCACATGATTTCCATTCAAAACGATGACGGTTTTCGCTTGTCGCTCGAGAGCGACATGGATACGCATCGTAAGTCTCTGTTGCGATTGAAAGAATTGCTCGGCATTTGCTTGACAGTGGTCCCGGGCGCTCCCTATAGTGTCTCGAAGTGGGAGAAAGTGGCACAAAAGGGATTACTGGGGGGCGCCAGGGCATATCGTGTTTCGCGGGGTTACACATCTGAATCTCGACGCCAAGGGGCGCATGAGCTTCCCGAGCCGTTATCGCGAGGAGCTGGTGGAGCATTGCGCCGGTGAGGTGGTGGTGACTGTCGACCCTGATCGATGCCTGCTGGTCTACCCCCTGCCACAATGGGAAGAGATCGAACAGAAACTGATTCGACTGCCCAGCCTCAAACCCCAGACACGGCGCCTGCAGCGATTGCTCATGGGTCATGCCAATGAAGCGCAGCTTGACGGCAGCGGGCGCATCCTGCTGCCGACGCCGCTGAGGGACTTTGCCGGTCTGGACAAGAAAGTGGTGCTTATCGGACAGGGCAACAAGTTCGAGCTCTGGGATGAGACCGAATGGAAACAACGGTGTGACAAGTGGCTGGTCGAAGCTGCGGAGGATTTTGAGCTCTCCGAGGAACTGGAGTCCCTGTCGCTCTGATGACGGTCATGGAGTCATCCCCGGAACACCGGCCGGTGCTGCTGGCCGAGGCAGTGGAGGGGCTGAAGGTGCGCGCAGACGGCTTTTACGTGGACGGAACCCTTGGTCGGGGCGGTCACGCGGCGGAAGTGCTGAGCCGGCTCGGGCGGGATGGGCGCATGTGGCTGCTGGACCGTGATCCGGATGCCGTGACGGTCGGTCTTGACATGTTCGGTGCCGATCCGCGCTGCCGCGTGATCCATGGCTCCTTCGCCGAACTGGGGGAACTGCTGGATGAAGCGGGGTTGCAGGGAGAAGTGAACGGGATCCTTCTGGATCTCGGCGTGTCCTCCCCACAGCTCGATGAGGCCGCTCGGGGCTTCAGTTTTCTTCGCGACGGCCCGCTGGACATGCGCATGGACACTTCTGCCGGCGCTACGGCGCGAGAATGGTTGCAGTCCGCCGACGAATCGGAGATCCGTCGCGTACTGCGGGTCTATGGGGAGGAGCGTTATGCGCGCCGGATCGCCGCGGCCGTCTGCGCCGCGCGTGACGCCGGCAGCCCGCCGCAGACAACCGTGGAGCTGGCCAACCTGGTCGCCGCGGCCCTTCCGCGGCGGGAAACGCACAAGCACCCCGCAACACGCACGTTCCAGGCCCTGCGTATCGCGGTGAACGCGGAGCTCGACGCCTTGCAGCGGTTCCTCGGCGGGGTCGCGGACTGGCTCGCGCCCGGCGGCAGGCTGGTGGTGATCAGTTTTCACTCGCTGGAAGATCGGATGGTCAAACGCGCCATCCGCGGCGAGCCGGGAGCGCGGGATCTGCCGCCGGGGATCCCGGTGGTGGCGGAGGCCGCGGTACCCCGCCTGCGGGCGGTCGGCAAGCCGGTGCGGGGTGCCGTCAGCGAGGCCGATGACAATCGCAGGGCGCGCAGCGCCGTGCTCCGTGTGGCGGAGAAAGTCGCATGAACGTCCCCGCGCTGATTCTCTGTCTGCTGGCGGTGCTTGTGGGGGCAAGTGCCATGGGAGTTATCTACAGCAAGCATGAGAGTCGTCAGCTCTTCTACACGCTGGAGGAACTCAACAGGAGTCGGGACGCGCTGAATGCGGAGTGGGGCATGCTGCAGCTGGAACAAGGCGCCTGGGCGACCCATGGGCGGGTCGAGCGTGTCGCCCGGGAGCGGCTGGACATGAAGACACCGGACGCCGGCGACGTCGTTATCCTGCGGCGCTGATCCGGGAAAGGGGAAACGGGTGACCGAGGAGCGTGACAACACGATTCAGCCGCTGTATGCCTGGCGTTACACGCTGGTGCTGCTGGTGTTCGCCCTCCTGTGTCTGACGCTGCTGGCGCGTGCGGTGGATCTGCAGGTGCTGCGCAAGGACTTTCTCCAGGTCCAGGGCGATGCCCGGCACCTGCGCACCATGGAAATGCCCGCCCATCGGGGCATGCTCACGGATCGCACGGGCAAACCCCTGGCCATCAGTACACCCGTCGATACCATCTGGGCGCATCCGGGCGATCTGCTCGCGGCGGATGATCGCATCGATGAACTGGCCGGCATCCTCGATATCAATCCGGCCACGCTTCGCCAGCGGCTTGGCGAGCGCCGCAATCGCGAGTTCATGTACCTGCGGCGTCACGTTTCCCCGGGCGTGTCCGAGCGCGCGCTCGCACTCGACCTGCCGGGCGTTGCGGTTCAGCGCGAGTATCGACGCTTTTATCCGTCCGGCGAGGTGTCAGGTCATCTGATCGGGTTCACCAACATCGATGATGTTGGGCTGGAAGGTATCGAGCTGGCCTACGAGAGCTGGCTGCGCGGCGCGGCGGGGTCAAAGCGCATCCTGCGGGATCGCCTGGGGCGCGTTGTCGGCGACGTGGAGCAGATCAGGGAGCCGCGTCCAGGGCGTGATCTCGCCCTCAGTATTGATCGCCGCCTGCAATACGTTGCCTATCGCGAGTTGAAGAGCGCCGTTCACAACAACGGCGCGCGCGGCGGCTCGCTCGTGCTGCTGGACACACGTACGGGCGAGGTGATGGCCATGGTCAATCAGCCCGCCTTCAACCCCAATAACCGGCAGGCGGTGGCCGGCGACAATTACCGTAACCGGGCGGTTACCGATTCCTACGAGCCCGGATCCACCATCAAGCCCTTCACCGTTGCCGCCGCGCTCGAGTCCGGCAGTGTGCGGCCGGACAGCCTGCTCAATACTCACCCGGGGACCCTGCGTGTGGGTGCGCATACGGTGCGCGATATTCGTGATTACGGGCGCATCGACGTCACTACGATCATCAGCAAGTCAAGCAATGTTGGCGCCGCCAAGCTGGCCCTGGAAATGCCGGCGGATTCCCTGTGGAACATGCTGGCGGGTCTCGGCTTTGGTCGCACCACGGGCAGTGGTTTCCCCGGGGAATCGGCCGGGGCGCTGGGGGTTCAGCCGCCACGATCGGCGGTGGAACGGGCGACCCTGGCGTTCGGCTACGGCGTGGCGGCGACACCGTTGCAGTTGGCGCAGGCTTACGCCGCCGTCGCGACCGACGGCCGGCTCCGTCCCGTCTCCTTCGTGCGCCTGGATGAGGAGGCGCCCGCCGGCGAAGCAATCATGCAGCCGCAGACCGCCCTGACCCTGCGGCGGATGATGGAAGCGGCGGCCGCCGACGGTGGTACCGCGGTGCGGGCGCGGATACCGGCCTACCGCGTGGCGGGCAAGACCGGAACGGTGCGCAAGTCCATGGCGGGAGGATACGCCGACGACTCATATGTCGCCTGGTTCGCCGGCATGGCTCCGGCCAGCGACCCGCGACTGGTCATGGTGGTCATGCTGGACGAGCCTGCCGGGGAGGACTATTACGGTGGTCAAGTCGCCGCCCCGGTTTTTTCCCGCGTCATGGGCAGCGCCCTGCGGTTGCTCAATATCCCGCCGGATGGTCTGGAAGAGCGGCCTTCGCTGGCGGCCGGTTCGGGGTGGCAGCCATGATGGCCGTCGAAAGACAGAAGCCGGCACGTCGGCTCAGTGATCTGTTGGGCGCGTTGCCGCTCGCCGGCCCGGATCCACTGGTTTACGGCCTGACTCCGGATAGCCGCAGGGTGAATCCGGGCTGGGTGTTCGCGGCTTGTCGCGGCCGTCGACAGCATGGCCTGGCATATCTGCCGGCTGCGCTCGATGCCGGTGCGTCGGCGGTGCTCTGGGAGCCGGCGGACTCGGTGGACACCGCCGCGTCCGAGGCCGGTTGTCGGGCACACGGCGTGCCGCTGGTCGCGGTGCCGGGACTGTCACACCAGCTGGGGACCATTGCCTCCCGACTGCATGGCGATCCGTCCGGGTGTCTGCGGGTGGTGGGTGTCACGGGCACCGATGGCAAGACATCCGTCACCCAGTTCCTGGCGCAGGCCGTGGCCTCCGAGGGTATCGGTTGCGGTGTCATCGGAACCCTCGGTTACGGCCTTTACGGAGAGCTGAGCTCGGGCAATCACACCACTCCGGACGCGGCGCTCGTTCAGGAACTGCTCGGCGGGTTCCGCGACGCCGGCGCCGGGTTCGTGAGCATGGAGGTATCCTCCCATGCGCTCGATCAGCAGCGCGTCTCCGGTGTGCGTTTCGACACGGCGGTACTGACCAACCTGGGCCGTGATCACATCGATTACCATCGCAGCGAACGGGCTTATGCGGAGGCCAAGAGCCGACTGTTTACCAGTGCCGGACTGCGCTGTGCCGTGGTCAATCTCGATGACGGCTTCGGCTGCGCGGTCCGCCGCCTTGTTCCCAGGACCGTCGAACTGCTCGGGTATTCGCTGCAGCCGGACAGCGATGCCGACATCAGTGTGCTGTCGTTGCGGCCGGGTGCGGACGCGCTGGCGCTGGAGATAGTGACACCGGTTGGACTGCTGAATGTCAGCGTGCCGGTCATCGGGCGGTTCAATGCCCAGAACCTGCTGGCGGTCGCCGCGGCGCTGGTGGGCGTGGGCTGGGATGTGTCGCGCATCAGCCGGGCGTTGGCCGCGATCAGGCCGGTGCCCGGGCGCATGGAGTGTTTCGGCGGCGGTGATCAGCCCCTGGTGGTGGTGGATTATGCCCACACGGCCGGTGCCCTGGAAGCCGCCCTGCGCGCGCTCGGTGAACACGTGCCGGGTAGCATCTGGTGTGTCTTCGGCTGCGGAGGCGATCGTGATCGTGGCAAGCGGCCACTGATGGCGGCTGCCGCGGAGGCCCGCGCCCATCACGTGATTCTTGCCGATGACAACCCCCGTGGGGAGGATCCGGAACGCATCATTCAGGATATTCAAGCCGGTTTCAGGAGGCGGCCCGCCACGGTTGAGCGTGACCGCGTCAGCGCCATCGATCTGGCGATTCGCAACGCCGGCCCGGGTGACGCCGTGCTTGTGGCCGGCAAGGGCCACGAGGATTACCAGATCACGGCCGCCGGCATCCGACATTACAGCGACCGCGAGACCGTGGCGGCCCTGATGGCGGAGGCACAGTCATGATCCGTGGGCGCGTCGCGCAACTTGAAGCGCCGACCGGGGGCGTATTGTTCGGCCACGACGTCGAGTTCAGCGGGCTCTCCACCGACACCAGGACGCTGGCGGAGGGAGAGTTGTTCATCGCGCTGCGCGGAGATAATTTCGACGGCCATGAGTTCATCGAGCCCGCCCGCGATCGCGGCGCTGCGGCAGCGGTGTGCGAACGGATCGTCGTGCCCGGTCTGCCCTCGCTGGTGGTGGCGGACACCCGTCGCGCGCTGGGACTCGTGAGCCGTCACTGGCGCCGATCATTGCAGCCGCCACTGGTGGCGGTCACCGGAAGCAATGGCAAGACCACGGTCAAGGAGATGCTCGCATCGATTCTTCGGATCGGTGGTCGGACGCTGGCGACCAGGGGAAATCTCAATAACGACATCGGGGTGCCGTTGACATTGGCGCGGCTGTCGGCTGCAGACCGCTACGCGGTGATCGAAATGGGCGCCAACCATGCCGGCGAGATTGCCTGGCTGACGGAGATCGCGGAGCCGGATGTGGCCGTGGTCACCAATGCCGGGCCCGCTCATCTTGAAGGCTTCGGTTCCGTCGAGGGCGTGGCCCGCGCCAAGGGAGAAGTTTTCCTTGGCCTGGGGCCGGATGCGGTGGCCGTCATCAACGGCGATGACGCTTACGCCCCGCTTTGGCGTGATTTCGCCGGGATCAGGCGGGTGCTGGAGTTCGGCATGCGCCCGGGTGCTGCGGTGTGCTGTCGCGATGCCGGCACCGATGGCGGCATGACGCTGTCGACGCCCCTGGGTGATTGCCGGGTGCGGTTGCCCGTTCCGGGCCGGCACAACCGCATGAACGCGCTGGCGGCCGCGGCTGCGGCAGTGGCGCTGCACGTGGGACTGGACGATATCGTCGCCGGCCTCGAGAGGTTCAGGCCGGTTCAGGGGCGACTCCATGTCGCGCGCACGGATGTGGGCGCCATGCTTGTGGATGACACCTATAATGCCAACCCTGCCTCCCTGGCGGCCGGTCTTGCCGTACTCCAGGACTATCCGGGAGAACACTGGCTGGTGCTCGGCGACATGGCCGAGCTTGGTCCCGATGCGAGCGCCCTGCATGCCGACGCCGGCCGCGCCGCAAGGGCTTCCGGGGTGCGGCGGCTGTATACCCTGGGCACCCACAGTGAAGAGGCCGCCCGGGCCTTCGGCACCGGCGGAAGGCATTTTCGTGATCGCGAGGAACTGGTGGAGGCTCTTCGCCGGGACCTGCAAGCGGGCGTGACCCTGCTGGTCAAGGGCTCGCGCAGCATGGCCATGGACCGGGTCTGCGCTGCCCTCGGGGCGACCGGAGCGGACGGGGGAGCGCACTGATGCTGCTGTACCTCGTAGAGTATCTGGAGACGTTCCACAGCGGTTTCCGCGTTTTCCAGTACCTGACGTTCCGGGCCATTCTCGGCGTCCTGACGGCGCTGGTGATCTCCTTCGTCGTCGGCCCCGTGCTGATCCGCCGGCTGACGCGCTACCAGATCGGGCAGTTCGTCCGCGAGGACGGCCCACGCAGCCACCTGTCCAAGGCCGGCACGCCTACCATGGGCGGCTCCCTGATTCTGGTGGCCGTGGCAGTGGGAACGCTGCTCTGGTCCGATCTGGCGAACCGGTACGTCTGGGTCGTCCTGCTGACCACTCTGGCCTTCGGCCTGATCGGCGGTATCGACGACTATTTCAAACTGAAATTCGGCAACTCCCGTGGCCTGTCGGCGCGTTCCAAGTATTTCTGGCAGTCGCTGGTGGGCCTGACTGCCGCAGTGTTCCTGTACGCGACCGCCCAGAACCCGGTGGAAACCACCCTGATCATTCCATTCCTCAAGGATGTGGGCTGGGAAATGGGTCTGTGGTTCATCCCTCTTGCCTACCTGGTGGTCGTGGGCGCGAGCAACGCCGTGAATCTCACCGACGGCCTCGACGGTCTGGCCATCAATCCGACGGTGCTGGTGGGCGGCGCCCTGGGGGTGTTCGCCTACGCAACGGGCAATTTCAATTTCGCCACCTACCTGGGTATTCCTTTTGTTCCCGGTGTCGGCGAAGTGGTCATCTTCTGCGGTGCGCTGGTGGGAGCCGGGCTGGGTTTTCTCTGGTTCAACGCCTATCCGGCGCAGGTCTTCATGGGCGACGTCGGTGCGCTGGCGCTGGGAGCCGCCCTGGGCATCCTCGCGGTTGTCACCCGGCAGGAAATAGTGCTGTTCATCATGGCCGGCGTGTTCGTGATGGAAACCGTTTCGGTGATCCTGCAGGTCGCCTCTTACAAGCTGACCGGGCGGCGAATATTCCGCATGGCTCCGCTGCACCACCACTTCGAACTGAAGGGTTGGCCGGAGCCTCGGGTCATTGTCCGGTTCTGGATCATCACGGTGATCCTCGTACTCATTGGTCTGGCTTCACTGAAGATTCGCTGATGCGGAAGGCAACACGACAGCGACAGGGTGCAACGGTGGTGGTGGGTCTCGGTGCCACGGGACTGGCATGCCTGCGGTTCCTGCATGCGCGCGGCTGCAGGCTGGCCGCCATGGATAGCCGTGCCGATCCGCCGGCACTGCCGGCTGTAAAGGCGCTTGCCTCCGACCTCCCGCTGTCCCTGGGGGCGTTGGATCCGTCGATGCTGGTGGATGCCGGTCAGGTGATCGTGAGTCCCGGTGTGGCCGCGAATGATCCGGCACTCGAGGCGGCACGCTCCGCCGGGGTGCCGGTCTTCGGTGAGATCGAGCTGTTCGCGCGCAATGTCAACGCGCCGGTGGTTGCCATAACCGGATCCAACGGCAAGAGCACGGTGACCACGTTGCTCGGTGAAATGGCTGCGCGCGCCGGCAGCGATGCGGCGGTGGGCGGCAACCTGGGCACGCCGGCGCTGGACCTGTTACGCAGCCCGGCGCCGGACGCCTACATCCTGGAGTTGTCCAGTTTTCAGCTCGAGACGACCAGCAGCCTGCGCCCACTCGCGGCAGCGGTGCTCAATATCAGCGCGGATCACATGGACAGGCACGGAAACGTCGATGCCTATGCCGCGATCAAGTCGCGTATCTACAACGGTGACGGCCGTATGGTTCTCAACGCCGACGATCCCAGGGTTGCGGCCATGGCTCGTCCGGGACGCCGGCAGACGTGGTTCTCCACGGGGTTGCCGGCCGCGGCCGGCGATTACGGACTGGCCCACGAAGCCGGTCGTACCTGGCTGATGCGCGGCGACACTCGTCTGCTCGCGGCCGACGCCATGCGAATTCGAGGCCTGCACAACCTCGCCAACGCCCTGGCGGCACTGGCTTTGGCCGAGGCCATGCGGCTGGCATCCGACGCCTGTCTGGATGCGCTCCGGGATTTCCCGGGCCTGCCTCACCGCACCTGCCGGGTCCGGGAGCGCCGGGGCGTTCACTGGTACAACGATTCAAAGGCAACCAATGTGGCCGCCGCCCAGGCCGCCATCAACGGTCTGGAGGGGCCGTTGGTGCTGATTCTTGGCGGCGACGGCAAGGGCGCCGATTTCACGCCGCTACGGGACGCGATGCGGGAAAAGGTAAGGGCGGCGGTGGTGATCGGTCGGGATGCGGACCGCATCCGCGCGGTGCTTGATGGCGTGGTGCGGACGGAATCGGCCGCCGACATGGATGGAGCCGTGAAGTCCGCGGCCGGGCTGGCGCAGGCGGGCGACAGTGTGCTGCTGTCGCCCGCCTGCGCCAGTCTCGACATGTACTCCGGCTATGAAGAGCGGGGGCGCATTTTCGAGGACGCGGTCAGGGGGTTGTCGGCATGAGCGCCGATGTCGCCACCGTCAGGCACGCCAGGGAGGGCACGGAGTCCTTGCTCGCCAACATCGATGTGCGCCTGCTCGGCGTGGTGGTGGCCCTGAGCCTGTTCGGACTCGTAATGGTGGCATCGGCCTCGATTTCACTCGCAGATCGCCAACTGGGCGCACCGTTTCATTATCTGGAGCGACAGTTGTTGTTCATGGTCATGGCGTACGGTCTGGGCTGGCTCACCATCAGCATGCCGCTGTCGATCTGGCAGCGCGCGAGCATGCCGTTCCTGTTGCTGTCCCTGCTGCTTCTGCTGCTTCTGTTGCTGCCGGGGGTGGGTCGGGAGGTCAACGGCGCAGTCCGCTGGTTGCCGGTTGGTGTTTTCAATCTCCAGGTGTCGGAGGTGGTCAAGCTGGGCGTAATGGTCTACCTGGCGGGGTGGCTTGTGCGCCATGGCGAACATGTACGCCACAGTATGAGCGGTTTCTTGGTGCCGCTCGGCGTGCTCGCTTTGATCGGGGTGCTGCTTCTCAGTCAGCCGGATTTCGGTGCCGCCGTCGTCATAACCGCGACCGGGATGGGAATGCTGTTCCTGGCCGGGGTGCCGCTCTGGCGTTTCGGCGTGGTAGCCCTCGCCGCCGGGGCGACCGGATTCGCCCTGATAGTTGGTTCCCCCTACCGCTGGGAACGTCTTACCACTTTCGTGAACCCCTGGGCGGATCCTTTCAACAGTGGGTTCCAGTTAACCCAGTCCCTGATCGCCATCGGCCGCGGTGAATGGTTCGGTGTGGGCCTGGGCGGCAGTGTGCAGAAACTGTTCTATCTGCCGGAAGCACATACCGACTTCCTCTTTGCCGTGCTCGCCGAAGAGCTTGGCCTGGCAGGCGTAAGCGTCGTGATCCTGCTGTTCGGCTATCTCTGCTGGCGGGCGTTTTCGACCGGAGCCGCTTCGCTGCGGGCAGGACGGCCGTTCGCAGGCTACCTGTGCCTCGGCATCGGGCTCTGGCTGAGCATGCAGACTTGCGTGAACATCGGCGTGACCATGGGCCTGCTGCCCACCAAGGGTCTGACTCTGCCGTTGATGAGTTACGGCGGAAGCAGCCTGCTGATGACAGTGGTGGCGCTGGCCATGGTTGTTCGCGCCGATTACGAACTCCGGATCAGGGCTGTCGCTGCGCGTCCACTGCGGCGGCGGGAGGTGTCGGATGCGGAGTGATGCGCCCGTGCTGATCATGGCCGGCGGCACCGGCGGCCACGTGTTTCCCGGGCTTGCAGTGGCGCAGCACCTGCGCGCCAATGGCGTACCGGTGGTCTGGCTCGGCACCCGTGAGGGGCTGGAAGCGCGACTGGTGCCCGAGGCAGGGCTTCCCCTGGAGGAGTTGAATGTGCGCGGGCTGCGCAACAAGGGCGCGCTGGGCTGGATGCTGGCGCCGCCGCGAATGATGCGCGCGCTCTTCCAGGCGATCGCCGTGATCCGTCGTCACCGGCCGAGAGCGGTACTCGGTCTTGGCGGGTACGCGGCGGGTCCGGGTGGTGTCGCCGCATGGTTGCTGCGCAGTCCGTTGCTGGTGCATGAACAGAATGCCGTTGCCGGTCTGACCAACCGGGTGCTCTCGCGCTTCGCGCGGCAGGTGTTGTGCGGCTTTCCGGACTGTTTCCGGGGTCGTTCGCGGGTCCGGGTTGTCGGCAATCCGGTCCGCGATGCCATCCGTGCCCTGCAGCCGCCTGAGCAGCGCATGGCCGGGCGCAACGGGCCTGTTCGTGTGCTGGTGCTTGGCGGCAGCCTCGGTGCGCTGGTGCTGAACCGTACCGTGCCCGCCGCACTGGCGCGCCTGTCGGCTCAGGCGCGCCCGGAAGTTCGCCACCAGGCGGGCAGCCGGACCCTGGATGTCGCCATCGACGCGTACCGGGAACATGGGGTGGAGGCGGATATCCAGCCGTTCGTGGAGGACATGGCGGCGGCCTATGCCTGGGCGGACCTGGTGATCTGCCGGGCCGGGGCGCTCACGGTCAGCGAACTCGCCGCTGCAGGGGTTGCCTCCTGCCTGGTCCCCCTGCCGCATGCCGTCGACGATCACCAGACCGCCAACGCCCGCTATCTCAGTGACGCCGGCGCCGCAATCCTGATTCCGCAGAGTGAGCTGACGGCGGAGACGCTGGCGGATCTGCTGGCACTTCTGACGGCTGACCGCGATCGCCTCACGGATATGGCGGCGCGGGCTCGTGCCCTGGCGAAACCGCGGGCAGTGGAAGCGGTTGCCGAGTGCTGCATGGAGGTGGCGGCATGACCAACAGCCGCGGTCGCGCCTGGCATCATGACAGCCCCGGGGACAGCATGGGCCGGGTGCGCCGCATTCATTTCGTGGGAATCGGCGGCGCCGGAATGAGTGGTATCGCCGAAGTGTTGCTGAATCTCGGTTACGTGGTCTCCGGCAGCGACCTGCGCTGCAGTCCGGTGACCGAGCGGCTGCAGGGCCTGGGCGCGGAGATACGGTTGGGCCATGAGCCCGGCCATGTTCGGGGCGCCGACGCCGTGGTGGTGTCGAGTGCGGTCAACGAAGACAACCCGGAAGTCCGTGCCGCCCGGGACGCGCGTGTTCCGGTCGTGCCCAGGGCGGAGATGCTGGCCGAACTGATGCGTTTCCGCTATGGCATTGCCGTGGCCGGTACTCATGGCAAGACCACCACCACCAGTCTGGTCGCCAGCGTGCTCGCCGAGGGCGGACTGGATCCCACATTCGTCATCGGTGGCCGGCTGACCAGTGCCGGCGCCAATGCGCGCCTGGGTGCCGGCAGGTTCCTGGTGGCCGAAGCGGACGAGAGTGATGCCTCGTTCCTTTACCTGCAGCCCATGATAGCCGCGGTCACCAACATCGATGCCGACCATTTGAGCACGTACGGTGGCGACTTCGGGCGCCTGCGCGCCACCTTCCTGGAGTTTCTCCACCACCTGCCGTTCTATGGCCTGGCCGTGCTCTGCGTGGACGATCCCGTAATCCGTGGGCTGATTGACGAAGTGACGCGCCCGGTGCGCACCTACGGCCTGGATCAGTCGGCCGATGTGCACGCAACGGATATCCGGCAGCAGGGTAGCCGCACACGTTTCGATGCCTGCATCGATGGTGTCGACGCCATCACCGTGGACCTGAACCTGCCCGGTCGCCACAACGTCCAGAATGCGCTGGCAGCCATCGCCATCGGTGCAGAACTGGGGTTGTCTCCGGAGCCCATCGCCACCGCGCTGTCGGAGTTCCAGGGCATCGGCCGGCGGTTCCAGAGCTACGGCGAGTTGCGCCTGGGGGACGGCCGGGTGCTGGTGGTGGACGATTACGGTCACCACCCCAGCGAAATCATGGCCACCATCCGTGCGGCCCGGGATGGCTGGCCCGACCGGCGCCTGGTGGTCGCCTTTCAGCCGCATCGTTACAGCAGGACGCGGGATCTGTTCGAGGATTTCGCGCGTGTGCTGTCGGACGTGGATGTGCTCGTGGTCACCGAGGTCTACGCCGCCGGGGAGGAGCGCGTCGCCGGTGCCGATGCCCGTACGCTCTGCGGCGCAATCCGGGCGAGGGGCAAGGTCAACCCGGTGTTCGTGTCGGGAATCGACGAGCTGGTGGCCGAACTGCCGGACCTGGCACGGGACGGCGACATTCTCCTGACCCTGGGTGCCGGCAGCATCGGCACCGTGGCGGAGCGGCTCCGACAGGCGGGCGAGGGGGGCGGATCATGATGACCGCCATGCATGCCGACCATCTGCGAGGCGAACTCCTTCTGAATGAGCCCATGGCCCGGCATACCACATGGCGTGTCGGCGGCCCGGCCGACCGTTTCTATCGTCCCGCGGATCGCGAAGACCTGGCTGCATATCTGAATTCGCGTCCCGGCGACGAGTCGCTCTACTGGTGCGGTCTGGGAAGCAATCTGCTGGTTCGCGATGGCGGTTTGCGGGGCTCGGTGATTTTCCTGCATCCGGGGCTGACCGAACTGCGATTGGCCGGCGACAACCGGGTCTGGGCCGATTGCGGCGTTGCCTGCGCGAAGGCGGCGCGTTTCTGTGCCCGCGCCGATCTTGTCGGGGCCGAGTTCCTTGCCGGCATTCCCGGCACCCTCGGCGGGGCTCTGGCGATGAATGCAGGGGCCTTCGGCGGCGAGACCTGGGAACGTGTGGCCTGGGTGGAAACGGTGGATCGGCGCGGGAAGCTGCGGCAACGCAACCGCGACGACTACGAGGTCGGCTATCGCCAGGTCCGTGGACCCGACGGCGAATGGTTTACCGGCGTCATGCTTCAGCTGGAGACCGGTAACGGAGAGACGGGCCTGGCCCGAATCCGGGAACTCCTCGGCCGCCGGGCGAAGACCCAGCCCATGGGGCAGCGCAGTTGCGGATCGGTATTCCGCAATCCTCCCGGTGACCACGCCGCACGCCTTATCGAGGCTGCCGGCCTGAAAGGCGAGCGCGTGGGAGGCGC
>SLSJ01000124.1 GCA_007130525.1 Ectothiorhodospiraceae bacterium | reverse complement strand
TCGATGATGGGACTGTTGATCAGGGGGCGGCTGTAGACCTGGATGATCACACCCTTGTCACGGTAGAGCTTGCCGATGATGGGCACCATGCGCTCGGCGAGTTCCTGGCTCTCGGTCCAGTTATTGAGATGCGAGTCCTGTAAGGTCTGGTTCATGGGATCCTCCGTCCCCTGCTCAAGGCGGGGTTTGAGATGGTTTTTCATTAAGGAAATTCCGGTCAGCACGCGCGTGCCCGCGGCCGGCGCGCGCTGACCGGAATCACCCTGTCAATAGTCCGTGGGGATCCCCTGAAGCGCGGGGATTCTACTCAAATCGGATATCCGAGTCACGCGCGCCGCATCGGCAATACTCGGGCGGCAGGAGAACAATCATGCGTCGGGAACTGTTTGACGACGTCGTCATCGAGGCCAGCCCGGCGGCGGTATGGTCGGCCCTGACCAACCTGGCCGGCTGGTCCGCCTGGAACCCCGTGTATACGCAAATCGAGGGAGAGCTTGAAACCGCATGCCATCTCGACGCCACGCTGGCATTGCCGGCGAGGCGAGCGCGCCGGGTTGCACCCGAGGTCATGCGTGTTCTGCCCGAGCAGGAACTGAGCTGGATCATGCGCGTCCTGGTGCCTGGTCTGCTCGACTGCGAACACAGGTTCATGCTGGAATCCGTAAGCGGTGGGGAAACCGGGGCGGAACATACGCGGGTGGTGCAGCGCGTACGAATCAGCGGCATCCTCCTGCCTTTTCTCTGGAGGCGTTTGCGGCAGGCTGTCGCCCAAGGTCTGCAACGCAGCAACCGTGGTCTGCGCGAGGTCGTGCTGGAACGGACAGCGTAGCGTCTGCCCCGGCAGCGCTCAGGCTTCCGAGGTGATCGCGAACTGCTCCATCAAGGCCTGAATGACACGGCGCGCGCGCGCGTCCGGATCCTGGAACTCGAAGCCGCTGTGATGAAACACGGAGCCGGGCTGTTTGCGCGACCACACCGCCCGGGCGGCCACGTTGAGTTCGCTCTCTCCGTCCACCGCCCGTCGCAGCACCAGCCGCAGGTTGTAGACATGGCCGGGCTCAAGCAACGGCTCATGACTCTGCAACAACAACCCGTTCTCACTGACATCCAGCAGGTAGCCAAGCAGGACGTCCTTGTCGGCGTCCATCACCTGCAGATAGTAGTTTATTATTTCTCTGTTCTGTCTCCGCGAATCAGCCATCTGCATGCTCCCGGTTAAGATACGAACCCGCCCCCAGACCCTGTTTCTAATCGCACTGCGGCCGTCGCCCGCCCTCAAGGGCCTTTTCATAGGCGCTCCTGGCCCTGGGCATATGCTGCGTCAGATCCCTGATCCGCGTATCGCTGGACGGATGCGTGGACAGGAATTCCGGTGGCCCGTTGCCGCTGGCACGTGCCATGTTGCGCCAGAGACTGACGCTTTCCTCCGGATTGAAACCGGCTTCGGCCATCAGGTCCAGGCCGATGATATCGGCTTCTCTCTCCTGAGTCCGTGAAAAGGGTAGGATAATACCGAATTGGGCGCCGAGGCCAAGCAACCCCATCATGCGGTCGCGCTGAGCTGTGCGCTCACCCCCCAGGACACTCACAATCTGCAGGCTGGCGCCGGTGGCATAGGCCGTGGACATGCGTTCGTTGCCGTGCTCGGCGATCACGTGACCGATTTCGTGGCCGATCACGGCAGCGAGCTGGTGCTGATTCTCGGCCACCCGGAGCAGCCCGGTGTACACACCCATCTTGCCACCGGGCAACGCAAAGGCGTTCACCGCATCGTCATCGAACAGCACGATGTTCCAGTCCAGACCGGCGTGACTGCGGGGAACATGTGCGAGCAGTGCGTCCGTGACACAGTTCACGTAGCGGATCTTGGCCTGATCCTGGCTCCTGGGCGTCTCTTCCTGAATCTGCTCGAACGCGGCCACGCCCATCTGGTTCATTTCGGAAGTCGGGAAAAAGGCGAGCTGACGGCGTCCCGTGGGCGATGTGGCGCAGGCAACGATGAATGCCACGATCAGGAACAGGATGAACGCGATTATGATCCTCCGCCGCATGACGACCCCTTGCCCATGCGGCCCTGAGGCCGCGCAATGCAATTGCCGATTACCCCAGTATAACCGCGGTCTTACTGGTGATATGAGGAGAAGATGTCCGTCCCCCCGGACTCATCGAAGGTCACCACATGGTAGGGATCGTAACGGTCGCCCATCTCCATGCCGGGAGAACCGATGGGCATGCCCGGCACGGACAGACCGGTCACCTCGGGCCGTTCGGCAAGAAGCCGCCGGACATCGGCGGCCGGCACGTGCCCTTCCACCACGTAGCCGTCGACAAACGCGGTGTGACAGGAGGCGAGATTCCGGCTCAGCCCCACCTTCTGCTTGATGACGTTGAGCTCCTGATGGCTGACGTCGACCGCTTCCACCGTAAAGCCTTCGTCTTCCATGTAGTGCACCCAGTCGGTGCAACAGCCGCAATTGGGTGTCTTGTAGACCTTCATGTCGCGGTCGGTGGCGGCCAGTTCCGCGGGCGTTGCCGCCGATGCCGACCGCACGGGTTCCGACCCGGATCCCTGCGCCAGCAGCCAGGCCAGTGCGGCGGCACCCGCAATGCCGAGCAGGATCAGGGGTACCAGGCCGCGCTTCATTACCTTGTTCATATCCGATCTCCTACATCACCACGCGTCGTAGGCGGGGTCATGCCCCTTCATCCCGCGTCGATCGTACTCTTCCCGGGCCTCATGGATGTCATCGTCCCAGTGATCCGAGAATCACGCAATGACGGCGTCGACATCCTCCTCACTCAACTCATCGCCAAAACCCGGCATCCGGCGCTGGCCGTCCCAGATGATCTGCCGCAGTTCAGCCAGCGGGTGATGCCAGGCGTGGCCTGAGCCATCCAGCGGTGGCGGCGGAAAGGTACCGTCCGGCAGGCGCTGCCGCCAGCCATCCGCGCCCCGGGCGCGCTCTGCGTGACACTCGGCGCAGTTCGCCTCGAACACGGTCTCGCCCCGTTGCACCTGCTCATCCGAATACCAGCGACCGCTCCACGGATCGTCACAGGCGCCCAGCAACGGCAACCCGAGCAGCAGAAGCGGGCGGCGCCCAAAAGGTGGCACGTCAGGCCACGTCCAGGGGGTCGGCGCGGTAACCGGCCTGTTCAATGGCCCTGACCACGTCGGTGTCCGACACCTCGCCCTCCACTTCCGCCCTGCCCCGATCCAGATCGACCCGCACCGCCCTTGCGCCCGGCAGCCCCGCAACGACGCGTGTAACGGCACGTGCGCACGCCTGACAGGTCATGCCCTGGACGGCGAATACCTGTTTCATGGCAGAACACCCCCAATCCGTGGCCGCATGCCTCACCGCAAGAATAGCCGTTACTCCACTACCGGGTCAGACCGCCCACATGGTCACCGGTTCAGCCTGCGGCGAACCTCCGGGGATGACACGAGCAGACGCGGTAACGCAGCACGCACTGCGCGTTTACACCCCCGCCCGCCGTGCCATAATAGGTGCATGCGCAAGTTCCGCGTCAGCATCTCCATGGTCATGCTGCTCCAGTTTGCGCTGGCGGGACTGGTCCACGGCCAGACCATGGAGTTCGCGCCCGCCGCCCAACAAGCGGTCGGGGAAGTCACGCACGGTCATGACCACGGCCACGGCGCCCACCAAGGAGTGGACGAGCCGTGTGAAGCCCATGCCATTGCCGACCACTGCGGTCATTGCATGCACTGCCAGGTCGGTGGGCTGGTTCCCGCCCCGGCGCCCGACGTAATGCGTATGGCGACCTCACTACCACGGCAGGCAGTCGGCTTGCCCCCGCTTCTCACCGACTCCCCTCTGAAACCTCCGAGAACTCTCGGCTGATCCGGTTACGTCTCCGGCGTAGCGGCAAGAGTTGCCCGCTGCCCCGGAATCAGGCGCGTGCCGACCACGGCATGCGCGCAGACCAGCCATTCAGACGAGGTTCAACCATGTCCCGCAAACATGAACGCGTCAGCCGCGAGCCGGTGAACGACGGCCGCCGCCGCTTTCTGCGTACCGCAGCGATTGCCGGCAGCGCCCTGGCCTCGGCGCCCCTGCTTGCCCGCAGCGACCCCGAAGCCTACGGAGTGGCCCCGCGGTACCTGCATGAGCCCGCCAAGGGCTCGATGATGTTCGACCATGACCACGGTCCGCACGAACACGACAGGATCGAGTTGCCGGGTGCACCGGATGACGTGGAATACCGTGAGTTCGACCTCAGCTTCGACCTGGTGGAGCACGAACTGCTGCCCGGAGTGAAGATGCCGGCATTCGCCTTCAACGGCCAGGTGCCGGGGCCCGTTTTCCGGGTCCAGGAAAACGACTGGATCAAGGTGAATGTCACCAACAATACCGAGGAAATGCATACCATCCACTGGCACGGCGTGGATCTCATCTACACCATGGACGGAGTGCCGATGGTCTCGCACGACCCGGCGCACCCGGGTGAGACCCTTGTCTACCGATTCCAGGCCCGCCCCCACGGCACCCGCTTCTACCACTGCCACTGGGGCACGCCACTGCACATGATGTCGGCCCTGCACGGTGCCTTCATCATCGACTCCCCGGACGATCCCATCCGCAAGGAGTTCCCCTACACGCGGGACTACGTGCTGATGCTGGAGAGCTTCGACGTGGAGTTCACCCGACGGCATATCAACGAACTGCTGGAAGGCATGAAACAGGTGAACCAGCTCATGCACCAGGGCCGCCTGTCCCACGTCACCCATGGGTTCTTCAAGCGCTACCAGGACTTCGTCCAGGCCATCGAGGACGGCTGGCGGCCACCCTATACCCGGGGCAACGCCCCGCGCGACCATATCGTACCCAACTTCTTCGCCATCAACGGCAAGTCCTATCCGGCCACACTTGGCACCCACGGGCACCTGCGGATACGCCGGGGAGAATACATCCGCATCCGGTTGATCAACGGCGGCATGGCTGATCATCACATGCACCTGCACGGCCACCAGTTCTGGAAAGTGGCCGAGGATGGCAATCCCCTGCCCCAGCCGATCCGGCTGAATACGGTGCCGGTGACACCGGGCAAGACCGTGGACATCATCGTCTACGGCGACAACCCGGGATTCTGGGATTTCCACGACCACAAGGAGATCCACAGCCGCAACAACGGCATCTATCCGGGCGGCATGATCACCATGCTCGAGTACGAGGACATGGGCGATCCGCCTTATGTGCCGTCCACGTCCGTCAACCAGTAGGGGGCGATCATGCGCAAGATGTTGATTACACTCGCCGCGCTGACCGCCTCCGCGCCACTGGCGGCGCTGGAAATCGATCCGCATGTGCCGCCGGAGATCGTGGTTGGGGGACGCGCGCTGGGCACTGTCGACCTGGAAAGCGAGCAGCGACGGGAGCGCGGCCGCGATACCGACAGCGGCGTCAATATCGAGGACACCAGCCTGCTGTTCGGTCTCAGCAAGTATCTACACGATGACGCCCACTACGGCTTCGGCGCCTTCGGCCTCAAGGCGCTCGGCGATTCGGAGATCAATGATTCAGTGTTCCTGCACCAGGCTTTCGGAGGCGTCGGTGGCGACCGCTGGGAGGTCCGCATCGGCCGCACCAATCTGCCCAATATGCTGCTGCGCTTCCCGACCATCCGCGACGATGATCTGCTGAGATACACCCATGTCCCCAACGCCAGGCTCGAGGGCGAATCGGACACGCTCACCCTCTACGGCGAACAGTTGGCCGCCGACTGGTATTTCACGCCCCTGTTCGTGGGCAGCGTCGCCGCCACCGCGCGGCCGGAGGGGGAACCGGCATCAGCGGATTACGCCAGCTTCAACGGTGGCGCTATCAGCCTGCGCTATTACGTTCCGGAGACAGTGGACGTGGCACGGGGGCTGACGTTCGCGGGGGTGCTGGTGGATTTCCAGGACCTGGACCGCCGCGCCGGGGAGCGCGACGGCAACCTGGTGGCGCTCACCGGCGCCCTGGGTTTCAATCTCACCGGCAATCCCGAGGCCCTCATGCACCTGGACACCCAGGTGATCTGGACCGATGGCGAGTCCGTGACCGGGCTGGACACGCCGCTGGCAAGGGCCCGAACAGACAGCCTGGCGGGTGTGGCCTCGCTGCGCTACCGGCATCGCCCGTATCTGCAACAGCGCTGGCAGGCGGCACTAACCGTCGCCGGCCGCGATTACCGCGATTTCAGCGGTGCGCGGAGTTACGCCATCGCCCCGAGCATGGCCTGGCGACTGGGCAACGGCGTCGACCTGATGACACAGGTGGTGCACGAGCGCTACGACGGTGATGCCGCCCGCGGCATCGGCCTGGACCACGAAAGCCGGATCCAGGTCGGCGTGAGCTTCGTCTTCGACCACACCTTCAATCCGTCCGTCGGACGGCGCGACGACATCCTGCGACTGGAGCACGACATGCTCTGGCCCGGACCCGGCTCCCCGGGAGGACACTGATCATGAGAGCGAACGACCGCGTGCTTTCCATCCTGCTGGCCGCGCTGCTGGCGCTGCCCCTGGCCGCGGTGGCCAACGGCGGCCACGACCATCACCACCATGCAGGGCACGAAGACCCTGTTGAGCACGACGATCACGACGACCACGCCCATCATGCGCACGAGCACGACCCGCCCGAAGACGGGCCGTGGAGCTACAGCGAGCGGGACAACCCCGAACCATGGCCCCGTGAGCAACACTGGACGATGGTACCGGTGCCGCAGTTCGGCCACATGTATGTTTCCGCGGAGAACCTCGATCCCGACCTCGTCTGCGCCGCCATCATGGACAACCCGCGGTTCATGGTGGACCGCGCCACCCGCGAACGCTGCGATGGCGAGGCGGACCACAGGCACGACGAAGCCAACGATCGTGACGCCGTCGAGGACCATCATGATCACCATCACCACTGACCCGGAGGGACCGATGCATGCCTGAGATCATTCCAAACTGGCACCCGATTTTCGTGCATTTCACCGTTGGGCTGCTGGGCGCGGCGGTCATCATGTATCTGCTTTCCGGTCTGGCCTTGGGTCTGGCAAAACCGTTGCACACCGCGGCACGCATCAACCTGATTGCCGGGGTGCTGGTGACCGTCGGCACAGTGCTGACCGGCTGGTACGCCTACAACACCGTGGCCCACGATGCCGCTTCGCATGAGGTCATGACCACACACCGCAACTGGGCGTTGTTCACGGCGGCGGTGTTTCTCGTACTGATGCTCTGGGCGCTGAACCGGATCCGCCAGAAACGTCGCGAGGGACCGCTTTTTCTGCTCGCGATTGTCCTGGCGGCAGTTCCTCTTTCGGTGACCGGATTCCTCGGTGGCGAACTCGTGTACCGCCACGGCGTGGGCGTGCTATCGCTACCCGACACGGACGATCACCATCACCACGACGAGGAACACGAACACCGTCACGATCATGACCATGATCATGAGTCTGAGGATCACCATGACCATGAAGATGAGCATAGTGGTCACGAAGATGCACATGCCCATGATGACGAGGCGGACGAGGCTGGCGAAAACCATGGCCCGGACGGGAACGAGGGCCATCGACACTGAACGGCGGCACCTGGATGCCCCGGCATTACCCGGGAACACGGGAGGAACGGCATTCTTCGTGCAAGAAGCCGGTTGCGAAGCGGGTTAGGGAAAGTGGCGAGAGGCGAGTAAGAAATACGGTTTTCTGTTTTCTGTTTTCTGTTTTCTGT
>SLSJ01000202.1 GCA_007130525.1 Ectothiorhodospiraceae bacterium | reverse complement strand
GCGTAGCTGACACTACGTCGAGCCGGCTGAAGGGAGTACGCCCCGACACAGCGAGCAGATCGGCGTGCGTAGTAGAAGGGCGGTGAGATATGCGGGCTGGTAATGACCGTTGCGGACGGCGGTTGCAGGATTTACGCATGAGGAAGATGGCGTTCGCACGCCCGGCAAATGGCGGAAACTCATACACTGAAAACTGAAAACTGAAAACTGAAAACTGAAAACATTCAAGACTTAAAGGAGACGCTGAAGAATTCACGCGCTCGCGCTCGTGTCGCATGGCAGCCTGGCAAGGCGCGGTGCCGGTTCGGCAGCTCGAGCTACCGGCCCGGCGACGCAACACCGCCAGGGGCCATGCGGCCGAGCCCCAAGGGGTTGGCATCGCATTTCCTGCGACTTCGGTGTTGCGCTGCTTGACCGCAGAGTGACTGCGGCACCACGGAGCGCGCCTTGCCTCGCGGTGTCCGATACCAACGCGGCCGTGCGAATACTTCACTGTTTCCCTAGAGTATCAAGGTCATTCCCAAGCCGACGGTGCTCACTTGGCAACTCCGCGACCCAAGAACCCCCTGCCCTTGCGCACATGGCTCGGAGAGTGCCGCGGGCGCTCGCTGCAGGATGACCTGCTGGCCGGGTTCGTGGCCACGGTCCTCCTGGTACCACAGGGCATGGCGCTTGCCATGCTGGCAGGTCTGCCACCCATACTCGGCCTCTATGCGGGCATTCTGCCTCCACTGCTCTATGCCCTGCTCGGAACCAGCCGCACGCTGTCCGTGGGGCCGGTGGCGGTGACGGCGCTGCTGGTCGCCAATGCCCTGGGCGCACAGGGGCATGCGCCCGGTGGCGAGGAATGGATTGCCGCAGCCATCACATTGTCGTTCCTGTGTGCAGTGCTGTTGCTGGTCATGGGTGCCCTGCGCCTGGGGGAGCTGTCAAATTTCCTCAGTCATCCAGTGCTTTCCGGATTCGTAAGCGGCGCCGTCGTAATCATTATCCTCAGCCAACTGCCTCATCTCACCGGTATCGAACTGCCCCGCGGAGAACCGCTGCACTCGCAGGCGCTCGCCTTGGTCAGCGGAATGCGGGAGTTGGATCTCCTGATCGTCGGCATCGGCGGCGTTTGCCTGTTGTTACTGATGCTGGCACGGGCCCAACTGGTACGCGGTCTGCTGGCGCTCGGACTCAAATCCCGGCCGGCGCAGATGCTCAGCCGAGGCGCACCGTTACTGGTCGTGCTCGCGGCCACGGCGGCAAGCGCGGCGCTGGAACTCTCGGCCCATGGACTGCCGGTGGTCGGCGAGGTCAGGGGCGGGCTGCCGCAACCGCAGCTGGCCTTCCTGGACGCGGATCAATGGCGGACGCTGCTGCCGGCGGCGCTGATCATCAGCGTGGTTGGATACGTGGAAAGCGTTTCGGTCGCCAAGGCCCTGGCATGGCGGCGGCGGCAACGCATCGATCCGAACCGGGAACTGCTCGCCCTGGGCATCGCCAATGCCGGTGCGGCCGTCTCCGGCACACTGCCTGTTGCGGGCAGTTTCAGTCGATCCACCGTGAATTTCGACGCCGGCGCGCGCACACCACTGGCAGGCGTGGTAACAGCGCTGCTGGTTGCCATTGCAGCGGCGCTGCTCATGCCGCTGTTCCGTCACCTGCCTCTGGCGGCGCTGGCCGCAGTGATCGTGGTGGCCGTGGTGCCGCTTTTCGACCTCACGACCCTGCGCCACACCTGGGAATACGACCGTGCCGACACGGCGGCACTGCTGGTGACCTTCCTTGGCGTAGTGCTGGTGGATATCGAACTGGGTCTGCTGGCCGGGCTGCTGGTCTCCCTGGGCATCTTCATCTGGCGTACGGGACATCCGCACATGGCGGTGGTGGGCCGCATGCCGGGTACCGCGCATTACCGGAATATTGACCGTTTCTACGTCGAAACCTGGCCGGATCTGCTGTTGCTGAGAGTGGACGAGAGCCTTTACTTTGCGAATACGGCGGTGCTGGAACAGTTCATTGCCAGTAACGTATCCGAGCGCAGCGATCTGCGTCACGTCGTTCTGATCTGCAGCGCGGTCAACGGCATCGACCACAGCGCGGTCGAGACACTCAAGGATCTCGCCGACAACCTCGGACGAACGGGGGTGACATTGCACCTGGCGGAGGTAAAGGGCCCGGTCATGGATCGGCTGCGCCGATCAGGTCTGCTGGAGGCACTGGGAGACGGGCACGTATTCATGAGCACCGAAGAGGCGGTGCAGACGCTGAGAAGGCGCTGAACACTGCTTTCGGAGGCAGGCGAGAACAGCGCGCTGGCATGGGACAACCTCCGGGGGTTGTCCGGAGGATCCCGCACCCACATGATCGGACATGGACCGAAGCAGCGGGATGTGCGCATGGAGCATGTCCGCATATCCGTGACCGTCGGACGAGACACCGGTTTACCCGGCCCACGACCACAACGGGTGGATGACGAGCACCATCGGCGGGGGACGCCGGCACAACCCCGGAGTGCGGGTCCGGACTGCAGGTGATTTTGCCGAAATCATGCGCAACCCCGACTCCCGGATCCCTGACAGATGGGCGTGGCGGTCGCGGCGAACCGGGCCTGCGGGCAGGTACAATAGCGCCTTTCCGGAACCAAACGAGCAGAGGATTCGATAACCGTCATGGAAAATTTCACGCCTGTCAGCGGCTTTTTCGGTGGTTTGCTTATCGGTATCGCCAGCGTATTGCTGTTGTGGGCTGCCGGCCGCATTGCCGGCATCAGCGGCATAGTGGGCGGTCTGCTTGCCCGCCCCAGCGGCGACACGCCCTGGCGGGTCGCCTTCATCGCTGGTCTGCTGATCGGCGGCGCGCTGTACATGGCGGCCACCGGACGGCCCTTTGCGGTAGAGCTGCAGGCGGGCTGGCCGATGATGATAGTGGCCGGACTGCTGGTCGGCTTCGGAACGCGAATGGGCGGCGGCTGCACCAGCGGACATGGTGTCTGCGGCATCGGACGCCTGTCCACGCGCTCCATCGTCGCGACCGTGACGTTCATGGCCGTGGCGGTCGCCACCGTCTTCGTCGTTCGTCATCTGCTCGGGAGTTGAAGACCATGCGCGTGGTACTGGTTGCACTGCTCAGCGGTATCCTTTTCGGGCTGGGGCTGGCCATCTCCGGCATGGTCAACCCGGCAAAGGTGGTCGGTTTCCTCGACCTGTTCGGCGCCTGGGACCCGACTCTCGCCTTCGTCATGGGCGGCGCCCTGCTGGTAACGATTCCTGCCTTCCGGCTGGTCCTTCGGCAACCCCGCCCGCTGTTCGACATGCAGTTCCGCGTGCCTGCCAGAACCGACATTGACGGACGCCTGGTGGGGGGAGCGGTGCTTTTCGGAGTCGGCTGGGGTCTGGCCGGCCTGTGCCCGGGCCCGGCCATTACGGCGCTGGTCACCGGCATACTGCCGGTATTCGGTTTCGTCGCCGCCATGGTGGCCGGTGCGGCGCTGCACCGGCTGACACTCGAATAGGTCCACACCGCCCGGGGACGCACCCATGTTCTCCCCGGCGCATGTGATCCCTGGCCGCTGCACCCCGTATAATCCCGGCGACACCCGCTCCGTCGCGGCCCCCAGGAACAGATAACGCGAGCACCAGCATGATCGAAACACCCGCCGCCCTCCACCAGAGCTCCTTGCGCAGCCTGCCCCTGATTCACCGCGGCAAGGTGCGGGACATGTACTCGGTGGACCCCACGCACCTGCTGATCGTCACAACCGATCGCCTGTCCGCCTTCGACGTGGTGCTGCCCGACCCCATTCCGGGCAAGGGCGCCGTGCTCACCTCAGTGTCCGCATTCTGGTTCGCGCGCACCGGACACATCATCCCCAATCACATCGCGGACATGACGCTGGAGGAGGCCGTCCCGGATGCCGCCGACCGCGCCCAGGTGGCCGGCCGCGCGGTGGTGGTGCGCAAACTGCGTCCGTTGCCGGTGGAGGCGATCGCGCGGGGCTATCTGATCGGTTCGGGGTGGAAGGACTATCAGCGCAACGGCACGGTTTGTGGTATCCGGCTTCCCACAGGTCTTGAACAGGCGGCGGAGCTGCCGGAACCCATCTACACGCCGTCCACCAAGGCGGCCATGGGTGAACATGACGAAAACGTGGACTACGCCCGCACAGTGGACCTGCTGGGTGAGGATCTTGCCGGCCGGATCCGCGACGTGACACTGCACCTGTACCGGGAGGCGGCAGCTTACGCCCGTGAGCGCGGCATCATTATCGCCGACACAAAGTTCGAGTTCGGGCTGGATGCCGCAGATCAACTGACGCTGATCGACGAGGCCCTGACCCCCGACTCCTCGCGTTTCTGGCCCGCGGAGCAGTACCGGACGGGCATCTCACCGCCCAGCTTCGACAAGCAGTTCGTGCGCGATTACCTGGAAACACTGGACTGGGACAAGACCCCTCCCGGCCCGAAGCTGCCGGAAGAAATCATCCGCAAGACAGCAGAAAAATACCGCGAGGCGCAAAGGCGCCTCATCGAAGCGTAGCTGGAAGCAGGATAAACCCGCATATCTCACCGCCGTTCGTTGCGAGGGCGTCGAGATGCCGCTGTGACGGGGGGCACGGACCGGAAGACGGCGAAGGCATAGCTGACACTACGTCGAGCCGGCTCACGGCCATATCTGGCGCCGGGCGCAGAAAAGCGACCGCAGGTCGCTTTTTTCTACCGCTTCATCGATTCGAAGAATTCGGCGTTGACCTTGGTGTCCTTGAGCTTGTCGAGCACGAACTCGATGGCGGCGAGTTCGTCCATGGAATGCAGCACCTTGCGCAGGATCCAGATCTTCTGCAGTTCGTCCTGCTTGATCAGCAACTCTTCGCGGCGGGTGCCGGAGCGATTGATGTTGATTGAGGGGAAGATGCGCTTCTCGGCGATACGGCGATCCAGGTGGATCTCCATGTTGCCGGTGCCCTTGAACTCCTCGTAGATCACGTCGTCCATCCTTGATCCGGTCTCCACCAGCGCCGTGGCAATGATGGTCAGGCTGCCGCCTTCCTCGATGTTGCGCGCAGCGCCAAAGAAGCGCTTGGGCCGGTGCAGCGCATTGGCGTCGACACCACCGGTCAGCACCTTTCCGGAAGACGGCACGACGGTGTTGTAGGCACGGGCGAGCCGGGTGATGGAGTCCAGCAGGATCACCACATCCTTCTTGTGCTCCACCAGCCGCTTGGCCTTCTCGATCACCATTTCCGCCACCTGGACGTGTCGGCTGGCCGGCTCATCGAAGGTTGACGACACCACTTCCCCGCGAACGGAGCGCTGCATTTCCGTCACTTCCTCGGGCCGCTCGTCGATAAGCAGTACGATCAGGTAGGCCTCGGGATTGTTGGCGGCGATGCTCTGGGCGATGTTCTGCAGCATCATGGTCTTGCCCGCCTTCGGGGGCGAAACCAGCAGCCCCCGCTGGCCCTTGCCGATGGGGGCGCACATGTCGATGATCCGGGCGGTAAGGTCCTCGGTGCTGCCGTTACCGCGCTCCAGCACGAAACGTTCCTTTGCGAACAGCGGCGTCAGGTTCTCGAAGAGCACCTTGTGCTTGGCCGCTTCCGGGGCCTCGAAATTGATCTCGCTGACCTTGAGCAGAGCGAAATAACGCTCGCCCTCCTTGGGCGGCCTGATCTTGCCCGAGATCGTGTCGCCGGTGCGCAGGCTGAAGCGTCGGATCTGGCTTGGAGAGACATAGATGTCATCAGGGCCGGCAAGGTAGGAACTGTCTGCGGAACGAAGGAAGCCGAACCCATCCTGGAGGATCTCGAGAACTCCGTCACCGTAGATATCCTCGCCCTTCTTGGCGTGCGCCTTGAGTATGGCGAAGATCATGTCCTGCTTTCGGGACCGTGCCACCCCATCGATGCCGAAGGACTGCGACAGTTCGGCCAGTTGCGTGGCAGGCATTTGTTTAAGTTCGGTCAGATTCATGTCGGTTGCTTCGCTTGCATGAACGGATCGGACACCGGCAGGACATCGAAGTCCATCCGGCGATACAGCTGAAACTGGAGGTTCACTCGGGGCGCGGTACTATACCGCTGACCCCTCTCCGCTACGTCCGGCGGGTGTGCTACATGCCCTGCCTCCCTGCCCGGTCTCCAAACAACGGCTTTCGCCGGAGACCGTGACGCGCCGGAGCGGGCATCGGATTCTGCCTGCATGTCGGTCCGGAATCGGGACGGCGTCCCGCCAGGGACCAACTCAAAGATTGCTGTCGATGAACGCGGTCAGCTGGGACTTTGACAAGGCACCCACCTTGGTGGCTTCAACCGCACCGTTCTTGAACAGCATCAGCGTCGGAATGCCGCGAATACCATACTTCGGTGGCGTTTCCGGATTCTCGTCAATGTTGAGCTTGGCCACCGTGAGCCTGTCACCGTAATCGCGGGAGACTTCGTCGAGTATCGGTGCAATCATCTTGCATGGACCGCACCATTCCGCCCAGTAATCCACCAGAACGGGACCGTCGGATTTGAGTACTTTTTCTTCGAACGTGTCATCACTGACGTGAATAATCTCTCCGCTCACGGGTTACGTGCCTCCGGGAAACATTTACTGGATGTCGAAGAAGCCGGACCTGTCTGACAACCGATCGTTGTAGGTGGAAACGGTTTAGTGACGCGGGGGCCTTGCGGGCGCACTGATGTGCTGAAACAATCTGCTCGAACGATAGCGATACGTTTCCGCGTTGTCAATCGCGGGCTTGCGGCAATTAGTCCCATGCCGCAAAACTCGCGGAAGAACCGCCACAGCGCCCTTGATAACTCGACTGGAGCCTGGACGCGCGAGTATCGATCCCGGCCTCCCTGTGCGTGAAGCCGGAGATGCGGACCAGGCCACTGTTCCCGGCCCCATAGTGGTCATACTGTCCATCGGAGTATACTACTCGATCCGACTGCTGGCGCCGACCCGGACATTCACCCGATTATCATATGAAGCAGCATCCGTGATGAGCGCGAGTGCAGGCACACCGTCACTACCGAAGCCGGGTCCGTTATGGCTCCGGCACGGGCCGTTACTCGCAAGCGCCTCGCTCTCGGCCCTGATCGGCTATACGCTGGCACAGGTAGTCTGGCTGCTCGTGCCCGCCCCGGAGGTGACCACCGCGCCACCGCCACCGGTGACGACCTACCGTGTGGCTCCCGAACAGCATGTGGATCCGGGCCGCCAGCTGGCCTCCCGTCACCTCATGGGAAGGGCCGCGGCCCTCGATGACGGTGCTCCTCCGGTGCCCGTCGATGCCCCGGACACACGTCTCAATCTCACGCTCCGCGGTCTGGTCTACAGCCCGGATCCGGCGCTGGCGCTGGCGATTGTCGACGACGGACAGCGTGAAACCCACTTTCGGACGGGCGACGAACTGGCCGGTGGCGCCATCGTGGACGCTATCCTGCCCGACCGAGTGATACTGCGGCGAAACGGTCGTCACGAAAGTCTGCGACTGCCGGAGGAGCGCCTTGCGCTTGACGGCACCGATACCGCGGTACAGCCGTTGGACGCCGGACCCGTCAACGGAGCCGGTGGGCGGCGGCCCGATCGGACAGCGCCCGCGCCGGACGCCGAAGACGCGTTTTCCCGACAAGTGACGGATCTGCCGGATCGACTAATGTCGAATCCGGAAGACTTCGTAGGCCATGTCCAGATGCAGCCATACTCGGAGGACGGCACCATGCTCGGCTTCAGGCTGCAGGAAGGCGAAGACCCGGTACTGTGGGAACAGACCGGGCTGGAACCCGGCGATATCGTCACCTCGATCAATGGCATGCAACTGGACAGTCTTGACGCCGGCATGCGCGTGATGCAGGAGATCGGAACAGCCGATTCACTGCAGTTGGAGATCCTGCGCGACGGCGAAAGCCAGTCACTACAGGTGGAATTCGGCGAGCGTGACCCGGGCGAGCAACCATGAGCAAGCAATCATGAGCATGTACACGCGGCACAATGACGGCGGAAGAGGCAGCAGCCGGATGCTGTGCTCACTGGCATTCATCGGCGCACTGCTGGTCAGCCAGGTCTGTAGCGGCGAGGAAGCGCAAGAGTCCGGAATCACCCTCAACTTCAAGGATGCCGACATCACCGCGCTCATCAGCACTGTCGCGGAAGTGACCGGCGAGCGGTTCATCATCGACCCCAGAGTCAGGGCGCGGGTAACACTGGTATCCAAGCAGCCCATGGAACCCGATGAACTCTACCGGGTGTTCCTGTCGATCCTCCAGGTACACGGCTTCGCCACCGTGCCGTCCGGCGAGGTTACCAAGATCATCCCCGACGTCGGGGCCAAGCAACTGGGCACCACCCTCGACCCGGAGGCCAGGGCCGGTGACGACATGGTGACCAGCGTCGTTCCGGTTGAAAACATTGCGGTTGCCCAACTGGTGCCCATCCTGCGACCGCTGGTGCCACAGAACAGTCACCTTGCCGCCTACCCGCCCACCAATGTGCTGATCATATCGGACCGTGCGGACAACGTGGACCGCATTACCGAGATCGTGCGGGAGATCGACCGCGCGGACGACGACGAAACCGACATTGTCAGACTGGAAAATGCCTCGGCCAGCGAAATGGCTCGCGTACTCTCCAGCCTGCAGCGCGCGGACGCGGAAACAGTACCCGCGAACCAGCTGCGGATCGCGGTGGACGAGCGAACCAACAGCGTCCTGCTCTCGGGTGACCGCACGCAGCGCATGCGAATGCGCGCGCTGATCGCGCAGATGGACGACCCGCTGGACCACGAGGGCGACACCCACGTGATCTACCTGCGTTACGCCCGGGCAACGGAACTGGTGGATGTCCTCGCCGGTGTCAGCGAACACATGCAGCGCGCAAGGGAACCGGAAACCGAGGCACGGCGGGAGATCAACATCCAGGCTGACGAGGCCACCAATTCCCTGGTGGTCACGGCACCCCCCGGCATCCTTCAGTCCCTGCGTTCCGTGATCAGTCAGCTTGATATCCGGCGGGCACAGGTGCTGGTGGAAGCAGCGATCGCCGAGATCACCTCGCAGCGCGGCGCAGAACGCGGTGTACAGTGGTTTGCGGATGGCCGGGACGGAGCGGGCTTCGCCGGCATCACCAGTTTCGCAGGCGTGGGCACCGGCATCAGTTCACTTCTTACTCTGCAGACGGCCCAGCCGCAGATTGGTGACGGCGCCAGCGTGGTGGTCGGCGACCTTGACAGCCGGGTGCGATTCGGCGCGTTCATCCGCGCGCTGGCAGCAGACGACGATACCAACATCCTGTCCACGCCTTCGCTGGTCACTCTCGACAACCAGGAAGCGGAGATCCGGGTAGCCGAAAACCGGCCTTTCGTCACCGGCCAGTTCACCGGGGAGGGGCGAAACGTCGTGGATCCGTTCCAGACCATCAGTCGCGAGGACGTGGGCATCATCCTCAAGATCACGCCACAGATCAACGAGGGCGATGCCATACTCATGGAAATCGAGCAGGAAGCGTCCAATGTCATCGGCGACACCGCGGCGGGAGTCGTGACCAATCTCCGTTCCATCAAGACCAGCGTGCTGGTGGACGACGGCCAGGTGATCGCCCTGGGTGGCCTGATGGATGACGATCTTCAGGAGAGGGAACAACGGGTGCCCTTCCTCGGCTCCATGCCCCTGCTGGGCGAGTTGTTCCGTTACCGCTCCAGCACCCTGACCAAGCGCAACCTGATGGTCTTCATGCAGCCCACCATCGTCCGCGACCGGGCGGTCGCCGACGATATGACAAGCCGCAAGTACAGCTATATCAGGGCACGGCAGCTTGATCGTCACCAGCGCAAAGTCAGCGGGATAGGGGAGGCCAACCCGCCCGTGCTGCCGCGTCTGGAACGGGCGGAGTTGCCGCCGCCTTTCGCCGAGCTTGACGGTGATCGTTACCGATGAGCGTGAAATCTTCAGACTACCGCCTGGAGACCAGACGGGATTCCCCCGGTACCGATACCATGACCGGCGCAGCCGAGGTGCGCGAACGGCGCCCCTCATTTGCCTTCGCCCGGCGTCATGGCGTGATGGTGGACGGCATTTCCGAAGGCATCGCCAACGTGCTCTACCGGGAGGGTGCCAGCACCGCCAGTTTCACGGAACTTCGGCGCATACTGGGCGTGCCGTTGCGCCTTACGCGGGTGGATCCCGCAGAGTTCGGCCGACTGCTGCAGCAGACCTACGAGCGCCACAGCGGTGAAGCGGCGCAGATGGTGGAGGACATCGGCGACGACATGGATCTGTCCAGCATCGCCGAGAGCCTGCCGGAACCGGAGGATCTGCTGGAGAGCGCCGATGACGCCCCCATCATCCGCCTGATCAATGCCCTGCTTACGGAAGCGATCAAGGAGAATGCCTCGGACATCCACGTGGAGCCGTTCGAGAACCGGCTGCTGGTCCGCTTCCGCGTCGACGGAATACTGCGCGAGGTCCTGGAACCGCCGCGGATCATGGCGCCCCTGCTGATCTCGAGGATCAAGGTCATGGCACGGCTCGACATCGCCGAGAAGCGCCTGCCGCAGGACGGCCGCATTGGGCTGCGCATTGCCGGCCGCGCCGTCGACGTTCGGGTGTCCACCCTGCCCTCCGGGCACGGCGAGCGTGTCGTCCTGCGTCTGCTGGACAAACAGGCCGGACGCCTGGATCTCCAGCACCTGGGCCTGCCCGGACGCCTGGCCGAGATCCTCAATGAACTCATTCACAAGCCCCACGGCATCCTGCTGGTGACCGGCCCCACCGGCTCGGGCAAGACCACCACGCTGTATGCGGCGCTGAGCCGGCTGAACGATGCCAGCCGCAGCATACTGACCGTGGAGGATCCCATCGAGTATTACATCGAGGGCATCGGCCAGACCCAGGTGAACACCAAGGTGGACATGAGCTTCGCCAGGGGACTGCGCGCAATCCTGCGCCAGGATCCGGACGTGGTCATGGTTGGGGAAATCCGTGACCTCGAAACCGCCGAGATCGCCGTGCAGGCCTCGCTGACCGGGCACACCGTGCTCTCCACCCTGCATACCAATACCGCCGTGGGCGCGGTCAGCCGCCTGCATGACATGGGGGTGGAACCGTTCCTGATGGCGTCCAGCCTGGTGGGCATGATGTCGCAGAGGCTGGTCCGGCTGCTGTGCGTGCACTGCCGTCAACCGTTCACCGCCAATCAGCAGGACTGTGAAAGGCTGGGCCTGGATCCGAATCAACCACCGACGCTGTACCGCGCGTCCGGCTGCGCGGCCTGCAATCAGACCGGATACCGCGGTCGCGGCGGCATATTCGAACTGGTGGTCGTGGATGAAACTGTCCGCGGCATGATCCATGACGGAGTTGCCGAACAGAGGTTGGAGCGCTATGTGCGTCGGCATACGCCCAGCCTGCGGCAGGACGGCGTACGGCGGGTACTTGCCGGTGAGACGACGGTGGAGGAAGTCCTGCGGGTTACCGTGGAGGATACGACTCCACTGGAGTCGTAGGGAACAAACCATCATGGGAGCGTTCGAATACCAGGCTCTGGACACCAACGGCCGCGAACTCAAGGGCGTGCTCGAGGGCGATACGCCCCGCCAGGTGCGCGCACAGTTGCGCGACCAGGGCTGGGTCCCACTGGACGTGGCGGAGGTCACGTCGCCGGAGCGCGGGGGTGAGCGCCGGAGCCTGATTCCCGCACGCGGCGCCAGCGCCAACGAACTCGCCCTGCTGACCCGGCAGCTTGCGACGCTCGTGGGCTCGGGGCTGCCGCTTGAAGAAGCGCTGCGGGCAACGGCGCAGCAGAGCGAACGACAACGACTGCGCAGCATGCTGACGGCAGTGCGCTCTCGGGTCATGGAAGGCTATTCGCTGGCTGACGGACTTGCCCTGTTCCCGCGCGCCTTTCCCGAACTCTACCGATCCACCGTGGCGGCCGGCGAACAGACCGGCCACCTGGACCGGGTGCTCGAACGGCTAGCCGACTACACCGAGAGTCGCCAGCAGATGCAGCAGAAAATTCAGCTGGCGCTGGTCTATCCGCTGGGCCTGGTGGTGGTCGCGATCCTGGTGGTCGTGCTGCTGCTCGCCTACGTGGTGCCGCAGGTCACCGAGGTCTTCGTAACCGTCGGCCAGGAACTGCCGATGTTGACAACCGCGTTGATCGCGGTCAGCGATTTCCTGCGCGAGCATGGTCTCTGGCTGCTGCTCGGGCTGGCCGCCGTTGCCACCGGCTTCGTCTACGGACTGCGGCGCGTGCCGTGGTTCCGCTACCGGGTCCACCTGCTGCAACTGCGTCTGCCGCTGGTTGCGCGGCTCACGCGCGGCATCAACGCGGCGCGGTTCGCGCGCACGTTCAGCATCCTCGCCGGCAGCGGCGTGCCGGTACTGGAGGCGATGCGGATTGCGGCAAGCGTGATGACCAATCTGCCCATGCGGCAGGCCGTGGAACAGGCGGCCACACGGGTGCGCGAGGGCGCCGGCATCAGCCGCGCGCTTGCGCAGAGCGGACAGTTTCCACCGATGCTCGTGCATCTGGTGGCGAGCGGTGAGAACAGCGGCCGCCTGGAGCAGATGCTGGAACGCGCATCGCTCAATCAGGAACGCGAGGTGCAGGGTATCGTCTCGACCCTGCTCGCGGTGTTCGAGCCGCTGCTGATACTGGTCATGGGAGCCGTCGTGCTGGTTATCGTACTGGCCATACTGCTCCCCATTTTCGAACTAAATCAACTGGTGTCGTGACTGCTCCCACGATCCCCCGAATGGACGCGAGGTTCCCGGACAGCCAGACATCACACCCCCGGGTAAATCCCGGTCATACTAGACGACGGAAGAAAGCAGGCATGACGACATCCTACAAACGACTTCAGCGGACCAGCCGACAGACGGGCTTCACCTTGATCGAGATCATGGTGGTCGTGGTCATCCTCGGAATCCTCGCGGCCTTTGCCGTGCCCAACATCATGGACAACCCCGAGCGGGCGCGCATAACCAAGGCCGAGCACGACATCCGTACCATCGAGAACGCCCTGGACATGTACCGGATGGACAATTTCCGCTACCCGACCACTGACCAGGGCCTGGAGGCCCTGGTGCGCCGGCCCACTTCACCGCCGGAACCGCCCAACTGGAAATCGGGCGGCTACATGCGCAGCCTGCCCAAGGATCCCTGGGGTAACGAGTATCAGTATCGGGCCCCGGAGGAAGCCGGCGGGCGGGTGCACATATACACCTACGGGGCCGACGGGCGCCCGGGCGGCGATGGCGCGGACGCGCAAATCAGCAACCTGGACCTGGATTGAATAAGCGGGCTTCCCGGACATACTCTCATGCGGAGCCGCGGCTTTACCCTCATCGAGCTGATGGTGGTCCTGGTCCTGATCGGGGTGATCGCCAGTCTTGCGGTACTGAGCTTTGGCGGCACGCGGGATCCACGAATGGAGACGGAAGCCAGGCGGCTTGCAGCCGTGATGGAACTGGCAATGCAGACCGCCATACTCCATAACCGCGAACTGGGCCTGGTGCTCGATCAGAGCGGCTACCGCTTCTCCCACCTGGAGGAAGACACCTGGCTGCCCGTGCAGGCGTCGGCAGACCGCACTCTTCGCGCCCGCGAGCTTCCCGACGGGATGCGGCTGGAGTGGTCAACCGACGGGCTGCCCGGACGAGCGGCTCCGGATTCGGACAAGGACGATCATCGCCCCGCCGTGCTTCTGTTGTCGTCCGGCGAACAGACGCCGTTCCGGGTGACACTGGGCTGGCGTGACAGGCACCGGACCGAATCATGGGAGCTCGAGGGGACGCTGACCGGCGAACTGCGTCTGCGGCAGCGGGAGGAGTAGGGATGCCGCGCATCCAACGCGGATTCACACTGCTGGAAGTGCTGGTGGCGGTGGCGGTGCTGGGAGTCGCCATGGCGGCCATCATCAAGGCGAGCCTGGAGCTTACCGCCAACGCCGTCGACCTGCGCGACAAGACCTTTGCCGCCTGGGTCGCCGGCAACGTGGCCACGGAACTGCGACTGCAGCGGGCCTGGGAAACCGGTGAGGAGAAAGGCGAGGCGGAAATGGGCGGCCGCCGCTACTACTGGACCACGGAAATCCAGGACACCGAGAATCCCGACCTGCGCCGCCTCGATGTCCATGTCTACGACGATGCCGACCGGCACCGGCGCCTGATCGTACACACCGGACTGCTGCCCGACCCCGCCAGGGAGATGATCCCCGACCCCATCGACGCAACGGCCGTGGAGCAATGATGCACGGCAGGGCTCGAGGCTTCACGCTGATCGAACTCCTGGTCTCACTGGCCATTTTCGGCCTGGTTTCGATGATGGCCTACGGGGGACTGCATCTGCTGGTCAACAATCGCGACCAGATTGACCGTAGCGCCGACCGTTTGGCGGAAATCCAGCGTGGCCTGGGCATCATCGAGCGAGAACTTCAGCAGGCGGTGGCGCGGGGGATTCGCGATCCGCTCGGTGATCCGCGCCCCGCCATGCTCAGTGACGACCTGGCGATCATCGAATTCACCAGCGGCGGCCGGAGCAACCCGCTGGGGCTCGAACGAAGCGAATTCCGCCGGGTCGGCTACACCGTGGCCGACGACGAACTTGTACGCATGAGCTGGGATGTGCTGGATCAGGCACATGAGCCACCGGTGAGCGAACATGTACTGCTGACTGGCGTGGAAACACTTGAACTGCGCTACCTGGGCGCGGACGATCAGTGGCTCGAGGTATGGCCCCCGGCGGCAGCGCCGGATGTAGCCACGCCGCTGCCGCGGGCCGTGGAGCTGATCATCGAACTGCAGGACCACGGTACGCTGCGGCGCCTGGTCCTGCTGCCGGACGCAGCCCGTGCAGCCCGGGCGGAGGCACTGCCATGAGACGGCAGCGGGGGGTGGCCCTGATCACCGCATTGCTGGTGGTGGCCATCGCCACCATCCTGGCCGTGCAGCTCACGGGCCGGCAGCATTTCGACATTCGCCGCACCCAGAATGTGCTGGAGCATGATCGGGCCGGGAGTTTCGCCCTCGCTGCGGAAGACTGGGCGCGCCAGATCCTCGCGGAGAATCGCGCCGAAGGAAGCCGCGCGGTGGACCACCTGAACGAGTTCTGGGCGCAGGAGATCATGCCACCCGCGTTCGAAGGTGTGCGGCTGCTGATTCGCATCGAGGATCTGCAGGGCCGGCTCAACATCAACAACCTGACATCGCCCGGGGGCTCGGATGTTCCGGCCCAGATTGCACGTTTCCGCAGGTTGTTGCAGCTGCACCAGCAGAACCCGGGCATTATTCCGGCGGTGCTCGACTGGATCGACCCGGGTGTCGAGGTGAGGATTCCCGACGGTGCCGGCGACGATTACTATACACGGCTGGATCCACCCTACCGCAGCGCCAATCGGCCCATGCAGAGTGTCACCGAACTGCGCCTGGTCCGTGGTGTCGATGACGAACTCTACCGGCTGTTGGCTCCATCGCTGACCGCGCTTCCGGAGGCGGTTCCGATCAACGTCAACACGGCGTCGGCCAGCGTGCTGAGGACCCTGGCCGACGAACTCGGGGAAGCGGAGGCGAAAGCCCTGCTGGAGGCGCGGCCGGATGACGGTCACGAAACAGTGGAGGACTTTCTTCGCCACAACGCACTGGCGGGCCGGGACATCGACGAAGCCGGCCTGTCGGTGACCAGCAACTGGTTTCGAGTGCGGGTGGAAGTGAGACTGGGCAACACCCGCATGCGCAGCGAGAGCCTGGTGCACCGTGGCGAGAGGGGACGGACCCGGACGCTTGCCCGTCGTCACGGATTCCTGGAATAACGGAGCGCCACCGGCGACACTCGTCCGGGGAATCAAGCAACCACGGAAACGGAGGCATGCATGCAACTGAGGGCACTGCTGTTCGACGTCGACGGCACCCTTGCCGATACGGAGGAAGCACACCGGACGGCATTCAATGACGCGTTCAGGGTCTTCGGCCTGGAGTGGACCTGGGACCGCTCCCTGTACGGGCGTCTGCTGCGTGTTGCCGGCGGTCGCGAACGCATACTGCACTATGCACAAACGGCTGATCCAGACCGCTTCCACAACCCGAATTTCAGCGAACGGGCGCGGGAGATCCATGAGTGCAAGACGCGCCGTTACGGGGAAATACTCGCCAGCGGTGCCGTCACCCTGTTGCCGGGGGTTGAGCGCCTGATCCGGGAAGCCCGTGACGAGGGCTTGCGCCTGGCCATCGCCACCACCACCACGCCGGACAACGTCCGGGCCCTGCTGGAACCGAACCTGGGAACGCAGGCAATGGACTGGTTTGACGTCATCGGCGCCGGCGACTGCGTGCCGGCGAAGAAACCGGCGCCGGACATCTACCACTGGGTCATGGACCGGCTGAGCCTGTCGCCGTCCGAGTGCCTGGCCCTGGAGGATTCCCGCAACGGCCTGCGCGCCGCCCTTGCCGCCAGCCTGGCCACCCTGGTGACGCCCAGCACCTACAGCAAGGACGACGACTTCACGGGCGCAGCCGCCATCCTCAGCGACCTGGGCGAACCGGATCGACCCTTCACGATGCACGCGGGCGGCCCGGAGGGGTGGACCTGCGTCACCCCGGACTTCCTGCGCGCGCTGCACCGGAGCGCACTGAAAGAAACCGCCTGAGCGCAAAGCCGGCGTAGCGCCGGAGAACCGGTCCGGGATACCCGCCGCGAGGTCACAAGCGCCATGCCTCAGACAGGATCCTCGCTCCGCGCCTTTAACCCGCATATCTCACCGCCCTTCTACCACGCACACCGATCTCCTCGCCGTGTCGGGGCGTACGCCCTGCAGCCGGCTCGACGTTGTGCCGGCTACGCCTTCGCCGTCTGCCGGTCCGTGCCCCCCGTTACAGCGGCACCTCGACGCCCTCACGACGAACAGCGGTGAGATATGCGGGTTAAGGCTCGGGGCTCCCGACCTGCGGCAGACACGGCGGGGCCGACAAATCCAGGATGATTCAGGCTCCGCGCGCCAGTTCCGCGCGCATTTCCCCGATGACCTTCCGGTAGTCGTCCTTGCCGAAAATGGCGGACCCGGCCACGAACGTGTCCGCGCCGGCCTCGGCCACTGCACCGATGTTGTCCGGCTTGATGCCCCCGTCCACTTCCAGCCGGATATCACGGCCGCTTTCGTCGATGATGCGGCGGGCATCCCGCAACTTCTGCAGGGAACCGGGAATGAAGCTCTGGCCACCGAAACCCGGGTTCACCGACATGATCAGCACCATATCCACCAGGTCCAGCACGTACTTGAGGTGGTCAAGGGGCGTGGACGGGTTGAATACCAGCCCGGCCCTGCAACCATGGTCCCGAATCAGTTGCAGGCTGCGGTGAACGTGTCGGCTGGCTTCCGGGTGAAATGAAATGTAATTGGCGCCTGCATCCGCAAACATCGGGATCAGGCCATCCACCGGCTCCACCATGAGGTGGACGTCGATGGGGGCGGTCACCCCATAGTTGCGCAGGGCACTGCAGATCACGGGACCGAAGGTCAGGTTGGGCACGTAATGGTTGTCCATCACGTCGAAATGGACCATGTCCGCGCCCGCCTCCAGAACCGCATCAACCTCCAGACCGAGCCTGGCCATGTCGGCAGACAGAATGGACGGGGCAATCAGATAATTCGAACTCATGGAACTCTCTCCCTTTCTCGCTCCCGCGCCCCGGAGGGAAGGGGCACTCCAATCGAATAAGGAAATGCAAATCCTCTTCCGCGACAGGATAATTTCATGTTATGCGTTAGAGAACGCCTCATTGATTTCCAATCAAGGCTTCCGAACACATGAACGGACCATTGCCGGAGTTCCCCGTATGCACGTAACCCTTCGCCAACTCGAGATTTTCAACACCGTTGCCAGGAAACTCAGTTATACCAAGGCCGCCGAGGAACTGCATCTGACCCAGCCCGCGGTATCACTGCAGATCCGCAAGCTCGAGGATGCGCTCAATCTGCCACTGTTCGAACAGGTCGGTAAGCGCATTTTCCTGACCGAGGCCGGGCGCGAAATGCTCCGCTACAGTCGCAGCATCTCCCAGCAGCTGAACGAGGCCGGTGAAATGCTGGCCCAGATCAGCGATCTGTCCCGCGGCACACTCGCCGTGGCCGTCGCCTCCACGGCCAGCAGCTTCGCCACCCGGCTGATCGCCTCCTTCCTGCACCGGTATCCCGGTGCCACCGTAAGCCTGGACGTATCCAACCGGGAGACGCTGCTACGGCAACTCCGGGAAAACGAAAAAGACCTGGTCATCATGGGCCAGCCCCCCGCGGATCTGGAACTGACCGGCGAACCCTTCATGGAGAATCCGCTGGTCGTCATAGCACCGGCAAGCCATCCGCTGGCGACCATCGGAAAGATCCCCCTGAAAAACCTGGAGCAGGAACCCTTCGTTGTACGGGAACCTGCATCGGGGACGCGCGCGGCGATGGAACGGCTGTTCAAGAAACATGGGTTGAAACCGCACATTCAGGTGCAGATCGCCGATAACGAATCACTCAAGGAGGCGGTGTCCGCGGGCCTGGGGCTGGGCGTGGTTTCCCTCCATACCCTGGACCTGCACGTTCAGGCCGGCCGCCTTGTCGTCCTCGATGTCACCCACTTTCCCATTCGCCGCCACTGGTATCTGGTATCCCGACAGGGCAAGCGGCTCTCCCCCATCGCCCAGGCCTTCAAGCACTACGTGTTCGAACAGGGCCCCGTCATGGATTCCGCCACCGCCGGGACATCACTGCCGGCACACTGATCGCCGGCGCCATTGGCGGTAGCGCCAATCATGCCTCGCCGCGCAGCTCGCGACCACGCATGACCAGTTTCTCGATCATCGGCTGCAGCACCAGTTCCAGCGCCATGACCATCTTTCCACCCGGGGCCACGATGGTGTTGCGCCGTGACATGAAGGAGTCATTCAGCATGGTCAGCAGGAACGGGAAATCGATGTCGAATTTCTGTGGATTCCGGAAGCGAATCACCGTCATGCTCTCGTCAAGCGTGGGCACGTCACGGGCAATAAACGGATTGGAGGTATCCACCGTGGGCACGCGCTGAAAGTTGATATCGGTCTGCGAGAACTGTGGCACGATGTAGTTCACGTAGTCGGGCATTCGCCGCAGGATCGTCTCGGTCACCGCAGCCCTCTCATGACCACGCTCCAGGGTGTCCCGGTGCAGTTTCTGGATCCACTCAAGATTGACGATTGGCACTACGCCCACCAGCAGGTCCACATGCTGGGCGACGTTCACGCTGTCGGTCTTGACACCGCCATGCAGCCCTTCATAGAAAAGCAGATCGTTGTCCCTGGGCAATGGTTTCCAGTCCGTGAACTTGCCGGGGCGGACGCCGTGAAACTCCGCCTCGTCCTCGTTGTGCACGTAGAAGCGGTGCTTGCCCGTGCCGGTTTCGCCGTACTCGCGGAAAAGCGCTTCCAGATCCTCGAACCGGTTGCCTTCCGGGCCGAAGTGGCTCAGGTTGCGTCCTTCCTCGGCTGCCACCGCCAACTGGCGCTTCATCTCCTTGCGGTCATAGCGGTGAAAACTGTCGCCCTCGACCATCGCCGCCTTGAAACCGTCACGACGCAGGATGTGCTGCATGGCGGTCTTGACCGTCGAGGTGCCGGCACCGGATGAGCCGGTGATTGCAATAACTGGATACTTTGCCGACATCGATATTCTCCTGATGGAACCCGTACTCGCCGGATTCATGGCTGTTCTTGCGGACGGGCGACCACGCGTTGCCACCCCGACCGGAAGCGGGCGCACACGACAACCGGCGCACCGGCCCCGAAGCCATTGACGTTTATCGCCTCCCGCACCCCCGCCGCCGGTTCAACCGTCCCGCGCTTGACGGACTCCGGAAGCCTGAGCGCGACAGGCTCCCGGGCCGCGCGCTCGATGTGCCGACCGGGGCACGGGCATTCCGCCCCGCCGCCGGGGGCGAACCACGGTCAAGCTGCTTTTTCGTGCGCTTCGCTGTACTCGCCCCTGGAAGCCAGCGAATTCATCTTCGCTCGGAACACGAAGGCCTTCTGCGCTTCCGCCACCTTGCTGTTGTCCGGCCCCCAGATATCCAGGGCGGGCTGCTGCAGCGCGCGAGCGTAGGAGAAGGTCATGTTCCACGGCGTACGATCGGCCCAGCGCTGATTCATGGCATTGAGATGCGCGGACGATTCCACGTGTCCCTGACCACCGGACAGGAACACGACTCCTCCCAGTGCTGGCGGCACACACCGCATCAGCGTCTCCACGGTCCGGTCGGCGACCTCGACGACACCCGCGCGCTGCGGCGCCTTGAGCCCGGAGATCACCATTGAAGTCTTGAGTACGGTCCCCTCCAGCATTACTTCCTGCTCGGCAAGTTCCCGGAACACGATGCGCAGGTTCTGTTCGGTTACTTCCCGGCAGTGCTCGATGCTGTGCGAACCGTCGATCAGCACTTCCGGCTCGATCATCGGCACGATGCCGGCTTCCTGGCAGAGCGCCGCATAACGGGCCAGCGCATGGGCATTGGCCTTGTAGCAGCCGATGGTGGGAATACCATCACCGATGGTTATTACGGCACGCCACTTCGCGAAGCGGGCACCCATCTGGTAGTACTCGGCGAGACGTTCACGCAGACCGTCCAGCCCCTCCGTCATTTTCTCGCCACGGCCACCCGGCATGTCCTTGGCGCCCGTATCCACCTTGATACCGGGAATCATGCCGCGCTCCTGCAGGGCCTTGACCAGCGTCTTGCCGTCGTCGGTGGACTGGCGAATGGTCTCGTCAAACAGGATCGCGCCACTGATGTATTTCTCGGCCTCGGGCGCGGTAATGAGCAGTTGGCGGTACTGTCGACGGGTTTCCGCGGTGGATTGCGCGCCAACGGCCTCGAAACGCTTGGTGCAGGTGGCATTACTTTCATCCAGGGCGACCACGCCCTTGCCCGGAGCGACCATGGCACGGGCGGTTTCCCTGAGTTCTTCGGCGTGCTGGGGCACATACGCAGTCATGGGGTCTTACCTCCTCGGTAACAGCTCGTTTTGTATTCTCATCAAACGTCACGGCGTAGAACTCCCGGGTTCTCACCCGAAAGGCGTCGCCGCATAATCGTCCCTGCCGGACGGAAACGCAGAAACGGCCCCATCGCGGCGCCCATGCATGGCGCCCGCAAAAGGGCTTCAGACAAATACCGGTCGTCGATGCGCCATCGGTCGCCGTAACGCGACTCCGGATGGGCGCGATCAGCGCAAGGGTGCCGGAGCGGCACGAGACAGGCGCGGATCATCGGGGCACTGTCCCGAACATTCGGAGCCGCTACGTGTGATTCCGCTCCGTTCTCACCCAGCGCAGCATTCCGTTACCTATCAACAGCGTCTCCGTGAGCACGCGGCCACCGGTGTACCGGACACCTTCCAGCATGTCATCGCCGGTGATCCCGGTGGCGGCGAACATCACCTCATCACTGGCGATCAGCTCATCACGCGTCAGTATCTGGCCCGGTTTCAGCCCATCCCTCTCCACGCGCGCGCGCTCCTGATCGCTCTGAGGCGCCATCGCGCCCCACATTCCGGCGCCAAGCGCGCGCGCCGCACAGGCGGAAATCACGCCTTCCGGGGTACCGCCAATCCCCATCAGGGCATCGACCCGCTCACCCAGCAGCGCCTTGATACTGCCGAGCACGTCACCATCGGGCGCCAGGCGAACCGACGCTCCGGCCTCGTGAATATCGCTGATGAGCTGCTGGTGGCGCGGTCGCTCAAGCACGAAGACCCGGATCTCCTTCACGGCCTTGCCCAAGGCTCTCGCCAGCGTCCGCAGTCTGTCGCCGACCGGCGCTTCCGGATCGATAGCGTTGGCCGCTACCGGAGGCACTACCAGCTTGTCCATGTAGAACGCCGACTTCGGCCGGAACATGGTGCCTTCGGGCGATGCCGCGAGCACGGCGATGGCGCCGGGCATCCCCTTGGCCAGGTAGTTGGTGCCTTCGACAGGATCCACGGCGATATCGAGAGCCGGTCCACCCTTGCCGAGCTTCTCGCCGCTGTACAGCATCGGCGCGTCGTCCTTCTCGCCCTCGCCGATCACGATGGTGGCACTGACGGGCTGGCCTGCGAACGCGGCACGCATGGCCTCCACCGCGGCACCGTCACCGTCCTCCTTGCGTCCAAGCCCGATCCAGCCGGTTGCGGCGATCGCTGCCGCCTCCGTGACGGCGGCCATGGAAGCACCCAGATCAATCTGACCTGACCGGGTTGACTCATGTTTGTCCTGACCGGGAGTAGCCATAACTTTCCCATACCCGACTTGTTGAAGCCGCTTGCCGCAGAGCGTCGCAGCGAACGAGCTATTAAGTAAAATAAATAAAATTTTCTGTATTGATTAGCTTTGTCTTATATGTAAGCTGAAAAGCCCGTGAACATGGGCCCGTCGCGCCCTCGCGACACCGCCATGAAACGCAGAGCGTTATCGCTTATGCGACAGCCACGCATTGCACCCGGACCCGAGGCACCCGACAATCGACGGAATGCTAATAGAGGATAGCCCATGCCGCCTCGCCTGATCCTGCGACTTGGTGTCGACGCCAACGACACACTGGAGTGGTTTCGACTCGATCGCGACGGTGCCCTGGTCGACGAGGGCAACACCGCGGAGCCTGCGACGCTGGCGGAATCCGCCGCCGGCCATCGCATTCAGGCCTTCGCTCCGGGAAGCCGTATTCTGCTCACGTCCGCCACGGTTCCCACCCGAAACCGCCAGAAACTACTGCAGGCGCTGCCCTATGCGCTCGAAGACCAGCTTGCCGACGACGTCGATCAGTTGCATTGCGTTCCCGGTGAGCCGGGACCCTCCGGTGAAGTCGCGGTGGCGGTCGTCGAGCGACAGTGGCTCGATACCTGGATGCAGCGACTCGGGGAGGCCGGACTGCAGCCGGAATGCGTGATCCCCGACGTACTTTGCCTGCCCCGGACCGACGACTGGAGCGTGCTGGTGGAGGCCGACGGCTGCCTGGTCCGCACCGGCCATCAGCGGGGGTTCGCGAGCGAACCCGGGAATTTGTCCGTACTGCTCGAGACAGCGCTGGCGGAAGCGGGAGACGAACGGCCGGAGCACCTGCAGGTACTCCAGGTCGCAGAAGCCGACAACCCCCTGCCCTCCGCCGTCGATGACGTGCCCGTGAGCACCCGATCCATTTCCTCCGCCGCGCCGCTACTGGCGGAGGGCGTGTCCGGCGCAGGCGCCATCAACCTGCTGACCGGCAGCTACTCCCAGGATGGTGGCTGGCGGGGGCTGTGGCGGCCATGGCGCATCGCGGGGTCCCTGCTGCTCGCCTGGCTGCTCCTGCACACGGGCCAGATGCTGCTCGAGCAACGCAGCCTGCGGGCGGAACTGGACGTCGTGGAGGCAGAGATAAAGTCACTGATGCAGGAGGTCCTCCCGGATGTCCGGGATATCAGCCAGGCACGCAGTCGAGTTGAACAGCGACTCTCGAGGCTGCACGACAGCGCCCACAACGACGGTTCGGGGCTGATCGACACCTTGCTTGTCATCGCACCGGCCATGCAGGACAACGACGGCAACCGCATCGAAGGCATGAACTGGCGCCGCGGGAACCTTGAACTCGACATCAGCACCACCAGTCTCCAGCAACTTGACGAACTCAAGCGCGCCCTTGACAGCCTGTCCGGCATCGAAGTCGAGGTTCGCTCGGCACGCGGCGACAACGACCGCGTACAGGGACGACTGCAGGTGAGGAGGCGCTGATGAGGGAGTGGTGGCAAAAACTAAGCGGCCGGGAACGGCGCACCCTGGGGTTGGGCGGCATGGCCCTCGCCGCGATACTCTTCTATTTCCTGCTCTGGCAACCGCTGAGCCAGAACACTGCGCAACTCGAGCGTGACCTGCGCGAAGCCCGTGACCTGCTGAGCTGGATGCAGCCGGCGGTTGCGGAGATTCGCGCTCTCGGCGGCATCGCCGACGGGCCGACCAACGTCGGCCGCGACCGGGCCCTGTTCGCGCTCGCCGACCAGCACGCCCGCGAGGCCGGACTGGGACGTTCACTGGAGCAGGTCGAGCCGATGGCCGACGGCAGCGCGCGGGTCGTGCTCGAGCAGGTGGGATTCGATCAACTGGTGCGATGGCTGGGGTCGCTGCGCACGGGTCACGGCGTCGAGGCCACATCGGTCAGTCTGCGGCGGGCCGAGGTCGAGGGCAGGGTGAACGCCCAGATCGTCCTGCAGAGACCGGACTCATGAGGCGACGGGCCAGCCCGCATATCTCACCGCCATTCGTCGCGAGGGCGTCGAGATGCCGCTGTGACGGGGGGCACGGACCGGAAGACGGCGAAGGCGTAGCCGACACTACGTCGAGACGGCTGCAGGGAGTACGCCCCGACACAGCGAGCAGAT
>SLSJ01000168.1 GCA_007130525.1 Ectothiorhodospiraceae bacterium | reverse complement strand
ACGGACCGGAAGACGGCGAAGGCGTAGCTGACACTACGTCGAGCCGGCTGCAGGGAGTACGCCCCTTTACGGCGAGCAGATCGGCGTGCGTAGTAGAAGGGCGGTGAGAAATGCGGGCTAGAACGCTCAGGCCTGCGGCGGGCGCGGACCTCTTCCCGACGCGAACCACTTCCGCGCCTCGGCCACATCACGGTCGATCTGTGCGCGCAGCGCATCCAGATCCCCGAACCGGGTTTGCCCCCGGATCCAGTGGCGGAACGTAACCTGCAGATGCCGGTGGTAGAGATCGCCGCTGAACTCCAGGAGGTAGACTTCCAGCAGTGGTTGCCTGCCATTGACGGTCGGGCGCGTGCCGACGCTGGCGATGGCCGGTCTGGGGATGCCACCCTCTATGCTTGCGTCCACCGCGAAAATGCCCTCGAGCGCCGGCTTCCAGTGAAACCGGATGTTGGCGGTCGGGAAACCAAGGTCACGCCCGATTCGATCGCCGTGAACGACGCGGCCGGAAATGGCGTAGGGATAGCCCAGCAGCCGCCCCGCCTCCCCCAGATCGGAGCGCGCCAGCGCCTCGCGAATCCGCGTGCTGCTGATTCGCTGCCGGCCATCGTGGATCGTTTCGGTCTGGGTTACGGTGAAGCCGTAACGCCCACCGGCCCGCACCAGGGTGTCGTAGTCCCCCTTGCGCCGGTGGCCGAAGCGGAAATCGTCGCCGACCACCAGGTACTGGACCGCCAGACCATCCACCAGGATCCGGCGAATGAACTGCTCCGGTTCCATGCCCGCAAGGGCGTCGTTGAACGGCAGACAGAGGAAGCGGTCCACGCCGAGATCGGCAAGGCGCAGCACCTTGTCACGCAGGGATGTGATCCGGGCAGGCGCCTGTTCCGGCGCCAGATACTCCCGCGGATCGGGTTCGAAGCTGATTACGCTCATGGCGGTGTCGCGCACGTGCGCCTCCTGGCGCAGCAGATCCAGCATGGCCTGATGGCCCCGGTGCACACCGTCGAAATTGCCGATGGTGGCTACGGTTCCCCGGTCAGCCGGTGTCAGGTTGTGCAGGCCACGAATCAGTCGCATGCGGCATTCCGTTCAAATCAGCGGATCCAATCCCGGGGCCTCAGTTTGCCGGGCTCTCCTGCAGGTGACGAGGCCGCAGCCCGGTCAGCCAGAGGGTGCCGACATACAGCAGGACGGCAAGCAACAGCCAGCAGGACAGGACCAGAAGCCGCCCGGGGAGGGAGAGATCAAACCAGTACTCCAGCCCCGGCACCAGCCACAGCAGGGTAACAGCCATCACCGAAGTGGCCATGACGACCTGGCCGAACAACCGGCGCCAACCCACCTCCGGCACATAGACGCCGCGACTGCGAAGCCCCCGCAGCAACAGCCCGGCATTTACCGTCGCCGCCACTCCCGTGGCCAGGGCGAGGGCGGCATGCCCCACCCCGGTCTCGCGCAGCGTGAGCACGGCACCGGTGCTCAGCACCATGTTGCAGAGCATGCTGAACGCAGCGTACTTCACCGGCGTCTTCATGTCCTGACGGGCAAAGAACCCGGGAGACAGGACCTTCACCATGATGAAACCATGGAGGCCCACGGCATAGGCAATCAGACTCAGCGATGCCGCCCTGGCATCGGCCTCGGTGAAGGCGCCGTAGTGGAACAGGGTGGTGAGTATGGGGCCCGCCATCACCGCCAGCCCCACCGCCGCCGGGGTCGCGATCAACACGCCCCAGCGCAGCGCCCAGTCAAGCGTGCGTGAAAAGCGCTCCGGGGCCGAGGTGGCGTGCTCACCCGAGAGTCGCGGCAGAATCACCGTCCCCAGTGCAACACCGAACACCCCCAGCGGAAACTCCACCAGCCGGTCCGAATAATACAGCCAACTGATGGAACCGGTAATAAGGAACGAAGCCAGGATCGTGTCCACGAGCAGATTGATCTGGGCCACCGATGAGCCGAATATGCCCGGCACCATCAGCCGCAGCACCCGGCGCACCCCGGAATCCCGCCAGCCCCAGCGCGGCAGGGTCAGCATGCCCACGCTACGCAGCCAGGGCAGCATCAGCAGCAGTTGCAGGACACCGGCAATCAGCACCGCCAACGCCAGCGCCATGATCGGTTCGGGAAACAGCGGAGCCCACCACCAGGCGCTCGCGATCATGGTCAAATTGAGCAGTACAGGCGCAAATGCCGGCGGTCCGAATATGCCGTGGGTATTGAGGACCCCTTGCGCACACGCCACGAGCGAGATGAACAGCAGGTAGGGGAAGGTAATGCGCAGCATGTCGCGCGCCAGTGCGAAAGTCTCCGGGTCGGCGGCGAATCCGGGGGCGAACAGCAACACCACGTAGTCCGCCGCCGCCACGGCGATTACGGTCAGCACCAGCAGAATCACTGCCAACGTACCCGCGGCGCGACTCACCAAACCACGAAGCTCACTCACGCTGCGGGTCTTCTTGTATTCGCCGAGCACCGGCACGAATGCCTGCGAGAACGCCCCCTCGGCAAACAGCCGGCGCATGAAATTGGGAATCTTGAAGGCAACAAAGAAAGCGTCGGTGCTCGCGCTGGAGCCGAAGATCGCGGCGATGACCACGTCCCGGGCCAGTCCCAGCAGGCGGGACACCAGGGTCAGCGAACCGAATACGGCCGTGGAACGGAGCAGACTCACGCCGGTGAGCCCCCGGATGCAGGCTGCTGGGGTTTATCGACCTTCTCGTGCATGCGCGGGAAACAACTCCGTTTGCCAGGAGGCAGCCGGCCTCATGTCCGACGGTCTCGCAGGGCGCATCATAGCGCGTCGAACAGATCCGGTGCCCAGCCCCGGGGAACGCGCGCGGCGGTTGACAACGAGGCTCCGAATGAGCATATTACGTGCCCTTTCCGGACATCACGACCATACCGGCAGGAGTTGAGTCTTGGCGAATACCCCTTCAGCGCGCAAGCGGGCCAGACAGGCCGAGAAGCGCCGCGAACACAACAAAGGCCGCCGTTCCATGTTGCGGACACGCATCAAGAATGTCATCAAGGCCATCAAGGCGGGTGACAAGGAATCCGCACAGCAGGCCTATGAAGTGGCCGTCCCCGTCATCGACCGCATGGCCAACAAGGGACTGCTGCACCGGAACAAGGCCGCACGCCACAAGAGCCGCCTGAATCAGCATATCCGCGACATGGCCTGAACCCGTCGCTGCTGCGAACACATGACCGCCGGAGACGGGTATCCGTCACCGGCGGTTTTCGTTTGCAGAGGCACTGCGGCAATCAGGCTCCCGCATTGGTCCCACCGAGCAGAACAACGCCCCCAATGGCGCAGACCACCGGGGGCGCCGGTCGATGACTCCGGCCAAGCCTACATCGAACGAACGGACATATAGACCATGGTCTGGTTCAGCAACTGATACGCCACCTCGCCGAAGGTCATGGGGCCGTTGAATCCCGACGTACGACGTCCTTCCAGCTCCGAGTAGAGGAAATTCAGCACGCAATTGAACGAGCACGCCGCATCCCTGCCTTCGTTGGGCAGGGCCTGCTCGAAGGCATGCACGTAATCCTTCACCGGCCGTGCCAGCTGGTATTCCACGTCCGGGAATACAGGCGCATAAAGTTCCACCGACCGGCTGGCGTCGTCGACGGCCTTGACGCTGACGTTGATCATGCTTCCGCAGTAGTCGGCCACCAGCGGCAGTCGCTGATCCACATTGCGCCGCTTCAGATACTCGGCGAAGTTGTCGGGCTGACCGTTGACCGTGCATCCCCCGACCTTGAAGCTGGCCTTGGGAAAACGGATCACGTCGCCGTCATCCTGCTCGAAAATATTGACGATGCCGATTTCCGCCACCTGGTCCTCCGGCAGCGGCACATGCAGGGCCACCGCCTGGTCATGGCAGAATTCGCCCCTGGAACCGTCCACCGCCGCGGGACTGGCGTGGCCCATGTCGTCGAGGTGAATGCCGGCAACCCAGCCCAGCACGGGTTTCAGGAACATGTCCTCGAACTCGGGGGCGTTGCGGGCGTAATACTCATGCACCTCGGTCATGGCCGGCAGGATCAGCAGCGTGTAGCCGTGATCCGGGCCGTCGGCACAGATGCGGTTGAGATCGTTGACCGTGTAGCGCTTGATCCAGGGCTTGCCGCGGCCCAGTGAAGGCAGGGGCGTTACGTGCACCTTCTCGCGGCTGGTTTCGCCGCCATCCTGGCCCATGAAGTAGGGAATGGTTCCCCCGATCCAGTTGCCCTCGGGCAGCCGCTTCATCACGGCCTCATCGGCGCCGATGGCCAGCCATTCGCCGGTCCGGATGAGCCGTGCGGCCTCCTCCGGGCCGAGCAGAGAGCCTCCGCGCGGGCTCACGACCCGCTGGCGTGCATCTTCCATGTTTACCCCCTGTCCGAATGCAGTTCAGCCACATCCGGCGAGCCGCTCTCGCCGAAGATGCGCTTGAGTTCCGCCCGCAACGCACGCGCGTTGTTGACAAAGTAGCGCCGCAGATCCTGGATTTTCTTCTGTCGCATGTCCGGATCGTCGACATTGCGCAGCTGCATCTGGATGCGTGAGAGCAGAAGCCGAAGACTCAGCACCTTGATCTGCTCGTTACGCTCGCCGGCCACGATCTTTTCCCAGACGGGATCCGAGGCGTCCGGAATCGGCGTGATTTCACTGAGTTCTCCAGCCGTCGCGACCTCGGCCTCCGCCCTGGCCCGATTGACGGCGGCGACACTCTCCCGGCCCCGGTGACGTGTCGCCTTGAGCTGCCAGACGTCCTTGAACTCCACATCCATGACCGTGCAGATGGTGCGGTAGCTGGTGCCCTCGCTCAGCAGGCCGGAGATTCGCTCCGCCATGGCATTGGTAAATGGCACCTCGTCGGTGCCCAGGAAGGGCTCGGAATGGGAAGGCGCCTCGGCCGAATGCACGAATGTGCGATAGTTGCCGGCATTCAGGTGGCGCCAGACACGCTCCATCCCCGGGGCCGCTTCCTGCTTGCCCAGCATCTTGCGAAGCAGCTTGCCCGCAGACGGCGAGTCCTGACCGACCCATACGTCCAGTCGCCGTTCCCGCGCATTGACCTCGAAACGCTGTACTCGCCAGGGGCCCGGTATCGCCAGCAATTGCTGGCACAAGTCCATATTGTTCACGCTGGTGTCTCCTCAGGCCGAGTCGGGGTGTCCGCCTCAACCGGCCCCATTCCCTGGACATGGCCCGATCCTGCCCTTGGCCTGATGCAGACTGCACATCCGGACGTCCGTGGTTTCCGATTGACCGCGCATCACCCCGGCTTGTCGCCGGTTGCTGTTCCCTGCGCATTCCTGACGCCTGCATTCGCGCCAGGAACGCGCGAACGCCATCCATGTAGCTGGTTGGCGACAGTTCGAGCCTATCCTGCGGTCGGCCCCGGTGTTGCGAAACAATCGACGGTTTTGAAATTTGGCTCCGTGGCGGGGCCGACCTTTGCGATGGCTCGCGTGCTTCTGGATAATGTGTGCTTTTTCTTACAGGACAGGTGTTTCCAACCCCATGGCTCAATACATCTACACCATGAACCGGGTGAGCAAGGTGGTGCCGCCCAAGCGTGAAATCCTCAAGGACATCTCGCTGTCATTCTTTCCCGGCGCCAAGATCGGCGTGCTGGGCCTGAACGGTTCCGGCAAATCAACCCTGCTGCGGATCATGGCGGGACTCGACACCGAGATCGAGGGCGAGGCCCGCCCGCAACCCGGCATAAAGATCGGCTATCTGCCGCAGGAACCACAACTCGACCCGGCCAAGGATGTGCGCGGCAACGTCGAGGATGGCGTGGCCGAGATCAAGGCCCTGCTGGACAGGTTCAACGAGGTCTCCGCCCGCTTCGCCGAGCCCGATGCCGATTTCGAGGCCCTGATGGCCGAACAGGGCAAACTGCAGGACAAGATCGATGCCGCCGGCGCCTGGGAACTGGAGCGGCACCTGGAACAGGCCGCCGACGCACTGCGCCTGCCGCCCTGGGAGGCGGACGTCAACAGGCTCTCCGGTGGCGAGCGCCGCCGCGTGGCGCTTTGCCGGCTGCTACTGTCCAGCCCGGACATGCTGCTGCTGGACGAACCCACCAACCATCTCGATGCCGAGAGCGTTGCCTGGCTGGAAAGATTCCTGGCCGAATTCAGCGGCACCGTGGTGGCGGTCACCCACGACCGCTACTTTCTGGACAACGTGGCCGGCTGGATCCTGGAACTCGACCGCGGCCACGGCATCCCCTGGCAGGGCAACTACTCCTCCTGGCTGGAACAGAAGGAAGCCCGACTGCGGCAGGAAAAGAAGCAGCAGGCCTCCCATGAGCGTGCCATCAGAGCGGAACTGGAGTGGGTGCGGCAGAACCCCAAGGGCCGGCAGGCCAAGAGCAAGGCCCGCCTGGCCCGCTTCGACGAACTGCAGTCGAAGGAATTCCAGAAGCGCAACGAGACCCAGGAACTCTACATTCCGCCGGGTCCGCGGCTGGGCGACAAGGTGGTGGAGTTCCATGGCGTGCGCAAGGCCTTCGGCGATGTGCTGCTCTACGAGAACCTGGACTTCTCTCTGCCGCCGGGTGGCATTGTCGGCGTGATCGGCCCCAATGGCGCGGGCAAGACCACGCTGTTCCGGCTCATCGCCGGCCAGGAACAGCCCGACGCCGGCGAGGTGGTGATCGGCGACAGCGTGCAGCTGGCCGTCGTGGACCAGAGCCGCGACAGCCTGGACGACAGCAAGACCGTCTGGCAGGAGATCTCCGACGAGCAGGACATCATCCAGGTGGGCAGCTACGAGATTAACTCGCGCGCCTACGTGGGCCGTTTCAACTTCAGGGGATCCGACCAGCAGAAATACATCGGTGATCTCTCCGGCGGCGAACGCAACCGGGTGCACCTGGCCAAGCTGCTGAAGTCCGGAGGCAACCTGCTGCTGCTCGACGAGCCCACCAACGATCTGGACGTGGAAACCCTGCGCGCCCTGGAAGAAGCCCTGCTCACCTTCCCCGGCTGCGCCGTGGTGATCTCCCACGACCGCTGGTTCCTCGACCGCATCGCCACCCACATCCTGGCCTTCGAGGGCGACAGCCAGGTGACCTTCTTCACCGGCAACTACACGGAATACGAGGCGGACCGGAAGAAGCGGCTGGGTGACGAGGCGCTGAATCCGCATCGGATCAAGTACAAGCGGCTCGCATAACGAGCCGCTTGTGCGCCCGGCGCCCGGCTGGAATCTCCCCGACCACTTGCGGGGCGCCGGGCGCTGGGCGCTGGGCGCCCCGTAACCACACCGACCACAAAAAAAAGACCCGGAGGCTGACGCCCCCGGGGGTTTTTCGAAGCCGCACGCCTCGACGGTTACGGAACGTGCGGCAGCCGGATCCCGGCCATCTCCTGCATCACCCGTATCACCTGCGAACTGTAGCCGAACTCGTTGTCGTACCAGACGTAGAGCACGACGTTGTCGCCGTTGGCGATGGTGGACTGGGAGTCCACGACACCCGCATGGCGGGAACCGATGAGGTCGGTGGAGACGATCTCGGTGGACGCCGTGTAATCGATCTGATCCTGCAGTTCTCCCTTGAGCGCCTCGTCGCGGAGATAGTCGTTGATCTCGTCGCGCGTGGTTTCCCTGTTCAGGCTGAGATTGAGCACGGCCAGCGAGACATTGGGTGTCGGCACGCGGATAGCGTTGCCGCTGAGCTTGCCCTCGAGTTCCGGCAGCGCCTTGGCTACCGCCCTGGCGGCGCCGGTGGAGGTGATCACCATGTTGAGCACGGCACTGCGGCCCCGTCGCGGACCGGCATGGT
>SLSJ01000212.1 GCA_007130525.1 Ectothiorhodospiraceae bacterium | reverse complement strand
CGGGCGATGGGCCGCGCTTCCGGATCGTGGCCCGCGAGGATTTCTCTGATGTCACCTATTTGCTGCAAGTCCATCACCCCATGATGGCGAAAGCCGCCCGACCCGGTCAGTTCGTCATCGTCATGTCCCACGAGCACGGCGAGCGTATCCCGCTGACCATTGCCGACTTCGACCGTGACGAGGGCACCATCACCCTCGTGATCCAGGCGGTCGGCAAGACCACCAGGGAGATGCAGCAGACCTGCAAGGTGGGCGCGCACCTGCATGCCCTTGCCGGCCCGATGGGCATCCCGAGTCCGACCCACGGGGCGAAGAAGGTGATCTGCGTCGGTGGCGGCCTGGGGGTGGCACCCGTCTACCCGCAGGCGCGCGGCTTCAAGGAAAACGGCGCTTACGTGATCGGCGTGGTCGGTTTCCGGAACAGGGACCTCATGTTCTGGGAGGACAAGTTCCGCGGAGTCTGCGATGAACTCATCGTGTGCACCGACGACGGCTCCATGGGTATCAAGGGCCTGGTCACCCGGGGCATCGAGCAGGCCATCGCCAGCCACCCGGACATCGATGAATGCGTCGCAATCGGCCCACCCATCATGATGAAGGGCTGCGCCGAGACGACCCGCCCTCACAAGATCAGGACGGTCGTCAGCCTCAATCCCCTGATGGTCGACGGCACGGGCATGTGCGGCGGCTGTCGCGTCAAGGTCGGCGGCAAGGTGAGGTTCGCCTGCGTCGACGGGCCGGACTTCGACGCCCACCAGGTCGACTTCGACGATCTCATGACTCGCCTGCGGCGTTTCGTCCCCGAAGAAAGGAGCGCCCTGCAACGCTGGCAGAACACTTGCCGTATGGCGAATGGGAACGGGCCCCGCCCGCAGCAGCCTTCAACGACTCCCGAGGGGGGCTGACCCATGGCCAGGAAGAAGACCATACGCACCATCCCGCAACAGCGCACGCCGATGCCGGAGCAAGACCCGCAGGAGCGGGCCGGGAACTTTGCCGAGGTGGCCTGCGGCTTCCGTCCGGACGACGCGCTGAACGAGGCCGAACGATGCCTCTTCTGCCCGGAGCAGCCCTGCATCGCCGGCTGCCCGGTGGCGATCGACATCCCTGAATTCATCAGGAAGATCAGCGAAAAGGATATCCGGGGCGCCTACGACGTGATTACGGCAACGAGTCTCCTGCCTGCGGTCTGTGGTCGCGTCTGCCCCCAGGAAAATCAGTGTGAGGGCGTGTGCACCGTCGGTGACTCCCTGGAGCCGGTGGCCATCGGCCGCCTGGAGCGCTTCGTAGGCGATGCCGCCATCAAGGAGGGCTGGGCCAGCGTCCCTTATATCGAGTCGAATCGGTTCAGGATCGGCATCGTCGGCTCCGGGCCGGCGGGCATGGCCTGCGCGGCCGACATGGCCAAGGCAGGTTGCGATGTCACGGTATACGAGGCCTTCCACGAGCCCGGTGGCGTCCTGCGCTACGGCATCCCCGAGTTTCGCCTGCCCAACGAGGTGGTCGACGCCGAGATATCCGGTCTCGCCAGGCTCGGCATCAAGTTCGAATGCAACACGCTGGTGGGGCGCCTGTTCACGATCGAACAGATGATCGACGAGATGTGCTTCGACGCGGTCTTCGTCGGGACCGGCGCCGGTTACCCGACGCTTCTGGGTATCCCGGGTGACTCGCTGAACGGGGTGCTCTCCGCCAATGAGCTGCTGACGCGCTGCAACCTGATGCGCGCCAGGGAGTTTCCCGGCTACGACACGCCCCAGCCGCTGGGGCGGCGGGTGGCGGTGGTTGGCGCCGGCAACACGGCGATGGACGCCATGCGGGTCTGCCTGCGGCTGGGCGCGGAGAAGGTGTACTGCGTCTACCGGCGCAGCAAGACGGAGTGCCCCGCCCGCGCCGAAGAGGTGCACCACGCGCTGGAGGAGGGAGTCGAATTCCACTGGCTGACCAATCCGGTGGAAATCCTTGGCGATGGCGAGGGCGGGGTTCGCGGCATGCGCTGTGTGCGCATGGAACTGGGCGCGCCGGACGAGTCCGGACGGCGCAGGCCGGTGCCGGTGCCGGACAGCGAACACGACATCGTGGTCGATATGGTGGTGTTCGCCATCGGCACGAACGCCAACCCGATCATGGGCCAGACCTCCAGCCTCAGGCTCAACGAGTGGGGCTACATTGCAACCGACGAGAGCCTGGCAACCTCCGTGCCTGGCGTCTATGCCGGCGGTGACATCGTCACCGGCGCCGCGACGGTAATCGAGGCCATGGGCGCCGGTCGCAGGGCGGCGCGCAGCATGATGGCCTATCTCGGCATACGGGAGCGTGACGCCCCCTACGCCGCCGAGGGTGGTGAAAAACTGTTCGGAATCGATCTACGGGAGCGCAACTTCGTGCGGATCCGTGTGGCCTAGCCGACGATCCGCCCCGCGCCGGAAGCGCACTGGACGACCAGGGGTGATGGCAACATCATGAATGACACATCACTGCGAAAGAAGGCTCCGCGCTCAAAGGGGGCCGCACCGGGCAGGAAGGCGGCCGCCACCTTGACACAGCACGTGGTCGAGGTGATCAGCGACTCCGGCGAGGGCGCGCAGCGCTGCGGCCAGGCCCTGGGGGCCATCGCCGCGCGCATGGGCAACGGGGTATGGACGGTGGAGATCATCCCCGCGGAGATCCGCCCACCGGCACGCAGCGTCGCCGGCGCCAGCGGCAACCGCATTCGCCTGGGTGCGAGCAGCGTCTCCAACGGCGGTGACGAGACCGACCTGGTGGTGGCCTTCAACGAGCAGGTCCTGCTCGGGCGCATCCGGGCCGGCGAGTTGAAGCCGGACTGCACCATTCTGCTGGAGTGCACGTGGCGCGACAGCGCCGACCCCAAGGTCGCAGCCTCGTACCGTGAGGCCTACGACCGTCTGGTTGCCGCGGGGTACAAGGTCTACGAAATCCCCATGGAGCAGCAGTGCCGGGCTCTCGTTGCCGACTCCCGCCGCGGCAAGAACATGTTCGTGCTGGGGATGCTCTGCAGCATCTACAGCCTCGATCTCGTGCTGGCGCGGGAACAGATCGAGCAGACCTTCAGCAAGAAGGCGGCCAGTGTCATCGAGACCAACATCAGCCTGCTGAACGCGGGCCACGAGTGGGCAGAGGCCAACCTCGACTTCAAGTACCACATTCCGGCGGCGCGGGCGACCGTGCCGCAGATCGTGGTCAACGGCAACACGGCGCTGGCGCTGGGGGTGCTGGCATCGGGAATGGAGATCTGCTCGATGTATCCCATCACGCCGGCCACCTCCGCCTCGCATTATCTCAGCGAGTGCTTTCACAGGGTCGGCGGGATTGTTCATCAGGCGGAAGACGAAATCGCCGCCTGCGCCTTTGCCATCGGCGCCTCCTACGCCGGCAAGTGCGCGGTGACCATCACTTCCGGTCCCGGCTATTCGCTCAAGCAGGAGGCCATCGGCCTTGCTGTCATGGCCGAGATCCCGATGGTGGTCGTCGACGTTCAGCGCGGCGGGCCCAGCACGGGCCAGCCCACCAAGGTGGAGCAGGGCGATCTGCTCACCACGATCTTCGGAAGCCACGGGGACGCGCCCAAGGTGGTCATGGCCACGAGCACGATCGAGGACTGCTTCTACGCCATGATCACGGCACGCAAGATCGCCGAGACCTTCAACATGGTGGTGGTCGTGCTCTCGGACGCCAGTCTCGCCACCTCCCAGACGCCCTTTGCGAGGCCAGGCTTCGACACTGCGTGGGTGGCGCCGCCGGTTGACCAGAGCCCCATGCCGCCCGGAACCCGGAGCTACGACTGGGACGCAACCACCGGCCTTGCGCGTCGGCTCATCCCGGGGCAGCCCGACGGCATGCACGCCGTGACCGGCCTGGCCCATGACCGGCTGAGCCGCGTGGCCTACGACCCGGACATCAACCAGGAGGGTCTGCGCGCCCGCAGCCTCAAGCTCGCCGCATTGCAGAAGACCCTGAAGACCCCGCCGGTTTTCGGCGACCCGCACGGCGACTTGCTGATCATTGGCTGGGGCAGCACCAGGGGGGCGATCGAAGAGGCGGTGGAATGCCTGCGCGGAGAGGGCATGAAGGTGGCGTCCATGCACCTGCAGTTTCTCCAGCCGATGGCGGCCGGCATCAAGGAGATCATGGCCCGCTTCAACAAGGTCATGACCATAGAGACCAACTGGAGCGATAGCCTGGAGGACGAGATCATCGACGAGACCAATCGCCGCTACGCGGCGCTGGCGACGCTCTTGCGGGCACGCTACCTGGTGGATGTCGATTGCTGGACCGAAGTGCGTGGTCAGCCGATCAAACCCGGCACTATTTGTCGCGTGATCCGCGAGAAGTGGCATCACTGAGCGAGGCAGCGCCATGACGAATTCAGCCTGTGAATGTCTGCTACAGCTGTACGAGGACCAACTCGAGCTGGAGGATTACCAGAGCGGCGTGCCCCGGTGGTGCAGCGGCTGCGGTGACAACGCCATCCTCGCCGCCGTGCAGCGGCTTTGCCGCGACCAGCGGCTGCGCCCGGAGAAGACGGTGTTCGTCTCGGGTATCGGTTGCTCGAGCCGCTTCCCCCATTACATGAAGACCTTTGGCTTTCACGGAGTCCACGGTCGTGCACTGCCGGTGGCCGAAGGGATCAGGATGGCGCGTCCCGATCTGCATGTGTTCGTGAACACCGGCGACGGCGATTGCTGCAGCATCGGCGCGGCTCACTGGATCCACGCCATCCGCTACAACATGAACATGACGGTGATGCTGCACGACAACCGGATCTACGGCCTGACCAAGATGCAGGTTTCGCCGACCTCGCCCAAGGGCACGAAGAGCAATACCACTCCGCGGGGTTCGCAGTTGGAGGCGCTGCGTCCCTTGACGGTGACGCTGGGCGTGGAGAACGTCTCCTTCGTCGCCCAGGCGGTGGACTGGGTCCCCGAACTGCTCTACGACATCCTGCACAAGGCCTTTCACCACAGGGGCTGCTCCTTCGTGCGCATCGTCCAGCGCTGCCCCGAGTGGTTGCCGAATGCCTTCGATCCGTGGATGCAGGATCCAATGCGCCTGCTGCTCCTGACGCACGAGAACGGACTCGAACCCGGTGCGACGGTCAGCAGGGTCTATGGCAACCAGGAAGTGCACGATCCCGGCAACATTCACCGGGCGCGTGAGATCGCCTCGATCGATGATCCGATACCGGTCGGCATCCTCTATCGGAACCCGAGCGTACCCTGCTATGAAGACCTGTGCCAAAGCGGCGAGTTGAACACCGCGGAATTCATCCGCGCAGGCCTGGAGGCAGAGTTCGACAAGTTTACGGTCTGGCCGCAGGTGGACTAGGCGCCTGTCGGACTTGGGTGGATTAGGCGAGGGAGTGGGAGAGCGAGGTCATTTATTTGATCGTTTGAGGAGAATAGTGGTCCTCTTTGACGAAAAGGATCGAATAAATGGACCGCTCTCCCGGTTCCGCAGGCAATTCAGCCTAAGTCCGACAGCCGCCTAGGGCAGGGCATAGTCGTACGCGACTCCACCCGACCGACCGGCTCAATACAGAAGAGCGAGTCACAGTGAAATGGAACCGCAAAGCCAGGCGCACAGGGTCTTCCACCTGACAAGGAAGCGGGTCAACGGGGGCCTGGAAGAATTCGACCCGCTCGCCCTGCGACCGGCGCTTCTCGCCGGCTACCGCAACCTCACCCGGCTGCGCTACGACTTCCCGCTGGTACTCAACCGAAACGCCGTGAACGGCTACGGCATTCGGTCGCTTTCGGGCCTGATCGACAGCCTTGATCTGCCCGACGGCGAGCGTGACCGGACACGCGGTCAACTGCTGCGGCTGGAGGAGGAGATCCGTGTTCTGCTGGCGTCCGGTGCCAGCGGCACGCTCGCGGCCCTGTGGGACCAGGCCGCTTGCCGGCTGGGGCTGCAGACGGCCGGTCTTGCCCGTCTCCGGCCGGCCCTCGAGCACGATGCCGAGGTGGTCGATTGCACCGGGGCGATGCCTGTCCGTGTCCTGGTCCACGCATGGCGGCAACTGCAGGCGAACAAGGTCAGCCGCCTGCAGTCCGCGGTCGGCCGGCTGATCCACAAGCTCGGCGACATCCTGCGCGAGGACTTCGTCCGCTCCGAGGCCGGGCGCAGCGCGGAGAGCCTCAAGGCGGCGATGGGGGGCGGCCACGGGGAGGTGTTCGATTTCGATGCGCTCTCCGAGCTGCTGATCAGGTCGGCGCCCGGATCCGCGCTCGGCAAGGGCCACCGCGAGCGTATCGGGCGGCTGCTCTCGGTGCTGGAGTCGCACCGGCTGTTCACCCTTGCCTACGGGTCCGGAACGGAGGCGGCCGCGGACGGCTGCGAGCCGCTTTCATTCGTCTTCGATAACTGTGCCGCCGCTGTCAAGGCATACCGTGAGCGCCTGCCCAGGGTCGTCGAACTCGCCAAGGCCATCGCATTGAGCGAGTACGAAGTCAAGGGAGAATACACCGCCGCGAACTATGATCCATTCTTTGATGAGTTCGGTGAGCACATGCTCGGCCCGAAGAATTTCGAGCTGTTCCCGGATTACCTTGTCTGCCTGAACCAGCAGGACCTCAACTCGGCGGACAATGCGGTTCTCCCGGAGATCCTCGCCGCCGGTCTGCCCATGAAGATCATGGTCCAGACTGACGATATTCTCGAGCCGTCGCCGTTTGGCGGGCACCTGTCGCTCGGCGCTCAGTGCAAGCAACTCGCCGCCATGGCCGTCGGCCTCAACGACGTCTACGTCCTGCAAGCGAGCGCCTCACACCTTTACCAGTACCGCCAGCGCCTGGTGGACGGCCTGTCATACGCCGGACCGGCGCTGTTCAGCGTGTTCTCCGGGGAAAGCGCGCAGGCGGGCTTCCTCCCGCCCTATCTGGTCGCTGCCGCCGCCATGGAGTCCCGCGCATTCCCCGCGTTCAGCTATGATCCTTCCGCCGGTACCGACTGGGCCTCGTGTTTCTGCCTGGAAGGCAACCCGCAGGCGGATCTCGACTGGCCGGTCCATGAGTCCCACTACCAGGACGAAGAGCACCAGAGCGTCCGTGAGCGCCTTCCCATGACCCTGGTCGATTTCGTCGCCTGCGATCAACGGTATGCCAAATGCTTCGCAAGGGTACCCCGGTCGAGCTGGGGCGGGCATATGACACCGGTGGGCGAGTGCGTGGCGGATGAGGTGGATGCTCCGGCCGAGGATGTCCCAACCCTGCTGATGGTCGATGACGAGGACCGCCTGCAGAAGGTGATCGTCGACGATGAGCTGGTGCGCGAGGCTCGCCGCTGTGCCCGGATGTGGCACAGCCTGCAGGAACTCGGGGGCATCCATAACTCCCATGCCGAACGCCTGCTGGCGCGCGAGCGTGACGCCTGGGAAGCCCAGCGGAACCAGGAGCCGGCAGCCGCCGCGCCGGCGTCAGCCGATGAACCACCGCTTGAACCAGTCGCGGGTACGTCTGCGACGACGGTAGCTGAAACGGCGCCCGAGCCGTCCGCCGATGACGCCTACATAGAAACCCCCCGCTGCACAACCTGTGACGAGTGCGTGCAGGTCAACGGCGAAATGTTCGCCTACGACGCCAATAAGCAAGCGTATATCAAGGATTCTGGTGCCGGTACCTATCGCCAGTTGGTCGAGGCCGCCGAGAGCTGCCAGGTGGCCATCATTCACCCCGGCAAGCCATGCAACCCCGACGAACCGGGGCTTGAGGAACTGCTGGAACGGGCAAAGCCCTTCCTGTAGCCGGTCACTGTCTTCGTGCCGCCGTCTGCGTCCGCATCCGGCGGAACCCTTGGGCGTGACCTCGGTAGCATCCGACAAGTCGTTGCCCGGACCGCTGTCGCCTGGCTCAAACCT
>SLSJ01000251.1 GCA_007130525.1 Ectothiorhodospiraceae bacterium | reverse complement strand
GAAGGTTGACCGGGGCTCCGATCAGGCGATTTAGGGCATCCGGGATTCCATCGGTGGCGAACAGGGAGAGCAGGCGACCCGGCATGGCGAAACAAGGGAATCGGTACAAAGTCATCGTCGATTTGATCCTGCGGATGATCGATAAGGGGACGTTGCGCATCAATGACCGTCTTCCCTCCCTCAGGCAGATTAGCCGGCAGGAACACGTCAGCATAGCTACTGCGCTGCAGGCGTATCGCTGGTTGGAAGACGAAGGGATAGCCAGCCCCCGTGCGTCCTCGGGTTATTATGTCGTCGGCATAACTCCCCGTTGTGAAGACCATTCGTGCGCATCACTGTCCGGGTCTGGTGACAGCGCATTGCGAGGTGATGCTGACCGCACCACTGTGCAGCCGATTCGTCCGTCAGGCGAAAGCCTGGCATTCGATCCCGCGGCCCCGTCAGCCGGCCTATTGCCTCGTGCCCGCCTTAGCAGAATCATTGGTTCTCTCATTCGTCGCCATCCGTTTCTGGTTACCGAGTGTTACCCGGGGCTCGGTTACTCGGAGCTCCGGCGTCAGATCGCCCGCCGTTCGCCGGAATACGGATGCAGACTGTCCGCACAGGATATCGTGATTACGAACGGCGGCATGGAGTCGGTCTCACTTGCCCTGCGGGCCGTCACCTCAGCTGGGGACGCCGTGGCTGTTGAGTCGCCGTGCAGCTTCCTGACGCTCCACACCCTCAGGCAGTTAGCCCTTGAACCGGTGGAAATCCCGGTTGGGCACGACGGCATTTGTCTCGATGTTCTACGGGACGCGCTGGATGGTCGTGCGGTGAAAGCCGCGCTGTTCATGACCAATTGTTCAATTCCGACCGGTTACGTGATGGCGGAGGAACGCAAACGTGCCCTGGTGGCGATCCTTGAAGAAAGCGGCATACCACTTATCGAGAACGACGCTTTGGGGGACCTGGCCCATGGCGAACGACCGCGCACGGCGAGTGCATTTGCACGACATGAAGGAGTGCTTCTTTGTTCCTCATTTACCAAGACACTTGGAGCGGGGCTCAGGTTGGGATGGATCGCACCCGGACGGTATATCAATCGCATCCGCGATCTGAAAGTCGCTTCCAACTACGCGACAACCGCCCTTGTGCAGCATGCGGCGGCCGAGTACCTGCAAGGTAGTGCCTATGACCGTCATTGTCGGAGTCTGCGTCGTGCCCTGAAGAAGCAGACGCGGCAACTGTGCGACGCCGTGAAGCGCTATTTTCCTGACGCTTGCCGTGCGAGTGAGCCCGCAGGTGGCTATTCCCTCTGGGTGGAATTGCCCCGAAACGTCGACACGGATGAGTTCCGGAGCCTGGATGGATTGAGTCGCGTGCGCGCTCTTCCGGGAGTGCTTTTCACCGCTTCGTCCGCCGGTTTCCGGAACTGCGTCCAGCTACATTGCAGAGAGCCCTGGACACCGGTATCAGACTCGGAAATGCGTCATCTCGGCGGTCGTATCAGGAGGTTGCGGGCGAGTCCTCGCGACCGACTCGCCTGTCTATCGGTTCCCTAGTCCGCATATCTCACCGCCGTTCGTCGCGAGGGCGTCGAGATGCCGCTGTGATGGGGGCACGGACCGGGGACGGCGAAGGCGTAGCTGACGCTGCGTCGAGCCGACTGCAGGGAGTATGCCCCTTTACGGCGAGCAGATCGGCGTGCGTAGTAGAAGGGCGGTGAGATATGCGGGCCAGCCGTGGAGTCTGATGGAGTTGTCCCGGGACAGTCCCAGGACGCTGATGGGTCGTTTGGTGTTGAGATCATCGTGCTGGCGAACCCCAGTCGCAGTAGTGCTGCCAAGGCGGCAGATGGTCGATACGCTGATCGGCGGACTGGTAATTTGAAAGGACAGGCTCGTTCCCATGGGAAAGAGCTGTTCTCAGCCCAGGGCTGCTCGGGTTTCCGACGAAAGATTCCCTGCGCTCCCGTAACACGCGAGTCCGGGCTGCTCTGGTTCGCCACGGTGGACTACTGGTGAGATCGGAAGCGGGTGTGGTTCCACAGGCGGACACTACAGGAGTGGCTGCCTGTGGTGACCGCCTACTCAAACCTGGGAAACAGAACGTTATTTTCCAGGTGGATGTGTTCCTTGACGTCGTCAACGAATTTGGCGACTCCGGCATACAGGGCCCTCCAGGAGCGGCAGGCCCCACTGGGTGGGGTAAATCCGTTGGTCAAGCGCTCCAGTTGATGCAACAGGTCGGCGTGACCGTCATGATCGTGCCTCATCTGCGTTATCGGTGGCCCCAAGGGGACGCCTGCCTTCGCCTTCATGGCTGGAAACAGGATGGCCTCTTCCTTTCGCATATGGTCGTCCAGGAACTGATACGCCCCTTCAAGCGTTGATGCGAGTCCCCGCGGCGCGTCGGGGTGGTCGTTGTGAACGGCTTCCACGCGGCGCGACAGGCGCACCAGTTCCGGCAGTTCCTGCCGATGCGTCTCGTGATAACGAGAAAGTATGTGGTCGATCAGCGTTACCGTGTCTGTTGCCGTCTCTGGTGCGGAGGCAGGATCGAGCGCTGCAAGGCGCTCTTCGATGCAATTGATGTCCAGCGCGTTACGGGCTGCGGCTTCCCGGAGAGGCACATCTCCCCCGCAACAAAAATCGAGCTTGAACTCTCGAAACACACGCGTGGCGCCGGGCACTGTTGCAGCAATCTGTCCGACGGTCATGTCACGAAACGAGGCTTGGGTCATTTGATTACGCATGACATCTCTCCTGTGGCACCTCCGCCAACTCGGCGCTCTGCGCGTAGGTGAAGCACTGTTTTGATCGCCTGTCCGTGACAGAAAATGTATCAATGATACATGTTACAAGCAAACTCGTGTTCATTGAATCGCACGCCCCTGGGAAAGTGGCCCGGCAATGGCCGTCAGGGTCCCGATATGCATCTTCGTGTATGCAGACAGGCGAAAGAAGCACGGGGCCTGGACAGGTACCGGAGCCAAAGCGCAGCTAATCCGGCTGTTGGTCCGGATAACGCCCGGAACCGTTCGCCCAACATAGCGAGCATCATCGTGCGACGTGGTTTTCGTGAGAGTCATCCTCTCTCATGCCCACGATTGTTCGTATGGCGAGGGCGACATCCTGACGCGCGGAGCCCGGCCTCTCGCCTCCCGCAGGGAATCACCGTGCCGTTTATAGGCGGGCGGCAAGGCACAGTCGAATCCCCGACAGGCAACAGGCGCGGGCGGGACCAACAGGGCGTGTTTGAAGAACATGCTGGACTTCTTGCCGCCATCCGGCCTTAGTGCATCCGTGCAGCGAATCGTTGCCACCATCCACTAACCCGCAAATCTCACCCGCCGTTCTGCTACGCACGCCGATCTGCTCGCCGTGTCGGGTCGTACTCCCTCCAGCCCGCTCCACGCGGTGTCAGCTACGCCTTCCCGTCTTCCGGTGAGTGTCCCCCGTCACAGCGGCATCCCGACGCCCTCGCGACGAACGGCGGTGAGATATGCGGCTAGCTAGTCGCGTTTGGGTGTTGACGGCAAATTCAATGTATTTTATATACATCATAAATCTATAAAGTGGCAGATCGGCGGGAGAAACAAGGATATCAGTCCGTCGATCAGCGCGTGGCTATGACTGTGCAAGGAGATTCGGTAATGGATTCAATCAGGAGACTGTGGTGGTTCCTCGGTGTCATGTTCGTGGCATCTTTTGGGGCGCTGTTGCTTATCGGGGGCGAGATTTACCGCCAGGCCCCGCCGATGCCCGACCGGGTTGTGGCGGAAGACGGACGCACGCTGTTCACACTGGAAGACATCCAGCGCGGGCGGCAGGTGTGGCAAAGCATGGGTGGGCAACAGCTGGGGTCGATTTGGGGTCACGGTGGATATGTAGCGCCTGACTGGACCGCGGACTGGCTTCATCGCGAGATAACCGAGTTGCTGGAAGGCTGGGCGCAAATTGACCATGGGCGGGATTGGGCCGGTCTCTCCCTTGAGCAGCAGGCGCCCCTGAAGGCGCGCCTCAAACAATCCATGCGCACCAATACCTGGGACGGGGAGACGCGCACCATCACGGTTTCCAATGATCGAGCAGCCGCCATTGAAGCCGTGTCCCGGCATTATGTGGATCTCTTCGGCAACAGCGAACGTCTCTCCGCCCTTCGGGAAAAGTACGCCATTGCTGAAGATCCCGTGCCAGACCTGGCACGACGGGAACTTGTTCCAGCGTTCTTCTTCTGGACTGCCTGGGCGGCCGCGGCCGAGCGGCCCGGAAAGGCGATCACCTACACCAACAATTGGCCGCATGAGCCGCGAATTGACAATCGGCCGAGCACGGCCAACGCCATGTGGTCGATTGCCAGCGTCATTCTCCTGCTGGCGGCCATCGGTGCCATGGTGTGGTTCTATGCCGCATCCAGAAAGGAAGAGGAGCTGCCGACGCCCCCGCAGGAAGATCCTCTGCGGACCATGAGGGTCACGCCATCGATGCTGGCCACCCGGAAATACTTCTATACGGTACTCGCGTTATTCATGGTGCAGATCGGGCTGGGCGTGCTGACCGCGCACTATGCAGTGGAAGGCCAGGGGCTGTTCGGCTTTCCACTGGCCGACTACCTGCCGTACGCAGTCACGCGTACCTGGCACACCCAGACGGCCATCTTCTGGATCGCCACTGCCTGGCTTGCAACGGGGCTCTATATCGCCCCGGCACTCTCCGGCCATGAGCCGCGTTTCCAGAAACTGGGTGTAAATCTGCTGTATGCGGCCCTGCTCATTGTAGTGGTGGGTTCTTTAGGCGGTGAGTGGCTAGGCGTGCAGCAAAAGCTGGGGCTCGATGCCAACTTCTGGTTCGGACACCAGGGATGGGAGTACGTGGATCTTGGCCGATTCTGGCAGATTCTACTTTTCATCGGGCTGGTGTTCTGGCTGGTGCTGGTGGGGAGATCCCTGTGGCCAGCCCTGCGCGAACGTAGCCAGCGCCAGCCGTTACTGGTGTTGCTGTTCCTGTCCACGGTGGCAATCGGTCTGCTTTACGCCGCTGCGTTCTTCTGGGGCAAGCACACGCACCTGACTCTGGTCACCTACTGGCGTTGGTGGATAGTCCATCTGTGGGTGGAGGGATTTTTCGAGGTGTTTGCCACGGCGGTCATTGCACTGATCTTTACCCGTCTGGGCCTGATACGGGCGAAGCTGGCCGCCGCCGCGGTGCTCCTGGCCACGGTGATTTTCCTGTTCGGCGGCATTCTCGGAACGCTGCATCACCTTTATTTCTCCGGGACACCCACGAGCGTGCTCGCGATCGGTGCGATGTTCTCAGCGCTCGAGGTCGTACCGCTGGTGCTGATCGGTTATGAGGCCTATGAAAACTACCACCTCAGCAAGCGATCCGACTGGATGGAACGGTACAAGTGGCCCGTGTACTGCTTCGTGGCCGTGGCCTTCTGGAACCTGGTGGGCGCGGGCCTGCTCGGCTTCCTGATCAATCCACCGATCTCGCTGTACTTCCTGCAAGCCCTGAACACCACGGCCGCCCATGCGCACGGTGCACTCTTCGGTGTCTACGGCATGCTTGGTATCGGTTTGCTGCTATTTTGCCTCCAGAGCGCTGACAGAAGCATCCGCTGGAGCGATCGGCTGATGCTGCCGGCATTCTGGATGCTTAATGTGGGGCTCGGAATGATGGTGTTCATGTCGCTGCTGCCGGCCGGCATCTACCAGGCCTATCACAGCATTACGACCGGATTCTGGTATGCCCGCTCCGAGGAGATCGTTCGCGGACCGGTCATGGAAGCGCTGGTCTGGCTGCGGGTGCCCGGGGACGTCGTGTTTGCCGCCGGTGCCGTGATCCTGATGCTGGCGGTGTATCGGGCCTGGCGGGCGAGTGCTCGGGTCGGGGAGGAACTTCCGGAAACCAGGCCGGCGGTGACATTTGAGTACAGCGGCACCTCAAGGTAGTTGTTACCGGCGCAGACAGGCGAACTCCCCGCCTGTCTGCGCACGGGCCAGCGACATCAGTGTATGCTGGACACATCTTATCTGATTGAATATGAACTCCGGCCATAACCATGGAACTGACCTACCACACTGACTATGCCTTCAGGGTGCTGATGTACGCCGGCGCCAACCCTGGCCGGCGTGTGACTCTGAGGGAAATCTCCGAAGCCTACGGTATATCCAAGGAGCACCTGCGCAAGGTCGTTCACAAGCTGGCCCAGGAAGGTTTCCTGTCTACCGCCAAGGGGCGCGCAGGCGGTCTGGTGCTCGGCCGTGATCCTGCCTCCATTCGCGTGGGCGATGTCGTCCAGGTGATGGAGGGCTCCATGGCGATCGTCAACTGTAACCGTCAGCCTTGCCCGCTTACCGGGCGTTGTGCTCTGAAAAGCGTTTTCAATCGTGGGCAACGGGCATTCCTGACGGAACTCAACAAAGCCAGCCTGGCAGATCTTCTGGGAGAAGAGCGGACATTCTCCGGCATACGTATTCTTACAGAGGCGGTGTGATTGCGTTGATGGTCGGAAAGTTGACCGATTTTCATGACCGCACGGATTGCGGATGCCGGACTGGTCCAGGAGGTCGTGTCGCACACTTCGGTGTAGGAGGTTGCATTGTCGACGAGCCCGCGTTTCTCGACGCCCTCGCGACGAACGGCGGTGAGATATGCGGGCTAGGGTCATCACGACGGTTTGACGTCGAAGGCAATACAGATCCGCTCGTCGTCTGCCTGGAAGGGAATGGTGCGGTGAAAGACCGACGACGGAAAGAAGCACACATCGCCCACTTCCAGCGGTACCACCTTGGTCGGGAAATCGTCGTGTTTCCGCGGATACCGGTCGCCATGCATGCTGAGCTCGATGCAGCCTTCCTGCGCGCTTGACACCCTGTCCGGGATGGCGAGATAGACCGAACCGCTGATCCAGCCATCCTCGTGTATGTGGGAATCCAGATAGCCTCCCTGACGCATCTTCACGTACCAGGAACTGCCGAATTCGATGCGTTCGGGGAACTGCCGGATGAACTCGCAATCGGCATCGGCGTGGAGCCGGAAATACTCGCGGATGGTCCGTTCGAGCAGCGCGGCAAGTTGCCGGAAGGAGGCCTCCGGTCGTTTGAACAGGTTGCCGGCCGACTGGATCCCGTGGTGCAGGCGGCTTTGTCCCCGCTCGGCAATCTCCCTGTGCCGGATGTCCTCGAGCAAGGCCTTGCGCAGCGGGCTGTGGGGTTCCGCCAGTTCCGGGATTTTCCCGTGGTAGACGAAGTCCAGTGGGTTCCTGCAGAAGTTGCAGGGATCGGGCAGCCCGAAATTGAGGGCATAGTGCGACGACAGCGTGGCCAGGAGTGGCGATCGGCTGTTGTACTGTAGCGCCTCGTCAAGGCCCTCCCGGAACCTGTCGTACTGCTCACTCTTGTACAGACAGTAAAGGCTGCGTTCCCGCCAGTCGTTGAGCCGGGATGCCCTGAAATGCGGGATCGCCTCCTCCAGCCGGTCGTTGTCGTAGAGAAAGAGGGCGAGGTTATAGTTCGCGAGACGGTTGGTCGGGTCGATGTCCAGGGCCTGTCGAAAATGGGCGGCTGCCTCTTCGACCTTTCCCTGGTGCCAGAGCACGTCGCCGAGATTGCTCAGTGCCTCGGCATAGTGGGAGTCGAGCGCGAGGGCCTGGCGGAAGTTCTCCACCGCCTCCTCGAGCAGACCGTGGTTGCGTTGCGCCGTGGCGAGATTGAAAAAGGTCCTTGCATCCTTGCGGATGGCAAGCGACTTGCCGTAGTGGGAAATGGCCCTGTCGAATTCCCCTTGCTGCTGCAGGGCCGTGCCGAGGTTGCCATGGGCTTCGGCGAAGCCGGGTTCCCTGGATACCGCCTCCTGGTAGCAGGCCACCGCGTCTTCCAGTTTGCCCTGTTTCTGCAGAGCGAT
>SLSJ01000270.1 GCA_007130525.1 Ectothiorhodospiraceae bacterium | reverse complement strand
TCGCCGATCCGGCGATAACTCACGCCAAGGTTGTAATGCAGTTGCGGGGTGTCCAGCCCGGCGTCGCGCGCCGCCTCGAAATGGTGCACGGCCTGTTCGTGATCGCCGGCGCGGCCGGCTGCCACGCCTTCAAGAAACAGCTCGGAAGCGTCGGATTCAGCGACGGCGGGCAAAACCGGGAGCAAGAGCAGGAGGGTAACGGAAAGAAGCAAGAGTCGGGGTGGACCCATGGGGTGAGTTTCTCCTCAATCGAACACTGAAAAGTGGGTGACGGACGGATGCCGTCACCCACTTTCATTCTGTCGCTCGGCTATCGCCGGCGAAATTCGCCGGCTTGACGTGCCCAGCCTTATTCGCCCTGAGGCGGGCCGCGGCGCTCGCGGGCGGCGTCACGACCGTCACGGGCGGCGTCCTGGGCGGCCTGGCCGCGCTCACGAGCCTCCGCTGCGCGCTCCTGACCGAACTCGCGGCCCCGCTCGCGTGCTTCCGTCGCGGTATCCAGGCCGTGCCGGGAGCTTTCGCGGCCCTGGTCACTGGCGCTTTCCGGAAGTTCCAGGCGATTCACCATGTCGTCTTCAATCTCGCCTTCATCGAGCAGGTCGAGTTCGACATCGTTTTCCTCCGCGGTGGCCGCGAAGGACACGCTCAGGGCGAAAACGCCCGCCGCCAACAGCGTCATCCAGTTCTTCATGATATGTACCTCCATCAAGTTTCCATCCATCAAGGGGTGGTTGTCACCCTGTTGCCTTGCCACATACACCGGGTGTTGCCCGTATGTCCCGTGCCGGTTCGGAGCAGGTCATGGTTGTTCACCTCCGTCGCGTTCGTGCGGGGCTACCGGCCGCCGTTCGGATTGCCGGCCGAGGCGAGGGAGATGGGCAGTTCCCGCGTGCGCCCCTCGTACTCCACCCGTGCCACCAACTCGCCCCGTGGCTCACCGCTGATCAGCAGCGGGATGTCGAGCCGGTTGCGGCCGGCGGCCAGGGAGTCGGTCCATTCCAGTGTCCGGCTGCTGGGATGCCCCTGAATCTCGACCGCGTCCGGCAGGTCGATGCGGAAACGCACGGACTCCAGGGCGCGCGGCGCATTCACCGCCAGCCGCACGGTGCGTTCCTCGATCGCCGGCGCCCGGTTCGCCACCTCCGGCTGATCCGGCGGTGTCAACTGGCTGACCAGGACACCCGCGAGCACCGAAACCGCAAGCATCACGGAGGCTGCCGCTGCCAGGGGCGCGCGGCCACGGCGGCGCAGGCGCGCGAATGTCTGTTCCGTGAGTGTGCCCGGAACCGGCGGCGTGGCCACGCCCGAGAGTCGATGCCGGATCAGATCCACGTCCGTTTCGTAGGCGCGGCAGGCCGGGCATCCGTCCAGATGCACCCGCACCGCCCGGGCCGCATCCTGATCCAGGCGTCCGGCGTGCAGATCGTCGATTGTTTCCCGTACCTTTGTGCAGTTCATATCCGTTAACACGCAGCCCGGGAGGAAAGGGTTCCATTGCGCATCCGCTCGCGCAGCGCCTCCCGCGCACGGTGCAGGCGCGATTTCAGCGTGCCGACCGGCACGTCCAGGATCCGGCTGATCTCCTGCAGCGTGTAGCCCTCGCCGTCGTGCATGAGGATCACGACCTGGTGGTGTTCCGGGAGGGCCCGGATCGCCCGGTCCAGGACTGCGGTTTCCACCGCCACCAGCAACGGCTCGTCGCTGGTGGACGCCTCTGTTGGCTCTACATCCGGGTCGTCCAGCGATTCGGAGTGCCGCATGACGCCCTTGCGCCGCCAGCGGTCGACCCAGGCGTTATGCAGGACCCGGGCAAGCCAGGGCCCGGGCGCGTCAAGGTCCACCACTTCGGCGCGCTTCGGATAAGCGCGAAGGAGGGTTTCCTGCAACAGGTCGTCGGCGTCCGCCGCCGAACCCGTGAGCCGCCATGCCAGCCGGTGCAGCCGCGGCACATGCGGACGCACGCAGCGCTCGAAGGCGGCGCCGGCGCGCAGGTTCTTCCAAAGCTTGATGACGGCGGTCATATGATGGCTACACGCAGGCGCCCGCCAGAAGGTTCCATCAGCGTTGCCGGAGAAGTGTCAGTGGCAGGACAGGATGCGCTTCTTCGCGGCTTCGTACACGTCGGGTGCAATGACTCCGGCCTGGGCAAGACGTCGATGTTCCTTGAGTTCCTCGACCAGCAGTACCTGCTTTTTCCCGGGAAGCCTTGTCGCAGCCTTCTGGCCGGCACTCCGGATGCTGCCGGTAAAGGCCCGGACATCGGCGGGTGTCGGACAATTGTCCACCAGCCTTACTACCGGCACCTGTCCATGCCGGGTGACGAAGATGATTCGCCGCCGGTACCGCAGCCAGGCGAGCAGCCCGGCACCCACGCCGATTGCGGCGACGGCGGCGAGAGAGGCGGCGAACTGTGATGTGGTTCGGGTCAATCCGAAACCGTCCAGCCAGAGCAACATTGCAAAAAGGAGGGCGGAGGCAAGCGCGGCGATCATGCACCAGGTCGGCAGGTATGCCTCGCTCCGGGGTGTCGGATCGATGAAGCCGAGATCGAAGTAATGGGTCGTGGGGCCGCCCCGGCGACGCCGCTCGATCCTCAGGACATTGCCTTCGACGATGTCAAAACGCTGGTGTCCGGGCACGTGCCGGTGCTGTTGTTCGAGGCTGGCGATGACAGACCGTTTGGCGAAGGACGCGTCGTCCGGCGCCATGGCCTCGTCACTGCTCAGATAGATTTCCTCTGCTGTCATGAGCCCTTCGGATGTCCTTGTGGTGTGAGTCGCGACAGACCCGGAGTGCCGTTTATCACAGCCATGGTCCCGGCAGCCGGTCAAGCTTGGCCGCCCCAATCTGTGGGCTGCCGCACACTCCAGGCTCTTGGGGCATGCGTGGCGGGACGCCCTTCATTCCGCGCCATCGCGCTCGACGCGATATTGCACCCTGGCGGTGTCGTCCCGCGTATGGCGCTGCCTGGTCGTAGTCACGTTTCCGCCGGGAAGCGATGTCCCGGAGCGCCCGCCACAAGCCGTCCGGCGCGCGCCGGCGCCCAGATTTCCACCCGGGCGGCACCCGCCGCACGCAGCGCCCTCGCCACGGCATCGGCGGTATTGCCGGTGGTGACCACGTCGTCAACCACCGCAATCCTCAGGTCGTCCAGCCGGCCCCGGACGGAAAAGGCGTTGCGCACATTGCCGCCGCGTTGGCGAAAGGGCAGCTCGCTCTGGGTGGCCGTGCGCCGTACGCGGCGCAAGGTGCCCGCCGACAGCGGAATCCCGAGTCGTTGCGCCACCGGACGGGCGAGCTCCATGGCCTGGTTGAAGCCGCGCTCCCGCAGGCGGCTGAGATGCAGGGGCACCGGCAGCAGGAGATCAGCGCTGGCTCCGGTTGCCAGCAGGTGGCGTGCAAGGAGTTCGCCCAGCAGCCGGCCGCGGGCGAGCCTGCCGTTGAACTTGAGTCCCAGAACCAGGCCATCCACCGGCGCTGCGTACAGGTAGGGGGTGCGCACGCGATGGAAGCGCGGCGGTCGCGCCAGGCAGCGGCCGCAGTAACTCGCGGGTGCCGGCAGTGGTTCGGCGCATATCTCGCAGGCGAGGCGCAGTCGCGGGAGTTCCCTGTAGCAGGGGGCGCAGATGTCGTAACGCCCCAGGCCGGCATCCCCGCACGCGCAGCATGCGGGAGGGAAAAGCAGCGTGAGCAGCCGCTCCACCGACTCGTAAACCATATTCCGTCATTCCGGTTGACAGGCCACGTGTGGCCTTTACCATCCATGGCAATACTTCAGCGTCTCCTTAAGTGGCAATTCAACCACAGCTGCGGAGCTTGAGCATGTCCGATCCATCAGGGACCGACGTACGTCACGACTGGACCATGGACGAGGTGCGGGCGCTGTTCGGGCTTCCGTTCAGTGATCTGCTGTTCCAGGCGCAGACCGTGCATCGCCGCTATCACGACGCCAACGCCGTCCAGGTGAGCACGCTGCTCTCGATCAAGACCGGCGCCTGCCCCGAGGACTGCAAGTACTGTCCGCAGAGCGTTCGCTACGATACCGGCCTCGAACGCGAGCCTCTCATGGAAAAGGAGCGGGTGCTGGAGGCGGCGCGCACTGCCAGGGATGCGGGCGCCACCCGCTTCTGTATGGGCGCAGCCTGGCGGAGTCCCCGTGGCAGGGATCTGGTCCGGGTTGCGGAGATGATCCGCGACGTCAAGGCCATGGGTCTGGAAACCTGCGCGACCCTCGGGATGCTCGATGACGAGCAGACCAGGACCCTGCGCGAGGCGGGGCTCGATTATTACAATCACAATCTCGATACCTCCGAGGAGTTCTACGGCGAGGTCATCACCACCCGCACCTACCAGGATCGCCTGGATACGCTGGAGCGGGTGCGAAAGGCCGGCATGAACGTCTGTTGCGGCGGCATCCTGGGCATGGGCGAGAGCACCACGGACCGGGCCTCCCTGTTGCGCACCCTGGCCAACCTGCCCGAGCATCCCCAGAGCGTCCCCATCAATCAGCTCGTGCAGGTGCCGGGGACCCCTCTCGATGGCGCTGAGCCGGTGGAACCCATTGATTTCGTGCGCACCATCGCCGTGGCGCGCATTCTCATGCCGCGTTCCCACGTGCGGCTTTCCGCGGGGCGCGCGGAAATGTCGGACGAGACCCAGGCCTTGTGCTTTCTGGCCGGCGCCAACAGCATCTTCTATGGCGAAAGGCTGCTTACCACGGGTAACCCGGACGTGGACAACGACCGTGAGCTTTTCCGCCGGCTTGGCCTGCGCTTCGAGGAGCCCCGGTGCGCGGGCGCGGATCCCGGCCGCGCCACCGTGGCATGAGCCGTGTGGAACATCCGCGCCGAACTTGACGACCTGCGCAGCAGCGATCTGGAACGTCGCGTTCGCGCGCTGAGCCACGTACATGGGGTCGAGGGGCGCCTGGACGGGCGGCGGGTCCTGATTTTCTGCAGCAACGACTACCTGGGCCTGGCCGATGATCCGGAAGTGACGTCCGCGTTCCTTGCCGGTGCGCGCAGCTACGGTGTGGGCAGCGGCGCGTCCCACCTGGTGAGTGGTCACCGGCCCGTACACGACGAACTCGCCGGGGCGCTGGCAGACTGGTTGCGGCGGGACCGCGTGCTGCTCTTTTCCACTGGCTACATGGCCAACCAGGGCGTGATCAGCACACTGGTCGGGTCGGGCGACGTGGTGCACGAGGACAGGCTCAATCATGCCTCGCTGCTGGATGGCGGGTTGCTCGCCCGGGGGCGCATGCGCCGGTATCCACACGCCGATATGGCGGCGCTCGGGGCAGCGCTCCAGCGCCCGGCCCGGCGCCATCTGGTGGCAACCGACGGCGTTTTCAGCATGGACGGGGACCTGGCTCCCGTGGCCGAGATCGGCACCCTGGCGCGGCGCCATGGTGCCGCGGTGCTGGTGGATGACGCCCACGGGCTGGGCGTGCTCGGCCGGGAAGGCCGCGGAGTGCTGGATCAGGCGGGCCTCGGTCAGGATGATGTGCCACTGCTGGTGGGAACGCTGGGCAAGGCGTTTGGTACCTTCGGAGCATTCGTGGCAGGCCCCGATGACTGGATCGAACTGCTGCAACAGCGGGCGCGCTCCCATATCTACACGACGGCGCCGCCACCGGCGCTGGCGGCGGCAACGCTGACCAGCCTGGAACGCGTGCGCGCGGATGACTGGCGCCGGCAGCACCTGATCGATCTGATCCGGCGCTTCCGCCTTGGCGCCGACAAGCTGGGATTACGCCTTATGCCTTCGAGTACACCCATACAGCCGCTGCTGGTGGGAGAATCCGCGGATGCGCTTCGCGCCAGCGCCGCGCTGGAGGAACGGGGCATATTGGTGACCGCGATTCGTCCGCCAACGGTCCCGGCCGGCACGGCACGCCTGCGCATAACGCTGTCCGCGGCTCATGAACAGACTCAGGTGGACCGTCTGCTGGCCGCGCTGGATGATATCCGCCCCCTGCTCCAGGGAGGCGGCAGGCATGCCCGGAACAACATAACTTGCGAGCGAGCGGATACCACACCGGAGCCATGACCGAGATCTCCCGTCCACCAGGTCACGAAGTGCGCCGTGCCTTCGATGCCGCCGCGTCCACCTACGACCATGCCGCGGTTCTGCAGCAGGAGGTGGGCAGGCGCCTGCTGGGCAGGCTGGACCTGATCCGCCTCGAGCCACGGATGGTGCTGGATGTGGGCGCGGGCACCGGCCTCCAGGCCGGGGATCTTCGGCGGCGCTACCGCAAGGCGCGGGTGATCGCGCTGGATGTGGCGGCGGCCATGCTCCGGCGAGCGCGAGGGCAGGGAACCTGGCTGCGGCCTCTTCCATGCATTCAGGCCGATGCCGCCGCCATTCCGCTGGCCGATGCCAGTGTCGATCTGCTGTTCTCGAACATGACCATCCAGTGGTGTGGTGACGCGGACGCGTTGTTCCGCGAGTTTCAGCGCGTGCTGCGACCGGGCGGGCTGCTGCTGTTTTCCACCGTTGGTCCGGACACGCTGCGCGAATTGCGGGCGAGCTGGGCGGCAGTGGACGACGCCAGGCATGTCAACAGCTTTGCCGATATGCACGATCTCGGTGATGCCCTGGTGCGCACCCGCTTTGCCGATCCGGTCATGGACATGGAGCCTTTCACGCTGACCTATCCCTCGGTCCGGGCGGTGATTGCCGATCTTCGGGCAACCGGTGCGAATACGGTGCTGGAGAGCAGGCGACGAGGTTTGCTTGGAAGGCGGGGCTACGGCCGGCTGGAGCAGGCTTATGCCCGTTTCGCCGATGCCGACGGCCGGCTGCCGGCCACCTGGGAGGTTGTGTATGGTCATGCATGGGCAACGGACATGCTGCCGCAGCAGCGCCGGGCAGGGGGCACGGTGGTGGTGTCCGCGGACGACATGCGCAGATCGTTGAGGCGCGGCTGATGCGAGGCCTGTTCATTACCGGCACGGATACCGGCGTGGGGAAGACCCGCGTGGGGGAGGCGCTGCTGCTTGCGCTGGCTGCCCGCGGCGAGCGCGCCATCGGGGTGAAACCCGTGGCCGCAGGCTGCCGGGTCACCGCCAATGGTTTGCGTAACGAGGACGCGCTGATCCTGCAGGCGGCGGGCACTGTTCCACTGTCCTATGCGCAGGTCAATCCGATAGCGTTGCAAGCGGCCGTCGCACCCCATCTTGCCGCCGAGGATGCCGGTGTGGTGATTTCGGTGGATGAGCTGGTTGCTCACGTGCGCGCTCTGGAGCAGGAAACGGACTGGTTGCTGGTGGAGGGTGCCGGGGGCTGGCGAGTGCCCCTGGGGCCGGATTGCGGCTTCCCCGATCTGGCGCGCCGGCTCGCTTATCCGGTAGTGCTCGTGGCAGGGATCCGCCTTGGCTGCATCAACCACGCCTTGCTGACAGCCGAGGCCATTCGCGCCGACGGGCTGCATCTGGTGGGCTGGGTTGCCAACGGTATCGTCGCCAATGAGCCATGGGCGGAACGACAGGTCACGACGCTTGCCGCGCGATTGCACGCTCCGCTGCTCGGCCATCTCGGCTTTCAGCCGGAATGGAACGCAGCGCGTGCATCGGAACTGCTGGATACGGCTCTGCTGGTGTCGAGAGCCGACTGATTCAGCCAGGAGGAGCCTCTCGGACTCGGGTGGATCAGGCGAGGGAGTGGGAGAGCGAGGTCATCTATTTGATCGTTTGAGGACACTGGCCTGCATCTCTCACCGCCCTTCCGCTGCGCACGCCGATCTGCTCGCCGTAAAGGGGCGTACTCCCTGCAGCCGGCTCGACGTAGTGTCAGCTCGGCTTCGCCGTCTTCCGGTCCGCGCCCCCCGTCCCAGCGGCATCTCGACGCCCTCGCGACGAACGGCGGTGAGATATGCGGGCCAGGCAGAACGTATTCGCCGGGGTGCTGGCGCGGGG
>SLSJ01000054.1 GCA_007130525.1 Ectothiorhodospiraceae bacterium | reverse complement strand
TCGTTGGCATCGACGTAGGTGATAGCACCCGTCGGGCATGCCTTGGCGCACCAGGGATCGCCCCCGCAGAGGTCGCACTTGATCACCTTGCCGGAATCCTGTTCGTAATTGACGGTACCGAACGGGCATGCAATGGTGCAGACCTTGCAGCCGACACAGACATCCTCGAGGACGTTCTTGGCGTTGGTGGCCATATCCACAACGATCGCTTCCACCGGACAGGCGTGCATGCACCAGGCTTCCTCGCACTGGGTACACGTGTACGGAGCAAAGCGACCTTCGTCGTGAAAGCTGAACACCTTGATACGGGACTTGGCGGGATTGAATGCACCGGTGTTCTCGTAGGAACAGGCCATCTCGCACTGCAGACAGCCGGTACACTTTTCCGGCTCGAGCTTGAGTGCCTTAAGCATTGCGTCTCCTCCTTCGCATGGTGGCTGACACCTCACCGCGGACTCTGTCGGTCTGTTCGGTGACGCGCCTTGTCGGGTTCTTCTGAGCCAGCGCACATGAAAGCATAGCCTCCGGGGGAACCACTTGGAAGCGCGTTCTGAGGACACCACGGGCCATGGCGAGGAACTGTGGGGAACGCAGCCACACCCCTGGTTGCGGAAGCGCCTTGTGGACCGAAGCAGGGGTGACAACAGGGAGTTCGAACACCACTTGTTCAATTCCGTGGCTTCGAATCATAGGCTTGTATCCAACAAAAAGGGGCCCTTGCGGGGCCCCTTCTCTTGGATATGGCGGAGAGGGTGGGATTCGAACCCACGGTACGGGGTTACCGTACACACACTTTCCAGGCGTGCTCCTTCGACCGCTCGGACACCTCTCCGGAACTGCCATCGACATGCCGCCATCTGTCGAGGGGCACAGAGGTTAAACCAGAACACGAAGCGGTGCAATCCGGCGCCCCGCGCGGTTTTCAGCGTTTCCCGCTGCCCGGGTTGTTGTATCCGGGCAGCGGGAATGGCGTCACGTTACCCGTCGCCTCGGTGATCCTCGCGGCCCCGAGCTTCTCGACTTCATCTATACGGATGACCGCATGCATGGGAATGTAGGTCCGCTCCACGCCCTCGAACTCTGACTTGAGTCGCTCTTCGGACGGATCAACCAGCACTTCGCTGCGCTCGCCAAAGCTCAGCTTCTCCACTTCCACGAACCCCATCATGTCGCCCTGGCCGACCTTGTGGGCATAGATCTCATAGACCTGCCCCTGACTGAAGAAGATCACCCGGTAAATGCGCTTACTGGTCATGGCGTTGCCGCCCTCCCCTTGGACATAGTGTCCCACTACCGTCGCCGGCGGGAAAGAATACCCCGCGCCACGGCTGATATCATCCCTAGCCCGCATATCTCACCGCCGTTCGTCGCGAGGGCGCCGGGATGCCGCTGTGTCGGGGGGCACGGAGCGGAAGACGGCGAAGGCGTAGCTGACACTACGTCGAGCCGGCTGGAGGGAGTACACCCCGACACAGCGAACAGATCGGCGTGCATAGTAGAAGGGCGGAGAGATATGCGGGCTAGCCGTGGTTGCAGATCATCTACTTCGGGAATCTCATGTTCGACTGGGAAGGCCGGGACATCGTTGACGCCAGCAGGCTCATTGCGAAGCGCGACCCACGGAGATACCGTACGGGCCTGCTGACCGCGGGCGCCCGGCCCGAAGGATCGGCATGCGCGCTGCAATGGTTTCGCGGGCACCCGGAAATGGCGCAGTTCCTGATGCGCGTGGAGCCGCGGCGTTGGGGACTGGAGATGAGCGAACTCATCGCCTTCAAGGCCCGGGTCCAGGACGTGATTACCGCCGTCGATGTCACCGGCCCCGACGAATCACTGCGTTCCCTGTTCAACGAACTGGCCACGCCGCATTTCGCTGTGCGCTGGTGGGGCACACTGGACGACCTCAAGGCCGGGCGTGGCGACTGGCCCCGTACGCTGCTTGCACGCTTCCAGGACCTGTCGCCCGGAACCGAACCGAAACCACTGGACAATCGACAGGTCGCAGACTTGATCGAGTTCCTGAAGACTGAGTATCCGCTATCCCCGGACTGACCCTACTCCGTCTCCTCGTGCTCGGCCCAGCAGTTGGGGGTTTCCCAGACGCGCACCCGTTCCAGGCGCGCGATCCCCAGGCTCAGTTCCCGCACGCGGGGAGCAAGCCGGCGGAACCAGTGCTTTGCCAGCCCTTCCGCGGTCGGCGGTTCGTTCAGCACATACAGCTTGGTTCCCATGCGGGTATCGACCGTCAGGCAATAACCCCGCCGTTCCACCTCTTCCAGCCGCTTGCCGATCCAGGCCTGCGTATCCACGGTCTCGGGACAGAACATGGTTAACAGTTCCACATCCCCTGCGTGGGCAATGAAGCCGTGATCACAGGGCGCGTCGATAACGGCAAGCATTTCTTCCTTGAGAAATCCGAAGTCCAGCACCATGCCCGCCTGCTCGCCCTGCTCGTGCAGACGCGAAGATACGCACCATGCCTCGATTTCGTAGCGATGCCCATGCAAATGCCGGCACTTGGAACCGTGCGACATTATGCGGTGTCCGGCATCGATGGCGATGCGTCGGCTCATGCGGAAAAAGCTGCTCATGGAATGCCCAGAATCTTGTGGGTTTGGAGGGACAGACGCCAGGGCGGATGTGCGCGGCACCAGTCAACACACAGTTCCGTAGCGCCGGGGTGCCCGTCCATGGGTTGCAGCAGAAACCTCTGGAAATCGAGTTCGGCAAGCTCCTCCAGGTCCAGGCCTTGCTGCGGCCAGACAACCTTGAGTTCATGGCCGGATGTCTGCTCCAGCGGGGCGCCCGCTTTCGGACTGACGCAAACCCAGTCGATGCCGGGCGGGACGGGCATCGTACCATTGGTTTCCACCGCGATCTCGAAGCCTTGCTCATGGAGAGCATCGATAAGCGGCGTGTCGAGCTGCAGCAGCGGCTCACCGCCCGTACTCACGATGTAGGGGCGCACCCCGGGCACGTTCACGGCCTGGTCCCAGCACAGCCGGGCCGCATTCGCCAGCGCCTCCGCCGTGGCGTACTTCGCGCCGCCGACGAATTCCGTATCGCAGAACCGGCATATCGCGGTGGCCCGATCCGCCTCTCGCCCGCTCCACAGATTGCAGCCGGCAAAACGCAGGAATACGGCCGACCGCCCGGCCTGCGCACCCTCGCCCTGAAGCGTGTGAAAAAGATCATGAACCGTATAGGTCACGACAATTCACCCTGCCAGCGCCGCCAGCCCTCGGCACGCAGTTCGCAGGCCGGGCACGTGCCGCACCCATAACCCCATTCATGCCGAATTTCGCGGTCGCCCAGATAGCAGCTGTGGCTCTGCTCCCTGATCAGTCCGGTGAGCCGGTCACCCCCCAACCTGTCGGCCAGCGCCCAGGTATCGGCCTTGTCCAGCCACATCAGTGGCGTATGAATCACGAAACGGGCGTCCATACCCAGATTCAGCGTCACCTGCAGTGCCTTGATGGTGTCATCACGACAATCCGGATAACCGGAGAAGTCCGTTTCACACACGCCGGTGACCAGGTGGCGTATGCCCCTGCGGTAGGCGAGCGCCGCCGCCAGCGTGAGAAACAGCAGGTTGCGACCGGGAACAAACGTCGTGGGCAGCCCGTGGTCGCCGGTTTCAATGGCGACGATCTCGGTCATGGCGGTGTCGCCGATAGCGGCCAAGGCGCCAGCATCCAGCACCCTGTCCTCCGCCAGACGTTGGGCCCAGACCGGGAAGGTCTTACTCAGTGAATCCAGCAGACCACGGCGAACATCGAGTTCCACGCGATGCCGTTGGCCGTAATCGAAGCCCACCGTCTCGACACGCTCAAAGCGCTCAAGCGCCCAGGCCAGGCAAGTGGCCGAATCCTGTCCGCCGGAAAACAGCACCAGTGCGGAAGTGTCTGCCAGGCAGTGCATGCGTGTATGGTCCGATGAAATCGCCTCGGGGGGCACAGTGTAAGGAAACTCCGCCAAAATCACACGGCAATGGCGAAACCGGCCCGTTCCCGGGCCAGCACGCCAGCCGCCCCGGTCAAGCATACGTTACCTGCGCCTCCCGGCGGATTGGCCGGGCCCGCAACCACCCCGGGGACGCGTACCTGCGCTTCCTCCGGAGCTGTTCGAGGGTCGCCAACCGACAAAACGCGTGCAGGAGAATTCGCCGCGGCCGCCCCGGGGAGAGGCTCGCCTGCCACCCGAGGAAACGCAATCCTGACGGCGGCCGGCGCATCGCCGGCACTTGCCTGCGAGACGGCCTGCGCGGACTGGATCTCCAGTCCGGCCATTTCAGCCGGACGGTCAACTCTCAGTGCGTCCTGAACTCAGCCCGTGTCCGCCGGCACCGGCGCGTGCCAGCCGGGCCGTACCGACGCAGGCCTCCTGGTGTTGGGCGACGGACACCGGCACACCCAGGTATCTTTCCCGAATGCGGCTCCAGGCTCGATTGGCGGCTCCGCCGCCAGCGCTCACCACGCGCACCGGATAGGGCGCTCCAAGCGTCTGCAGCCGTCGGTAACCGTCAGCCTCGATGCGGGCAATGCCCTCCAGCATGCCCTGAAGGAAGCGGTGCGGTTGCGAGGGTCTGGGCTCCAGTCGCGGCAACAGATTCGGGTTCGCCTGCGGGAAGCGCTCCCCACGCCGGGGCAAGGGATAGTAGTCCAGCCCGGTATCGTTCTCGGGATCAAGCAGCGGCGACAGTTGTTCCAGTTCCTCAACCGTGAAGTACTGCGCCAGTACGGCACCGCCGGAATTGGATGCTCCGCCTGCCAGCCAGGCGTTTCCGAGCCGATGGCTGTAGACACCATACTGCGGCGCAAACACGGGCTCCTCTGTGATCAGCTTGAGTACCAGGGTGCTACCGAGTGCGGTGACCGCGGTGGCCGGCGCCGATACGCCGGCGGCCAGCACACCGGCGACGCTGTCGGTGGTGCCGGCAACCACGAGCAGGTCCGCGGGGAGACCCAGGGCAGCGGCGCGATCCGGCAGAATGGAGGCGAGCGCGGTACCCGGACCGACCACCTCCGGAAGAAACGCGTCCGGCAGAGCGAGTGCGTCCATCCAGTCGGGCCAGTGACCCGACACCGGCTCATAACCAAGCTTGAGTGCATTATTGGCATCACAGGCAATCCGACCACACAGTTTCGCCGCCAGCCAGTCAGACTGATTCACCACCCGCACGCCCTGCCCTTCCCGCACCAGCGCCAACAGATGAAGGGCACGGGCGAGAGCCGACCCTGCACCCCGGGCAGTGCTTCCAGTCGGCGCCACGCGGTCGATGCACTGCGCCTCGGCGAGGAAACCGGAGGCGTAATATGGGAGCGCTTCCGTAAGCGGATCGCCGTGACCATCGCAGAGCAGCACCGTCCCGGATGTACCGTCCACCGCCAGCGCCCTTGGCACCCAACCATCCAGCCGCGCGGCGGTGCACCGCAGGGCCCGACAGGCCACCTCCCACCAAAGCGCCGGCCGCGTCAGGGGATCCGTGCCGGCAGCGGGCCAGCCAATCTTCACCTGCATCAACACGCGCTCAGCATCGTCGATGGCCGCCACGCGGCACCCGGAGGTACCGAGATCAAGACCCAGATAGCAATCCCGTTCCGATCCATGCATCTTGTACGCAGTCCCGACCTGCCCGCCGCCCCCCGGAAGCCACTGCCTCGTTGACAGCACACCAATGCCTGTCTATACGAGCCTTTACGAGGCCGTATGGTGGCATACCAGGAAAAGCAATCGCTGGCTGACAATGATGACGGCCTCGGGGAGGCTCGTCATGTCACATAGAAAAGGTCTGAGCCGCAGGGACTTCCTGCGCGCGGGCGTCGTTGCCGGCGGCGTCGTGATGCTCGGTGCGCCCTTCGCCCGCTTTATTTCCCCCGTTCAAGCGCGCCTCAGCGACGTGCCCGTGGTGGACCGGCTTGTCGTTACCACAGTGGTCGATGCCTATTACGACATGCTTGCTCCGGCCGAGACGCGTGGTTCGCTGGCGGTGGAACGGGCCCATGCCCAGATCCACGCCCAGCACGGCCTGGCCTTATTCCTGGAGTCGGAGCGCGGCAATGAAACCAAGCGCGTGATGCTGGACTTCGCCTGGACGCCGGAATCACTGATGCACAACATGAACGTGCTGGACGTCGACACGAACAGCATCGATGCCATGGTACTCAGTCACGGCCACTCCGATCACTTCGGCGGACTGATGGAATTCGTCGACGCCTACCGGGAGTTCATGCCCGCTGAGGTACCGCTCTATGTCGGAGGGGACGATGCCCTCTGCAAGCGCTGGATCGGTCCGCCGGAGAATCGCAGAAGCTTCGGCGTACTGGACCGGACGGGACTCGAGGAAGCCGGCGTGAAGGTGGTCAAGTCGGAGTCGGGCGCCGTGGTTGCGGGGCATGGCTTCACCTCGGGAGTGATCGAGCGCGACACCATGGAAAAGGTGATCCCCAACACCACCGTGGAGATCGGCGAGATGGACGGCAACGGCTGCACCGGTGCCCAGCATGAAGCGCATTTTTCAGGGGAGGAACTGGAAGGCAACTTCCTTTTCGATCATCACTGGGGTGAGCACGCAACCGCCTACCATGTAAAGGACAGGGGACTGGTGGTGATCTCCTCCTGCGGTCATGCCGGACTGGTCAATTCCGTCAAGCAGGCCCGCCGAGCCTCCGGTGTCGACAAGGTGCACGCGGTCATGGGTGGGTTCCACCTGTCGCCCGCCGATCCGGGCTACGTGGAGGACGTGATCGACCTTCTCGTCCAGGAGACGGATCCCGACTACGTGATGCCCATGCACTGCACCGGCGCCAATTTCTCGTACATCATGGCGGCGAAGTATCCGGACAGGCTGGTCGACTCCTACGTCGGTACCCGGTTCGTGTTCGGCGCCTGACGCAGGCCGCAGGGCAAATGCAGTGAGCGTCGCGCGGCGACTGGCCGGCACGGCAACGACCGCCTCCCGCATAAGTACGACCAGTCCCACTGGCGCCGGTTTCGGAAACGCGAGTCCCCGGAGGGCCTCCGTATCACCATGGGGCGCGACGGTCCTCGCGGCAGACCGATCATGCCGGTGGTTACCCCCGGCCGGGACGCCAACCCGCGGGAATGGTTCGCCACCAGTCCTGCCCGGACAACGGACCCGCCGGCCCGCATATCTCACCGCCGTTCGTCGCGAGGGCGTCGAGATGCCGCTGTAACGGGGGGCACACGGACCGGAAGACGGCGAAGGCGTAGCTGACACTACGTCGAGCCGGCTGCAGGGAGTACGCCCCTTTACGGCGAGCAGATCGGCGTGCGCAGTGGAAGGGCGGTGCGATATGCGGGCTAGCGCACTCGATAAACATTTGAACACGTGTTCATCTTTGCTAATATTCAGGCATGGATCTGCTGACAGACGATCAACTGACCGAGCTGGGCGAAATGTTTCGCATGCTCGGCGACCCGACCCGGCTGGGCATCGTTCTGTCATGCATGGACGAGGGAATGAGCGTGGGCAGCATGGCCGAGCAGCTGAACGCCTCACCTTCCCTCATCAGTCACCATTTGCGGCTGCTGCGCGCCACGCGTCTTGTACGCGGAAAGCGTCAGGGAAGGAACGTGCTGTATCTGGTGAGCGACGACCACGTGCGCACCATGCTTCAGAACATGGTGGAACACATTCACGAGGAAAAAGGTGACACCCCATGAGCGATGTCGATCGAGTGAAATGCGCTTGTCCGGACTGCGTCTGCGTATTCGCGCCGGAGAAAGCCGTCGAGAAGAGTGGCCGCCTGTACTGCGGAGACGCCTGTGCCGGAGGCCATACCAGCGGCAGTGGCTGCGGCCATGTAGGCTGCGATTGCCACGGTTGAGCAGACTGCCATCACCCTGAACCTGGCCCGCATATCTCAGCGCCGTTCGTCGCGAGGGCGTCGAGATGCCG
>SLSJ01000096.1 GCA_007130525.1 Ectothiorhodospiraceae bacterium | reverse complement strand
GTTCGTCGCGAGGGCGTCGAGATGCCGCTGTGACGGGGGGCACGGACCGGAAGACGGCGAAGGCGTAGCTGACACTACGTCGAGCCGGCTGCAGGGAGTACGCCCCGTCACAGCGAGCAGAACGGCTTGCGTAGTAGAAGGGCGGTGAAATATGCGGGCTAGCTCAGCCTTCAGCCCCCCGTTTTTCTTCGTCCAGCATTTCCAGGAGTTCTTCGGCTCCGACCAGCCCGCGACGCATGGTGCCCTGCTCGGTGATGAAGGTGGGGGTCGCGTTTACGCCCAGATCCCGGGCCAGCTGCAGCTGGGATGCCACCGGATTGTCACAGTCGGCGCCGCCCATGGACTCACCCTGCTTGGCCCGGTCCATGGCGGCCTTTCGATCCGATGCACACCACACGGCCACCGCCTTGCGATACGACTCCGATCCTTCACCGGCACGCGGCATCTGTATGTAGCGAACCTCGATGCCACCACCGGTGTATTCACCGATGCGCTCATGCATCTGGCGGCAGTAAGGACAATCAATATCGGTGAACACCGTCACCACATGGCGCGTCTCACCCTCCGCCTCGTAGATGATCATGTTCTCGCTGCCGTGCGCCTCGATGCGTTCCCTGCGAGCCTCGCTGCGCAGGGTGTCGGATACCGACTGGCGGCGCTCCAGATCCAGCATATCCCCCTGCAGCAGGTAGCGGCCGTCCGCGGACACGTAGACGACCTGGCCGCCAATCACCACCTGATACAGGCCCTCGACGGGCGAGGGCTGCACCTGGTCCACGCGAATATCCGGGTTGACGGCCTTCAGCGCCTCCTCGATACGCTGCCTGTCCGCCTCCAGTTCATCCCCCGCCACCGTACCCGCTGCGAGCAGGAACAGGATACCGAGGAGGACGCGAGAGAAGTTGTTGATCATCGGAAGGCTCCGCTCATGGTTGCTGATTGTCCGACCCCGATCGCAGCCCACTGGTTCCGCGATGGATCCCTCACCCCCGCGGGTGGTGCCGCGCGTGGAGATCGCGAAGACGCTGGCGCGCGACATGCGTGTAGATCTGCGTGGTGGACAGGTCACTGTGGCCAAGCAGCAACTGTACCACGCGCAGGTCGGCACCGTGGTTGAGCAGGTGGGTTGCAAAGGAATGCCGCAGCGTATGCGGCGACAGGGGTTTGCGAATTCCGGCGCGCACCGCATGCTGGCGAATCCGGTACCAGAATGCCTGCCGCGTCATGGCCGCCCCGCGCGCGGTGACGAATACCGCATTGTTGCGCCGGCCGCGCATGAGCGTTGGACGGCCGTCGCGCAGCCAGGTTTCCAGCCAGTCCATCGCCTCATCGCCCATGGGCACCAGTCGCTCCCGGCTGCCCTTGCCCAGAACCCGGACCACGCCCTGACGCGTATTGAGCTGCCCCAGCTGCAGTCCCACCAGTTCCGAGACCCGCAGGCCGGTCGCGTACAGGAGTTCAAGCATTGCCCGGTCGCGCTGCCCCAGCGCCCCGGACGTATCCGGCGCCGCCAGCAGCGCCTCAACGTCGCTCTCGCTCAGGGCTGCCGGCAGCGGCTTTCCGAGCGTGGGCGAATCGATGCTGCGGGTCGGGTCCTCCGCGATGCGGCCATCGCGGGTTTGCCAGCGGTAGAAACGGCGCAGACTGGAGAGCAGACGCGCCGTGCTGCGGGGGCGCGCGCCGGCGGCCACACGCTCGCCCAGATAGCCGAGCACATGCTCCTTTCCCGCCTCCATCAACGTGCTGTGCCGGCCGTGCAGCCAGCGCGCGAAATGGCGCAGGTCGGAACCATAGGCCGCCAGTGTCTCGCGGCTCAGCCCGCGCTCCGCCCACAGCCCGTCAAGAAAGCGGTCGACGGTATCGGCCTCGGCCTCCGTCAACGTGGGCTCTGCAACCGTAGCGGCGACTTCGCGACTACTTCTTGTCGGCGCCACCGCCCTTTCCACCGCGCTGCATCATATCCTGGAAAGCACCAAGCATGTCCATGGGCAGCGGGAAGACGATGGTGGAGTTCTGCTCGCCGGCGATTCCGGTCAGCGTCTGCAGATAACGCAGCTGCATCGCCTGCGGATTCTTCGACAGGATATTGGCGGCATCCTGCAGCTTCTGGGCCGCCTGCATTTCACCCTCGGCGTGGATGATCTTGGCACGCCGGCTACGCTCCGCCTCGGCCTGCTGGGCGATGGCGCGAATCATGCTCTCGTCGATGTCAACGTGCTTGATCTCGACGTTGGCCACCTTGATGCCCCAGGCATCCGTGTGCTCGTCGAGGATGCCCTGGATGTCTTCATTGAGCTTGTCCCGCTCGGCCAGCATTTCATCCAGCTCGTGCTGACCGAGTACCGAACGCAGCGTCGTCTGCGCCAACTGGCTGGTGGCGGCGTAGTAATCCTCGACGTTGATCACGGCACGCTGCGGGTCGACGACGCGGAAATACAGCACCGCGTTGACGCTCACCGAGACATTGTCCCTGGAGATCACGTCCTGGCTGGGCACGTCCATGACGACGGTGCGAAGATCGGTACGCACCATCTGCTGGATGATCGGGATCACGATGATCAGGCCAGGACCCTTTACCCGCCAGAATCGTCCGAGCTGAAAAATGACACCGCGCTCGTATTCGCGCAGCACGCGGATGGCCGAGGCCAACAACGCGACGATTGCCGCGCCGACGATCAGCAGAACAGTTTCCATGATCCTTATCCCCCGAATGAATAAGTCAGGTCAACGATCTCCGTCCCCAGCATAAAGGAAGCCCTGCCTTATTCACACGACCGCCGCTGAGGCACGGCGCCCATATTGCCGCTCCATTCCTGTTCAGTCGGGGCCCGGGTGGGAAAGTTCAATACCCCGCCGATACAATCCGACCATGTCTTCAGACGCCGGACACTTATTTGCAGTATCCAGACTGCTGCTCTACTGCCGCGAAGGCTTCGAGGGCGACTGCGCCGCGGAGATCGTGCATGTTGCCGCTGAGCATGGCGTCAGCGGCTACTGTCGAGCGCGCAGCGGCTCGGCGCATGTGCTCTTCGAAGTGACCGACGGTGCCGTCGATACTTTTTTCCGTTCACTGCACTGGCGTGAGCTGATCTTTGCGCGGCAATGGCTCCAGGTACTTGCCGAAGTGGAAGCGATGCCGCGCGATGACCGGGTTGCACCGCTGGTGAACGCGCATGGCGGCTACAGAGAGGAGTATCGCAAACTCTTGCTCGAACATCCCGACAACAACAGCGGCAAGAGCCTGTCCCCGCTTTGTCGCAGACTCTCGGGCGCCCTTGCCCGGGGACTGCGTGAACGCGGCGTGGATCCGGCCAGGCCCGGCGCCGGATGGAGACTGCACGTCTTCTTCATCGACGGCGACCACGCCCTGCTGGCGGAAACACCTGTGCACCGAACGGCGCCATGGCCGGGAGGCATCCCGCGACTCAAACTTCCGGCGCAGGCACCCAGCCGCTCGACGCTCAAGCTGGAGGAAGCGTTGCACGTATTCCTGTCAGCGGATGAGCGGGCACGCCTGCTTCGGCCGGGCCGCAAGGCGGTTGATCTGGGCGCGGCGCCGGGAGGCTGGACCTGGCAACTTGTGCGCAAGGGCATGCGGGTCACGGCCGTGGACAATGGCCCCATGCAGCCGGCGCTGATGGAAAGCGGCCTGGTTGAGCATGTCCGCGCTGACGGCTTCCGCTACCGGCCTCCCCGACCGGTGGACCTGCTGGTCTGCGACATGGTGGACAAGCCGATACGGGTCACGAATTTGATGGCCCGGTGGTTCCATCGAGGCGACTGCCGTCAGGCCATCTTCAACCTCAAACTGCCGATGAAACGCCGTTATGCAACCGCGAGCGAATGCCTCCGGCGCCTGCGGGACAGCCTTGCGGGAGCGGGCCCGCGCGGCACTGTTCAGGCTCGCCACCTCTACCATGATCGCGAGGAGGTGACCGTCCACGTCCGACGCGAGTGAGTGACCGGCGGCCGTCCACGGACGGCACTGTGGCGCTGGCCCCGACCCCTGACTCACCTCGCCGCCGTACGCAAGGCTGCCACATGCTGTCCCCGCCCTGTTCGACAACTCCGCCCCCTGTCGGCGCCCGAGTTGCAACCGGCTGATTGAACGAACGAATTGAGCCCGAACTTCGTTCCTGTCCTACACTGGTATGGACAACCGCCCGGCCCCGGGGGCCGGCTCCGCATTGACCCCATAGCGGTGTGGCGTTGCCGGGCCGCGGTGTTGCCACGGCTCCGGCACCGCGCCTCGCAGCAGGAGAAATACCGCACCAACGCGGTCGCGCGAGTGGTGCAGAACGTCTTTCCGGAGGAAACGCTGGTTCATTGAACAAACCTGTGTTGGCACAGCCTCTTGCCCACAGCCCCGGGGGCGTCTCGCAGGACCGTGGAAACCCGACGCCCATACCCCGCGCCTCGGCTGTCGGGGAGAGCCGCTGCCATCCTTCCCGGGGCACGACCGGTTCCGCCTTGTGGTGGAATGCGGTCACCGCCCCGGGTCCTGAACTGCCGAACGGGCATTGCGCCTTGCCGGACTGCCGGCATCGACTCGAGTTCGGTCGCGGAGATGATTCAGGGTCCTCCGAGGAAACCCTGAGGATCTCTGGCCGGGGTTTAGCCCCACGCGCTGTCCCCATTGACGGAAACCGCCTTGCAACGGGGATCAGGAAGCAGCCGAGAGACCGGGATGTCCACGCGGGAGCAATTGTGATGAGGCGATTCCATATTGCCATCTGTGTCGAAGATCTGGAGTCCTCCATCGACGACTACACCAACCGTATTGGCGCCAGGCCCACGCTGGTGGTGCCCGGCCGTTACGCACTCTGGCGCACCGGTGAATTGAATCTCTCGATCAGGCAAATGCCGGGAAACGGTGGTCAACTGAGGCATGTGGGCTGGGAAGACCCCGCCGCCGACACCCTGTCAGTGGAACACGACGTCAACGGGCTGGTCTGGGAACGTTTTTCGGCCCTCGACCAGGCACGCGAAATCAAGGCAAACTGGCCGGACGTGGAGTATGAACCCAACGACTAGCCCGCATATCTCACCGCCCTTCCACTACGCACGCCGATCTGCTCGCCGTGACGGGGCGTACTCCCTCCAGCCGGCTTGACGTAGTGTCGGCTACGCCTTCGCCGTCTTCCGGTCCGTGCCCCCCGTCACAGCGGCATCTCGACGCCCTCGCCACGAACGGCGGCGAGATATGCGGGCTAGAAGAACAGTGCAAGGCGCACGTCCGCCGCACGACCTGCCTTCCCCACGGCATGTAACTCATTCCCCCGGCGCACGTCCGCCGCACGACCTGCCTTCCCCACGGCATGTAACTCATTCCCCCGGCGCACGTCCCGCCGCCCATTAGACAACACCCGGGTTCGACAGGCTTTCAGTCCGCTTCGTACACGGCGTCGACACCGTCCCGCACCCAGGTCTTGGGGACCAGGCTGAGCAACTTCACGCCGGCACCGACCGGCGAGTAAACCAGTTGCCCAAGTCCGATAACCCGGTTGCGCAGGCGCACGACCGCATAGCCCGGGCCGGTGCAGGCCGTCAGTTGGGACTGCTCCAGTTCGCAGGCTTGGCGCAGCAGGTAGGCCATGGCCTGATCGGCCCTGAGCGTCACCACGTTGCGGGATGCGTGATGCCCCCAGAGCACGATCGACGCCGTCGTCGGTTTTAGCGGGAGACTCCTGCGCCTGACAACCGGCAGACCCAGCAACTCGGGAGCCGGGGCGCGGGGCGCCACATGGTCATCGGGAACGGCGTGGATATGCTGATTACCGCGCCTGACCAGGCGGACACCCCGGAAAACCTCGTCGGGCATGCCCAGGCGCTCGATGAACGGGGTCAACCAGTTGCGGGACTCCTCGGAAGCACTGAACGCGGGCACCCGCTCCACGACTTCGCCACCGACCTTCTCGAGCACGGCGACAAAGAACCCGCCGGTGTCTTCCCGGTGTGGCCAGACCCGCAGACAATCACGAACCCGGGGATCATACGACCGCCCCATCCACATGGTGACCCCGGGTGCGGCGTCAAAGCCCGGCACGCGTGCGGGCAACAGCCGTAGCCGCCGCCCCTGCTCGCGCAGCATGGCGTCCACCACCCCCTCGTTTTCTTCCGGCGCGAACGTACAGGTGGAGCAGACGATACGGCCACCGGTCCGTGTCAGTCGGATGGCTCGTCGCAGCAGGTTCGTCTGCAGCCGGACCGCGCGGTTTCGAGTGTCTGCGTCCACGATTCGGGGGACCCGAACCTTGCGAAAAGTCCCTTCGCAGGTGCACGGCGCATCCACCAGGACGCGGTCGAAGGTGCCGGCACGCCGGTCAATGCCCTGGCCGTCGCGCACCGTAACCGTGCAGTTGATCAGGCCCAGCCGTTTGACGGTCTGTCGGATGGCGGCGATACGGCCGCGTTTGGCGTCATTGGCGACCACTGTGCCGGTATTTTGCATGGCCAGGGCAATCTGCGCGGTCTTGTTCCCCGGAGCGGCGCAAAGATCCAGTATTCGCTCGCCCGGCTGCGGGTCGAGCAACTGAACCGGAAGCATGGACACCTCTTCCTGGATACGAAAAAGCCCGGCGAGGAACCCCCAATGGCGGCCGGGACGGGCATCGGCAGGCAGTTTCAGCCCACCGGCGTTCCAGCCCACCGGACTCGCCCTCAGGCCGTCCTCATGGAGCAGAGCCATCAACTCCGCGCGCCGCAGCCGCAGTGTGTTGGTCCACAGGGTCACCGGAAGCGGGCGCAGCAACGTTTCCTGCATGCGCTGCGGAGCGTCGATTATGTCGCGATAACGATCACACAGGCGCGCGGCCAGACCCGGAAGGTCCGGCGCGACTATCTGTTCCTGACCGCAGTTCCGGTTCACGTTCCGTCCTTACCCGATGAATGATGCACGAACCACCACGCTCAGTAATCCCCCGCCAGACCGTGCTCGATGGCGTAACGAACAAGTTCGGCCACACCAGTGCATCGCAACTTCCGCTGCAGGCGCTGCTTCTGCGTGCTTACGGTCTTGACCGATACGCGCAGCTCCCTGGCGATATCGGTTACCGACGACCCGGACACCAGCCGGCTGAACACCAGCGATTCACGGTCAGTCAGCAGACTGTGCGGCTCATCGCCGGCGTCAGTGAGCATCGCCAGCGCCAGGTCATGCGTCAATGCCGGGTTGAGCACCGTGCTGCCCCGTGAAACACGGCGAACGGCGTCGAACACGGCTGCGGCGGGACTGGCCTTGCTGAGGTAGCCACGAGCACCAGCGCGCACGCAACGCACGGCATATCGCTCTTCCGAACAGCCGCTCAGCACCACCACCGCCGTGGTCGGAAATTGCCCGCACAGCGTGCGCAACAGCTCCAGCCCGCCACGTCCCGGCATCGCCAGCTCAAGCAGGCAGACATCAGGCCGAAGCGCATCCATACCTTCCATCAGGGCTGTTCGATCACCGCCGTGACCGAGCAGGTACATATCCGCCTCGTCCTCCAGCAATCGCGCCAGGCCTTCGCGGAATACGACGTGCGGGTCGGCAAGAAAAACTCCAATCACGACACTGTCAGCCTCCGTCCGGATCGGTGAGCGGTCAGCGCCGACAGGCCATGCCGGTTCCCGGCATCATCTTGCCCCCGGCGACCTGTTGGCGCTTCCGCCGGCATCGCCAACCGAGCGCACACGACCAGCGGCTACCTTCCATCGTTCGAGTGGTATCTACCCTGCTGTTCGACGGAAGGGATGGTGAAGTATGTCAGCTTCTCCGCGGGCACGGCAGACCGGCATCGCGTTCGACGCATTCCGACTGTCACACGCATGCAATGCCACGGCGCCAGCCCGCATATCTCACCGCCGTTCGTCGCGAGGGCGTCGAGATGCCGCTGTGACGGGGGGCACGGACCGGAAGACGGCGAAGGCGTAGCCGACACTACGT
>SLSJ01000152.1 GCA_007130525.1 Ectothiorhodospiraceae bacterium | reverse complement strand
GTGTCGGGGCGTACTCCCTGCAGCCGGCTCGACGTAGTCTCAGCTACGCCTTCGCCGTCTTCCGGTCCGTGCCCCCCGTCACAGCGGCATCTCGACGCCCTCGCGACGAACGGCGGTGAGATACGCGGGCTAGCTGCGAAGCCGGTACCCGGTGCGGAAGATCCACGCCACCGTCGCCAGACAGGCTCCCAGGAACAGCATGATCATGCCGAAGCTGACGAAGACGTTGACGTCGGCTATGCCATAGAAGCTCCAGCGGAAGGCGCTGATCAGGTAGAGCACGGGGTTGAACAGGGTCACCGTCTGCCAGACGGGCGGCAGCATGTCGATGGCATAGAAGGTGCCGCCGAGGAAAGCCAGGGGCGTGATGATCAGCAGCGGGATGAATTGCAGCTTCTCGAAACCGTCGGCCCATATGCCGATGATGAAGCCGAGCAGGCTGAAGGTGACCGCCGTCAGCAACAGGAACACTAGCATCCAGAAAGGATGCTGGATCTGCATCGGCACGAAGAAGCTTGCAGTGATGAGGATGATGAAACCGATCACCGTGGATTTGGTGGCTGCCGCGCCGACATAGCCGATGACGATCTCCAGCGGCGAGATCGGCGCGGACAGGATCTCGTAGATGGTGCCGGTAAACTTGGGGAAGTAGATCGAGAACGCGGCATTGGTGACGCTCTGTGTGAGCAGCGTCAGCATGATCAGGCCCGGCACGATGAAGGCGCCATAGCTGACGCCGTCGATCTCGGTGATGCGGGCGCCGATGGCCGCGCCGAACACCACGAAATAGAGCGAGGTGGAGATCACCGGCGAGACGATGCTCTGCAGCAGAGTGCGGAACGTTCGCGCCATTTCGAAGCGGTAGATGGCGGCGATCCCGTACCAGTTCATGTGCGCGGGATTCATGTGCGGGGTTCCTGCACGAGACTCACGAAGATGTCCTCAAGCGAACTCTGGCGGGTATGCAGATCGCGGAAGACGATACCGGCCTCGTGCACGGCGCGTAGCAGTTCGGCCACACCAGCGGATTCGGTGCGGGCATCATACGTGTAGACCAGGGTGTGACCGTCGTCCATGAGGGCGAGGGCCGGCCAGTCCTTCAGCGCCTCCGGGATTGCGTCGATTGGCTGCTGAAGCTGCAATGTGAGCTGTTTGCTTCCCAGCTTGCGCATCAACTCGTTCTTCTCCTCCACCAGGATGATCTCGCCGCGATGGATCACCCCGATGCGGTCCGCCATCTCCTCCGCCTCCTCGATGTAATGCGTGGTCAGGATGATGGTGACCCCCGAAGCGCGCAGGCCGCGCACCAGCTCCCACATCTCCCGCCGCAACTCCACATCCACGCCCGCGGTCGGTTCATCGAGGAAAAGGACTTCCGGTTCGTGCACCAGCGCCTTGGCGATCATGACGCGGCGCTTCATGCCGCCTGAAAGGGTGCGGAGCTGGCTGTTGCGCTTTTCCCAGAGGGAGAGGTCCCGCAGCACGCGCTCGAGCAGGGCGTCATTGGGCGGCTTGCCGAACAGGCCGCGGCTGAACCGCAATGTTCCCCAGACGCTGTCGAAGGCATCCGTGCTGAGTTCCTGCGGCACCAGGCCGATGCGTGAACGCGCCGCGCGGTAATCCGTGTGCAGGTCATGGCCGGCGACCACGGCGGTGCCGCCGGTGGCGTTGACCAGGCCGCAGATGATGCTGATCAATGTGGTCTTGCCGGCGCCGTTGGGGCCGAGCAGGGCGAAGATCTCGCTGCGATGCACCCGCAGCTCTGTCGGCTTGAGCGCTTCGAAGCCGCCCTCGTAGATCTTGGACAGCCCCTTGATCTCGATGGCGGCCTCAGGTGACGCGTCCGCGACCTGCCCGGTCTGTCCCGCGGCGTCGGAGTTCGCGGCTGAGTTGCCCGCTCTGGCGGCTTGGGACGGATTCATGAAGATGGCCTTTCTCTGTGAGCGCCCAGGTTCATAAGTGTGCCTTCATCCTGTGAATAAACCGCGGTCGCGACCGCACGGGTAAGTTGTCAGGCGCGCTGCCCGGCGCCGCGGTTCACCAGTGTAACTTCTTGAGAATGGCGGTCGTGCGTCTCGCCCCCGCTCCATGGGCTCACGAAGCCTCGCCCGGGGAGGCGCTGACGGATCCCGTGCCCCGGAACCGGGTCGATTGCGGCGGTCTGGCAGTGGGGGAAAACGCGATGTCAATGCGGACGTCGTGATAAACCAGCGTCTCTCAGGTGTCAAGGCATTCCGAACGGCGGACAGGGTGACTGTCGCGCGTATGTCCCTGGCATGGGTTCCGCGCAACCTTGCGCACCAGTGTGGCTGGGCCTTTCAACCTGGAAACACACCCGTGCCACCATGCCGTGAAATGTGAAAGTAATGCGATCATTGGGTAGCGTGGACATCTACCTGACCACGGTCAGCAGCCTGGAGACCTGAACATGTCTCAACATGCGGTAAACGGATCCTGTCTCTGCAAGAACGTCACATATTCGATAGACGGCAACCTTGGCGTATTTCAGTACTGCCATTGTTCCCGCTGCCGGAAATTTACCGGAAGCGCGTTCGCGGCAAACCTGCTTGTCTCTCCGGCCGACTTCCGGTGGCTGAGTGGTGAAAGCCTGGTCGGCAGGTTCGAACACGAAGACGCCAGGCATTTCGCGACGTCATTCTGCAAGCAGTGCGGCTCCTCCCTGCCGTGGCTGGCGAAATCCGGCAAGGCCGTGGTCGTTCCGGCCGGTACCCTCGATGGAGACCCTGGCATCAGGCCGTTCCAGAATATCTTCTTCGGCTCGCGAGCCGGCTGGTACGCCGATCCGGGCTCGATGCCGGTGTACGATGCACTTCCATCGAAAGATCCATGAACTACAGACGACCGGCCGGTAGCTCCGGCTGGCTGGCAGCGGTTGCACAACGAAAGCCAGCGAAGAAGGGGACAACCGACCACTCCGGTCCCGCCGAATTCGATCCGAAGCAGTGGCTTCGTCCGTTGCCCGGCCCGGGCCGGGTGGCGCGGGTTTCCGGCAGCCATGGTTGTGCCGTCAACAGGGTGATGCAGCACGCTGCCGACTTGGGAACATCACACGGGCCCTGGAGGGTGCTTCGGATACGTTGCTGGTTATGCCGCCGTCGCCGCGGAGAAGTAGAAGTCCAGCATCTGCTCGAGCGGGGCGGGGTCTCGTCTCAACCTGCTGCGCAGGGCCGCGCCTTCCCAGCAGTTCAACAGCAGGTTTGCCATGACATGCGGGTCGGTGTCCGGTGGAAGTGTGCCCTGTTGCCGCGCCGCTTCCAGGCATCCGGCATGCCGTCGGGCAATTTCGGAGAAGCACTGTTCGATCTTGTCGCGGAAAACCTCGTTGACACCTGACAGCTCCTGCCCGAGTCCGCCCAGCATGCATCCCAGGTATCCGTCCTTTCGGTATTTTTCCGTGGAGATCTCAAAGAACTTGCGAACCCGTTCCAGGGGCGGCAGCGTCTCGTCGCCCAGGGATGCATCCAGTCCCCGGTGCACCTCCGACATATAGAGATCAATGACCTGTAACGCGAAGTCCTCCTTGCTCTTGAAATAGTGATAGAAGGACCCTTTCGGTATTCCCGTCGCCGCCAGCAGCGTCTGAATACCGAGATCGTTGTATCCACGCTTCAGAAGCAGGCGAAGTCCCGCATCAAGTAAGCGTTCCCTGGTCGTGTTGGTCATGGCGTCTCTTCTGAACAGACTGGTTTGTTGTTTGGTAGCCGACTTCCGCTGCTTCCGTCAAGGACCGAACTCGTCCCCTCACCTTGCTTGCGCGACGACATTCACGCCGAGTCAGTCGGCATCGGGAAAAGTGATATGGTTGCGGGCTTTCCCGGGGACAAAAAACCCGGCAACCCTGCCGTTGCGGGTGCCGGGTTGGTCGCTTGCAGGCATATGGCGTCAGACATGCATGATGTCATTCTTGAGCGAAAAAGCGATGGCCAGCACGTCCTTGCGCGTCTGTTCATCGGTGGAGTGCCGATCAAGCACAGTGAGGATGTCGTCGACCGCAGCCATGTACTCCGCTTCGCTGATGTTCAGGCCCCGGTGTGCCTCGGGCATGCTCCTTCCCCGGTACTCTCCGGGGCCGCCGCTACCGCTCACGAAGAAATCCACCAGGTGCCCCTTCACCTCGGCGAGACGTTCCGGTTGCTCCCTGTAGGGTAGAAAACGAGCGGCGATGCGCGGATTCCGCATATGCTCTTCAATGATCTCGTCGACGAGCATGGTAATGCTCGCCCTGCCACCGAGGCGCTCATAGAGAGACCGGGTTGCCGTGACGTCCTGGGCCATGGTTGACATGGTTCACCCCCTCGCGTTGTTTCGGTGTGTCATGCGCTGGCAGCAAACCGGCTTTCTGAGAGGAATCGGTTGTGTCTGCACAGCCAATGAATTGCCAATAAGAAATAGACCGACCGGTCAACTCCAATTAAAGCCCAGGATGCGCTCCTCTTCAACCCTTCAACCGCGATTTGCTTTCAGGCGCTGCGCCGGGACGCGGGAGAATGCAGGCGGCCACGCACGCCCGCATCGATGGCGCCGCATGAATCCGCAGAGGTTGTTTCATGGTGGCCATGCTCGACAAGGCCACGAAAAGAGCTATGCTGCCGGTATCCGGTGTTGGACCAGACGGTATCCGCCGAAAATGCCGGTGAAGTCATCAAGGACAGCATGGCCGGCGTGCCTGGGGGTTAGGCGGAGTCTCCGGATCATTTCCTGCCGAGGCCAGACGCATGGCGCCGGGCTCAACCATGGAGCTGAGACTGGATGAACCAGGTGTGCGATCCGCACGAATCGGAAGTCCCCGCAAATGATCCAAGACTCGGGCTGGGCTTGCTCGTGGGCGTATCAGCCCTTGTGCTGACCCTGAGCGCGCCGCAGATGCAGGAATCCGCCAGCGGGCTTTTCTCCGGCGCTCATACGTCCATCGTCGATCACGTGATGGAGTGGCGCCCGCACGGTCCCCCACCCTGGGTCGATGTCGACCAACTGGGCCCGGACGAGGTGGAGGAAGTCCCCACTGTCTCGGCCGGAAGTACCGAGCTCTCCGGCAGCGACACCGGTAATCTCCGCGCACGCCCCGAACGCTGACCGGCACCGGAACGGCTGACGGTCGTTGACCGGGTCGGACCATGGCAACCGCCTGACGGATCAGAAGAAAGTAGCCGGAATCAGGGGTTGGGCAACCCTTAAAGGCGCCAATTTGCAGGCAGAACCGGCCGTCTATCTCGAAGTTGGGCGACATGTATGTTGTCTGCAGGCGGTCGCTCGCGCATGCATTGCGTGCCGGCAACAAACGGGGGAATAAATTCGTTCCGGTTACTCGCGATGGGATTCAGCGAATTCGAACAGAAAGCGGTCACAAAGGCCCTGGACGCTTTTCTCAAGCGCCGAAGGCCGCCGGCGCACATTCGTCCAAACCTGGACATTCGGTACCATCTTTCCGGGCAGAGCATTCAGATAGTCGAGGTGCGGCCACATTGGCGGGAAGCAGACAGGATCATGGAGACTCCGGTCGCCAAGCTCACCTACGTTCGCAGCAGGGCGCTCTGGAAGATCTACTGGATGCGTCAAGACTTGAAATGGCACAGCTATGAGCCGGTGGCCCAGGTCGGGACGATTGAGAAGGCGTTGGCCGTGGTTGATGAGGACAGGTACGGATGTTTTTTCGGTTGATCCCACCAGGTGACAACGCGCTTGAGCGGAGGCTCCTGCATCGTGGCGGTGTCGCACCCCACGACAGGTGGAACCACTGCCTGCGGCACCTCCTCCTGGCCACGAACGAAAACTGCCTCGAGCGCGGCCGCGTGAATACCTCAGTGTTTCCTTGAAGGACGAAAGCGAGTCACTCATCCGCGGCTGGGCGGCCAAAACCGATATCGCCGATCATGTTGTCTCCGCAAGCATCGAGGCGGTGAAACCGACGACCTGACAACCGCCTCCACCCGGACCGTCCAAAGCTGCGAAGTGGAAGCGGCGCAGCATTGAGCGGGCGGTTCCACGAAACCCTGGACCTTATTGAATCCCGGGAGCACTTCACGCCGGCCGGTGCTCACCGAGCGGTCCGGGCGTGCATCAGGCCCGGTATGCGGGCTACCCTGAGGTCGGATCGCTAATACACAAGAAAAGCCAATAGACAAGAAAATCCTGTCTCGGAAGGAGTAAAGTCATGTCGGACGATCGCGGGCACGTCGGTACCACGGCGGTATGGGCGGGCGAGCAGCACGACTCGCCGAACAAGGACGTGGCGCTTCCCATTCACCACAGTGTCACGTTTTCGTACGAGGACATTGACGAGTGGTTCGAAGTCGCCGTGGATCAGAAGCCCGGCTACATCTACTCGCGCAACAAGAACCCCACGGTCCGCCCCTTGGAGCTGACCATGCGTGCCCTGGACGGTGCCGAGGAGGCGATCAGCTTCTCCACCGGCATGGCGGCCATCAGCAACACGCTGTATACCCTGCTGGCGCCGGGCGACCGGGCGGTGGCCATCAAGGATACTTACGGCGGCACCAACAAGATCTTTCTCGAATTCCTGCCGAGGATGCGGGTGGATGTCGCGCTGTGCGACACCCTGGACTTCGAGGCGATCGAGGCGGAGATACGCAAGGGCTGCAAGGTGCTCTACCTGGAAACGCCCACCAACCCCACACTCAAGGTCGTGGACATCGCCCGTCTCGCTCGGGTGGCCCACGAGCAGGGCGCAACCGTGATCGTCGACAACACCTTCGCCACGCCGGTCAACCAGCGCCCGCTGGAGCTGGGCGCCGACCTGGTGGTGTACAGCGCCACCAAGTACCTGAACGGCCACTCGGATGCCATGGGGGGCATACTCTGCGGTCCGAAACCGCTGGTGGACGCGGTGTTTCACTATCGCGAGATCAACGGCGCCACCCTGCACGCCAACACTGCCTACATGATCCTGCGCGGCCTCAAGACGCTGGAGCTGCGTATCCAGCGCCACAACGAGAACGGCCAACGGGTGGCCGAGTACCTGCGGCAGCACGACAAAGTGGAGTCGGTGTTTTACCCGGGCCTGCCGGACCATCCCAACCACGACATTGCCAGTCGGCAGATGGATGGCTATGGCGGTATGCTCAGTTTCTCGCTGAAGGGTGATTTCGACCAGGTGAAGCGGATGCTGCCGCTCCTGCGTTACGCGCACAGGGCCGCCAGCCTGGGTTCGGTGTCCACCCTGGTCGGGCCCCCGCGGGTGACAAGCCACGTGGAGCTTACCCCTGAAGAGCGCGAGGCCATGGGCATTCCCGAGAGCCTGATCCGCTACTCGGCGGGCATCGAAAACGCCGAAGACCTCATCGCGGACCTGGGCAGCGCCCTCGGCAAACTCTGAGCATCCATGAGGCGCATGACGTTCGCCGCGGAGGAAGCCGTACGCACGGTCGATCCGTTCCGTCAGCCGTTTCCATCCACGGGATGCTCTCTGGACAGGGCCCTGACGTGTTCCGTCAGCCCCATCGCCCGCGAGACATCGAGTTCGATGGCAATGCCGGTATTGACGGTCTCGTCGAGCTCGCCGACCCTGGTCACCGCGTCCAGCACGTCGCCGGATCTGCGCGCTTCCACCAGTATGAGCAGAATGGTGCGCGGATAAAGTACTTCCAGGCCGAACAGGCCAAAGCGCTTCTTCAGGCCCTGGCCCTGGGCGTTGGCGACGATCATCGCGCCCGTCGCTCCGGCATCGCGGGCGGAATCCAGCACCCTGTCAGACTTGTCGTCGTCCACGAACACGAGGATGAGTTTGAAATCCATGGTTGCTCCGATTGCGTCATCCGCCTGGCTTGCCGATTCTAGCCCGCATATCTCACCGCCCTTCTACTGCGCACGCCGATCTGCTCGCCGTGACGGGGCGTACTCCCTCCAGCCGGCTCGACGTAGTGTCAGCTACGCCTTCGCCGTCTTCCGGTCCGTGCCC
>SLSJ01000045.1 GCA_007130525.1 Ectothiorhodospiraceae bacterium | reverse complement strand
GGCGAGAGGCGAGAGGCGAGAGGCGAGAGGCGAGAGGCGAGAGGCGAGAGGCGAGAGGCGAGAGGCGAGAGGCGAGAGGCGAGAGGCGAGAGGCGAGAGGCGAGCAAAGCGTTGATGCTGCCGTAGCATGTGTCAATACCTGATGCCTTAATCCCCCGCCGCTCGCCGCTGATCCCGTATTCTCGACGCTCGTTGCTCGCTCCCGCGGCTATTTAAGGAGCCCACATGCCGCACATGACCAACAAATCGCTGGTCAAACGGGACCTCAAGGTCGTATGGCACCCCTGCAGCCAGATGAAGGATCACGAATGGCTGCCCATGATCCCCGTACGGCGCGGCGAGGGTGTCTGGCTGTATGACATGGATGGCCGGCGCTACCTGGACGCCGTCAGTTCCTGGTGGGTGAATTTGTTCGGGCACGCCAACCCGCGCATCAACCAGGCACTGCGCAGGCAGATGGAATCGCTGGAACACGTGATCCTGGCCGGGTTCACCCATGAACCCGTGGTGCAGCTCTCCGAACGGCTGGTGGCGCTGACCCCGGAACCGCTGACCCGGTGCTTTTACACCGACAACGGATCCTCCGCCGTGGAGGTGGCGCTCAAGATGAGCTACCACTACTGGCGCAACAGCGGGCAGACGCAGCGGACCCGTTTCATCACCCTGTCCGGAAGTTACCACGGGGAAACCCTCGGCACCCTGGGCGTGGGTGACGTGGCCCTCTACAAGGACACCTACCGGCCGCTGCTGATGGAAGCCATAACGGTGCCGTCGCCGGATTGCGCGCTGCGCGAGGAAGGCGTGAGCTGGGAGGAGCACAGCCGACGCATGTTCGCGCACATGGAGCAGGCGCTGGCGGAGCACGCCCATGAGACAGCGGCGGTTATCGTGGAGCCGCTGGTGCAGTGCGCCACCGGCATGCGCATGTATCACCCGGTGTACCTGAAACTGTTGCGGGAGGCCTGCGACCGTCACGGCGTGCATCTGATCGCGGACGAGATCGCGGTTGGCTTCGGCCGCACCGGCACCATGTTCGCCTGCGAACATGCGGGCATCTGCGCCGATTTCCTGTGTTTGTCCAAGGGCTTGACCGGCGGCTACCTGCCGCTGGCCACTGTACTCACCAACGACACCGTATACGACGCCTTCTACGACGACTACGCCACACTGCGGGCGTTCCTGCATTCCCACAGCTATACCGGCAACGCGCTGGCCTGCGCCGCCGCAATGGCAACCCTGGACATCTTCCAGCAGGACGATGTGATAGCGCGCAATCGCCAGCTCTCCGCGCACATGTTGCGTGCCGTTTCCCATCTCGCGGATCACCCGCACGTGGCGGAGGTTCGCCAGACCGGCATGATCGTGGCCATGGAGATGATCAGGGACAGGAAAACCCGGGAGCCCTACCCCTTCGAGGAACGCCGCGGGCTACGCGTCTACCAGCACGCGCTGGGGCGCGAAGCTCTGCTCCGCCCGCTGGGCAACGTGGTCTACATGATGCCGCCCTACGTCATCAGCGAAGATCAGATCGATCATCTAGCGAAGGTCGCTGAAGAAGGGATCGACCTCGCTACGCAGGATTGACGCGTTTTCCGCCGCAAACGCCAGCAGCTCGCCTGAGGCGCGGGGGTTCAGGGAAAATCGTGTGGGAGCGGCACGGTCCGGCCCCGTAGGAGCGGCGACCCCGCCGCGAATGTCCCAGGGCACCGGGGCAACACCCTTCGCGGCCGGGTGGCCGCTCCCACCATCAATGCCCTGGCGCTCTAACCCACATATCTCACCGCCCTTCTACTACACACGTCGATCTGCTCGCTGTGTCGGGGCGTACTCCCTGCAGCCGGTTCGACGTAGTGTCAGCTACGCCTTCGCCGGCTTCCGGTCCGTGCACCCCGTCACACCGGCATCTCGACGCCCTCGCGACGAACGGCGGTGAGAAATGCGGGCTAGAAATCCCCCCACAACGTCTGCATCGCGGCCAGGGCGGCGGTGGCGGCGGTTTCAGTCCGCAGCACCCTGGGGCCCAGAAGCAGGGGGACCCAGTTGCGGTCACGCGCAGCGCCGACTTCCTGCTCGCTCATTCCCCCTTCGGGTCCGACCAGCAGTGACACCCCGGCGGTACCCGGTGCGGGCAGATCGGCTGGCCGTCTGCCTCCCTCCGGGTCGAGCAGCAGACGCAGGCCGGGCGCTTCGCCGTCCATCAGTTCCGCAAACGTGCAGGGACGGCCGACCGCGGGAACGCGGTTACGGCCGCATTGTTCGCACGCGCTCACGACCGTGGCCTGCCAGTGCGCCCGTTTCTTCTCCAGACGCAGCCCGGAAAGTCGGACAACGCTTCGAGCCGCGAATACGGGCACGATGCGGCTGACCCCCAGTTCCACCGCCTTCTGGATGGCCCAGTCCATGCGATCGCCCCTGCTCACGCCCTGGTAGAGCACCACCGGCATGGGCGACTCCGCCTCTACCCGCGCGCGAACACCGAGGCGTACCGTCGCCGCACGCCGCTCCAGCGCCAGAAGGTCGGCCGGGTACTCCCCACCCTCGCCGTTGAACAGCACCAGGGAACTGCCGGGCCTCATCCGCAGCACGCGTAGATGATTGGCCGCCTCAGCGGGCAGGTGCACGGTATCGTGGTCGGACAGGGGTAACCCGACGTGGATGCGCGGAATGGTCATGGTGAGAGAGGCGAGAGGCGAGAGGCGAGAGGCGAGGGGGGGCGAGGGAAACTGATGCGTGGAAATTCCTGCCCATGGCGTCGGCAAATCAGTACGGCCTTCCGTACCTCGCCGCTCGGCGCTCGCCGCTCGCCTCTCCCGTCATCCATACAAGGCACGGTAGATCCGGTCTTCCATGTAGCGCATGTTCGGAATGAACGCGGGCTCGCCCTGGGCGAGCACGGGCGTGATGATGGCCGGGGCGTCGCCGATGTCATCTTCCACCGCTTCCAGACCACGCGCGCTGACGGTGACCAGCCGGGGGATGCCTTGCGCCACCATTGCGAAATGGGCCAGATCCGGACGGTCGCCCAATGCCTTCAGTACCACCAGCCTGGCCCGCGAGGCCGGCGCCAGGGTGTCGGAACCGTTGATGCCTTCGAAGGAAATGCAGGGGATGCGCTGGCCCCGCCAGTCGAAGCGGCCAAGCAGCCAGTTGGGGGTATCTCCGGGGATGGTTTCCGGCGGACTGAAGGAGATGACCTCGGCCACCACCGAACCGGGCACGAGCAGATACCCGTCTTCCACGGGTATGAGCAGGCTGCGCACGCTTATCTGTTCGGGTTCCGTCAACCCGGGGGCGCTGTTGGTCTCGGCGTTCATCCGGTCAGCTGCTGTTTCGCCGCGAGGTACTGTATCAGCGCCGCGGACAACTCTTCCGGCGACCCCCGCCTGGACACCACTCCGGTTTCCGCGGCACTGTCCGGCATGCTGCTCATGGCGCAGCTCCGTGTGCTCTGTGCCCATACCTCGCCGCCACGCCCGGCGATACGGCGAATGCCCCGGGTGCCGTCATTGCCCATGCCGCTGAACATCACGGCGCCGCTGCGCGGACCATAGTAACGCGCGACTTCTTCCATCAGATCGTCGATGCTCGGGCGATACATCCGTCGTTCCGGGTCAGGCAACAACCGGACCCGGTCATCGCCTTCCAGCCGCACCAGGTGATCCACGGGCACCACATAGACATGGCCGGGCGTCAGCACGGTGCCGTCCGCCAGGGGCGATACCGCGAACGCGGTGTGGCGGTTGAGCTGGGACGCCAGCAGATCGACGAATCCATCGCCGATGTGCTGTGCGAGCAGGAAAACGGCATCCGGAACCGAGGGTATGGAGGTGAGAAAGCGCTTCACGGCCTCCGGCCCTCCGAAAGAGGCGCCCAGCACCCAGACGGTCGGCCCTTCCGCCACGGTATCCGTCGCGGGGGCGCCGTACGCTGCGTCGCCGGCGTCATCCGTCGACTGTAGCGGCACGGCCAGGGCGGTCAGCTTGCCTGCCAGCCGCCGCATCCATGACCGACCCTGCTCCCTGAGCAGGGATTCGTTGTAGAGCACCGGCACGCTGATCGTGTCCAGCAGGTCCGGCAGTTGCTCCAGATCCTGCTCCGATGCCCCTTGCAGGTGCACCAGCAGCACCTGCAGGGTTGCACGTTCTTCCTCGGGCAGGGACAGGAAATCCCGCATTCGGGAAAACGGGCGCAGGCGCAGGCCGTATGCTTCCAGGCCCTCCCGCAACAATTTCGCCGCTTCCGGATCGGCGCTGATCAGCCCGATCTCGATGCGCTCGCGGGCGCCGCGGGCACTGGGCTCAGGCGCGGACATCGGTTCCCTCCAGAACTTGCTGCAGATTCTCCAGCAGATCCGTCTCCTGATAGGGCTTGCCGATATACCGATCGACGCCGATGTCCATGGCACGCTGTCGGTGTTTCTCCCCGGTTCGGGAGGTAATCATGATGATGGGCACGTCTTTCAGGCGCTCGTCGTTGCGCATGTGGGTTGCCAACTCGTAACCATCCATGCGAGGCATTTCGATATCCAGCAGCATAGCGTCCGGCACCTGTTCCTGCAGCCGTGCCACCGCATCCACGCCGTCCTTGGCCGTCACAACGGTCATGTTGTTGCGCTCCAGCAACCGGGTTGCGACCTTGCGCATGGTAATGGAGTCGTCCACGACCATCACGGTGGGCTGCACATCCACCGCGAGCTGCTGATCGGGCTCGACGTCCGGAGCCGGTTCCCTGTCGCTCTCCTGGACCGGCCCATGCCGCAGCAGAGCATTGATGTCCAGGATCAGCACGACCCGGCCGTCAGCCAGGATGGTGGCGCCGAAGATCCCGGGCACCGAACTGATCTGTGGCCCCACGGACTTGACCACGATCTCGCGGCTACCGATCAGCTCGTCCACGTGCAGGGCCAGCCGATGATCACCCGTGTGCACCAGCACCACCGGTATGCGCTGCCCCCTGCCGACGATGTTCGGCTCACCGGTGGCCAGCAGGTCCAGCAGGCTCAATACCTGGTAGTCCCGATCGCGATAGTGATAGCGACCCTTGCCACCCAGCGCCAGGTAGGCGCCCAGTTCCTCCTCGGACATGCGGACCACGCCATCGATGCTGGGCAGCGGAATGGCATAAACCTGATCGGCCGCGACACAGAGCAGGGCCTGGTTCATGGCGAGGGTAAAGGGCATGCGCACGGTAAAGCGGGTGCCCTGACCGGCGCTGGAATCGATCTCCAGGGTACCGCCAAGCTGCTTGATCTCGGCATTGACCACGTCCATGCCAACCCCACGACCGGCAATCTGGGTTACTTCCCGGGCGGTACTGAAGCCCTGTTCCAGGACGAACTGCATGATTTCGTGGTCGCTCAGGCGCACATCCTGACGGACCAGCCCGCGGTCCAGTGCCTTGCGACGAATCGCATTCAGGTCGAGGCCGGCGCCGTCATCACTGACGCGCAGCACCAGGTCCGCACCCTCGCGGTCCAGCGATATCGTGATCAGACCGGTTTCCCGCTTGCCCGAGGCGAGCCGCTCCTCGGGCGGTTCGATACCGTGGACCACCGCATTGCGGAGCATATGCTCCAGCGGCGCGGTGACACGCTCGAGCACGGTGCGATCCATCTCACCCTGGGCGCCCTCAATCCGGATCTGGGCCTTGCGTCCGAGTTCCTGGGCGGTCTGCCGCACGATCCGGCGCAGGCGCGGCGCCAGATTGGCGAACGGCACCATGCGCGTGCGCATCAGGCCGTCCTGGAGTTCGGTATTGACGCGCGCCTGCTGCAGAAGCAGGGTTTCCGATTCCCGTGCCAGGGTCTCCAGCATGCCCTCGATGCTGGAGAGGTCACTGACCGACTCCGACAGCCCCCGGGACAGTTCCTGCATGCGCGAGAAGCGGTCCAGTTCCAAAGGATCGAATTCGCGATCCCGCTCCGTCTGTTCATGTTCCCGTTCGTAACGGTAAAGGATCTGCGCCTCGGTCTCGATCTCCAGGGTGCGCAGCTGCTCGCGCAAGCGGTTTACGGTCTGGTCAAGCTCACCCAGGTTGAAACGGAAGGAACCGATCTGCTGTTCGAGACGCGCACGGTAGATGCTGACTTCGCCTGCGAAATTGACCAGGTCGTCCAGCACCTCAGCGCGTACGCGCACCTGGTCGGACAGGGTCCGCGCAGCTTCCGCCGCGGGCGCGGCCTCGGCGGCATCGGGAGCGGCAGGCCGCGCGCCGGTGCCGGCTTCGTCAGCGCTCAGCCCCGTGGCCGCGGGGATGGTGGTTTCGGCGTCGTCATCGGAGTCGCCGGGCAGGCCCGTGCGCAGAGCTTCGATCCGCTCGAGCAGGTCGGAAATCGTGCCTTCCGGAACCTCCGCCTCGGCATTATCGCGCATCAGGTACAGCCGGTCGTGGGTTGCATCCAGCAGATCGAAGAGCGTGGCGTCCGCCGGCACGCTGCCATCACGAACGGCGTTGAGCAGGGTTTCCGCTTCGTGCCCGAGGTTGCCGGTTTCCCTGAAACCGGCCATCCGCGCCCCGCCCTTGAGAGTATGCAGGGCCCGCTGCAACGCGGTCAGTTGATCGTCGTCGGAGGGATCCTGACGCCAGGCGTGCAGGGCGGCTTCCATGGTCTGCAGAATTTCGGCGGCCTCCTCCAGGAAGACTTCCACCAGTTCATTGTCACGTTCCGCCTCCTCCTCCGCTTCGGCTTCGGCTTCGGCTTCGGTCCCGGCTTCCGCGTCAACGGCGGGCCCGCTACCCGCAAGCCTGCGGACACCCTCGCCGGCACCCATGTCGGCAAGTGTCGCCAGCAGATCGTCGGCCGCCGCCACGGGTTCGCCCCGCCCGACCTGGGCGACCATGTCCGCAAGCCTCTCCAGAACCACCTGCAGCACCTCGAGGAAGCGCTCGTCCGCCCCCACGCGTCCTGCCTCCACCTCGGAGGTCAGGCTTTCCAGCGCATGACAGAGATCGCCGATGCGATCCTGTCGGGCCAGGCGCGCTCCTCCCTTGAGTGTATGCAGTGACCGCTGAAGCTCGCTTATCCGTGTATCCCGGTCGCCGTCCGCCTCCCAGTTGGCCACGGAGCCTTCCAGGAACTGAAGGATGTCCTCCGCCTCTTCCAGGAAAAGTTCCACCAGATCGGAATCGATGTCCTCGTCGTCGTCCTCCATCATGGCCGACCCGAATGCCGCCACATCCACGCTGACCAGACGCTCCGCGCCGCCCGCGCCCTTGCTGCGGGCATCCACGCCGGCAATCACGTCGTCGATTTCCGGCAATTGCAAACGGTCGTCGCCAAGTGCCTCGACCAATGCATGGATCCGGTCGACCCCCTGCTCGAGCAGGGTCACGTCGTCGGCATCCAGCGCCCGGCCCTGGTCGCGCCGCAGGTAGACGAAGGACTCCAGCCGCCGCCCCAGGGTGGCTACCGGCATGATATCCGCCATGCGGGCGCTGCCGGTGAGTGTATGCAGCGCCCTCGCCAGCTCTTCGGTAACGCCGCCACGCTCCCGCTTCGCCCGGTGGCGACCGATGAAGTCGCGCACCACCGACAGGTGATCACTGGCCTCGTTGCTGAATATTTCATACAAGGTCGGGTCCATGGCCGGCTTCGGCGCCCGCGCTTCGTCGGCCTCGGCGTCGTCCCCGGCATCCGGGCCGGCCTCGCCCCCCCCCGAGGCGTCTATCTCGGTGGCGCCCGGCTGCCTGGCCGCGGCTTCGCTCTCATCCGCCTCCATTTCCGGCTCCGCGGCCTGCTCCGGTTCCGGCGCTTCCGCGGCAAGCTGCGGTTCCGTCTCCCCGGCATCGGCCGGTTCAGGTTCGCGAACGGTCGGGGGAGCCTGGCGATCGCCGAACTCCGGGTCCCCCAATACGTCTTCATCGGACCCGGCAGCCGTGGCGTCCGCGTCCTCTTCGGCGGGGTCATCCGGCTGCGGTCGCGAGGGGTCGGCAAGCTGATCGGCCGCTCGCATGAGCGCCCGCACGTCGGTTTTCGGC
>SLSJ01000176.1 GCA_007130525.1 Ectothiorhodospiraceae bacterium | reverse complement strand
CTGATATGGATTGACTTGCAACTTTCTGAGCCAGAAAGATTTTTCTGGCTCAGAAATTGTCTCAAACCCTCAGACATCCTGGCTCGACTTGCGTCTTGCAAGTCGAGCCATAGGGTCTAGCTGTGCGGATCCATCAGCACTGGTAGTAGCTACGGTACCATTCCACGAAGCGCTTGATTCCCACTTCCACTGGTGTCGTGGGCGCGTAACCCGCTTCCTCGCACAAGGGCCGGCAGTCCGACTCCGTGCTTGGCACATCGCCGGGCTGCAGCGGCAGAAACAGCTTCTCCGCCGTCGTTCCGAGTTCCTGCTCCAGCAGTTCGATGTAGCGCATGAGATGGATGGGTTGCTGGGCGCCTATGTTGTAGATGCGATAGGGGGCGTCGGATCGGGATGGATCCGGAGCGTAGGGGTCCCAGTCGGGGTCTGGCGCGGCGACGTGGTCCGATGCCTTCAGCACACCCTGAACGATGTCATCGACGTAGGTGAAATCGCGCACGTGCTCGCCATGGCCGAAGACTTCGATGGGCCGCCCTGCGAGAATGTTCTTCGTGAACAGGAACAGGGCCATGTCGGGTCGGCCCCACGGCCCGTAAACAGTGAAAAAGCGCAGGCCGGTACAGGGTAGCCGATAGAGATGCGCATAGCTGTGTGCGAGATGCTCGGTGGCTTTCTTGGTGGCGGCATAGACGGCCAGCGGATGGTCCACGCCGTGGCTGGCGGAGAACGGCATCTTGCGGTTGGCGCCGTACACCGAGCTGGTGGATGCGAAGGTCAGATGCTCCACGTCGTTGTAGCGGCAGCCCTCGAGTATGGACAGCGTGCCGGTCACGTTGCTGTCGACGTAAACCTGTGGATATGTCAGTGAATGGCGCACTCCGGCCTGCGCGGCCAGGTGAATCACGCGCTGGAACTGCTCCTTCCTGAACAGTTCCGCGATACCGGCCTGATCGACCAGGTCCAGCTTGACGAAACGGAACCCGTCATGATCCTGCAACCGCTTCAGGCGCGCCTGCTTGAGCGTGGGGTCGTAGTAGTCGTTGAGGTTGTCCAGCCCCACCACTGTATCGCCCCGCGACAGCAACTGTTCCGTGGTGTGGTAGCCGATGAATCCCGCACATCCTGTGACCAGATAGCTCATTTGTTCAACCAATTGTCGTTAAAGATGCGCCGCCGCGCCGCGCACGGGTGAACCGGGTTCCTTCACGCGACAACGCACCCGTGGGCCTTCCGCGATCCCGCAACCGTCCGGTGTGCGCGTAGTATACGGCCGCATGTCCCTCCACCTCCATGGGCGATGCACGGATGGGCGTGCGCGAATTGAATGTTGGCGGGGGCGGCGTTGTATCATGGTCAGTTGTCTTGTGCCGCCCGCAGGCTCCGCTCCATGAAAAGCATCAGTATCCGGGGTGCCCGCACCCACAATCTGAAAAACGTGAACGTGGATCTGCCGCGAAACCGTCTCGTGGTGATCACCGGGCTTTCCGGATCGGGCAAGTCGTCGCTTGCGTTCGACACGCTGTACGCGGAGGGTCAGCGCCGGTACGTGGAGTCGCTGTCCGCCTATGCGCGGCAGTTTCTGTCGGTGATGGAAAAACCGGACGTGGATGACATTCAGGGCCTGTCGCCGGCGATATCCATCCAGCAGAAATCCACCTCCCACAATCCCCGCTCCACGGTCGGAACGGTAACCGAAATCCACGACTATCTGCGCCTGCTGTTCGCGCGGGCGGGTACGCCCCTGTGCCCCGAGCACGGGGAAACCCTGGATGCGCAGACCGTGAGCCAGATGGTGGATCAGATCCTGGCGCTGCCCGAGGGCAGCAAGCTTCTGTTGCTGGCGCCGGTGGTGGATGCCCGCAAGGGCGAGCACCAGCATGTGCTGCGCGAGTTGCGCGCTCAGGGCTTCATCCGCGCCCGCATCGACGGCCTGGTGGTGGACCTGGACGCGGCGCCGGATCTCGATGCCAAAAAGGTGCACACCATCGAGGCGGTGATCGACCGCTTCCGGGTGCGTCCGGACCTGGCGGGCCGGCTGGCGGATTCGCTCGAAACCGCGCTCAAGCTTGGCGACGGCATCGTCCATGTGGGCTGGATGGATGAGCCCGGGTGGCCCCTTGTGACGTTCTCGTCACGCTATGCCTGTCCGGTCTGCGGCTACTCGCTGGAAGAGTTGGAGCCACGGCTTTTCTCCTTCAACAACCCCAAGGGCGCATGCGGGGCCTGTGACGGACTGGGCGTGCGGGAATTCTTCGACCCGGCACGGATCATCACCAGCAGGGAAGTAAGCCTGGCCAACGGCGCCATCCGCGGCTGGGACCGCCGCAATGCGTGGTATTTCCAGATGATACGCTCACTGGCGGACCATTATGGTTTCGACGTGGAAACACCGCTTGCGCAATTGCCGGACTCAATCATCGAGGTGTTGCTCCACGGCAGTGGCGACGAGGAGATTGACTTCAGCTACATGGGCGCCGACGGTACCAGCCAGGTGCGAAGCCATCCCTTCGAGGGCGTGCTGCCCAACATGGCGCGCCGCTACCGGGAGACCGACTCCGCCATCGTCCGCGAAGAGCTGGCGCGCTACATCAGCGATCAGACCTGCCCGGACTGTGAGGGCACGCGACTCAACAGCGCGGCGCGCAACGTATTCGTCGACAGTCACCGGCTGCCGGACATATCCGCCATACCCGTGGGCGAATGCCTGAAGTTCTTCGAGCAGCTCGATCTGCCGGGCAACCGCGGCGAGATCGCCAGACCCATCATCAAGGAAATCGGCGACCGCCTGCGCTTCCTGGTGAACGTGGGCCTGAACTACCTCAGCCTGGATCGCAGCGCTGACACCCTCTCCGGAGGTGAAGCCCAGCGCATCCGGCTGGCAAGCCAGATCGGCGCCGGCCTGGTCGGGGTGATGTACGTGCTGGATGAACCGTCCATCGGCCTGCACCAGAGGGATAACGCGCGATTGCTGGCAACGCTCAGCCACCTGCGCGACATCGGCAATACCGTGATCCTGGTGGAGCATGACGAGGAAGCCATTCGTGCCGCCGACCACGTGGTGGACATGGGCCCGGGGCCCGGCGCCCACGGTGGTCAGGTAGTCGCCGAGGGAACGCCCCGCGACATCGAGACCCACGCCGAGTCACTGACCGGCCAGTACCTCTCGGGCAGACGCAGTATCGCGGTGCCCGCGCGTCGGCATGCGCCGTCCGCCGACCGGCTTGCGGTCATCCGCAACGCCCGTGGCAACAACCTCCGCGGCGTGGACGTGGAAATACCGGCGGGACTGCTGGTCTGCGTCACCGGTGTCTCCGGTTCCGGCAAGTCCACGCTGATCAACGACACGCTCTACCGTACCGCGGCGAGGGATCTGAACGGCGCCTCGGAAAAGCCCGCTTCCTGCGACGGCGTCGACAATCTCGCGCTCTTCGACAAGGTGGTGGACATCGATCAGAGCCCCATCGGGCGTACGCCGCGCTCCAACCCGGCCACCTATACGGGTCTGTTCACGCCCATCCGCGAGCTGTTCGCCGGTACCGCCGAGGCGCGTTCCCGCGGTTACCCGCCCGGGCGCTTCAGCTTCAACGTCAAGGGAGGTCGCTGCGAGGCCTGCCAGGGCGACGGCGTGATCAGGGTGGAGATGCATTTCCTGCCGGATGTCTATGTGCCCTGCGAGGTCTGCAAGGGCAAGCGCTACAACCGCGAAACCCTGGAAGTGAAGTACAAGGGGCTCAACATCCACCAGGTGCTGGAACTCTCGGTGGAGGAGGCGGTGTCGCTGTTCGATGCCGTGCCTGTGCTGAAACGCAAGCTCGAAACGCTGATGGACGTCGGTCTGTCTTATCTGCATCTGGGCCAGAGTGCCACCACGCTCTCCGGCGGCGAAGCCCAGCGCGTCAAGCTGGCGCGGGAACTGTCCAAGCGGGAAACGGGCCGCACCCTCTATATCCTGGACGAACCCACCACGGGGCTGCATTTCCACGATATCGATCAGTTGCTCACGGTGCTCCACCGGTTACGTGATCATGGCAATACGGTGGTCGTCATCGAGCACAATATGGACGTAATAAAGACTGCCGACTGGGTGATCGATCTGGGTCCGGAAGGCGGTAGCGGGGGAGGCCGGATCGTTGCCACCGGCACTCCGGAGGACATCGCCGTCCACCCGGAATCACATACCGGACGCTTTCTCGCGCCGTTGCTGGGTCAAGTGATAGCGCCCAGCACCCAGCGCCGAGCGCCAGGGAGGTAGATGATGGCGCCCGGCGCCCCGCACCCCGCGCCCGGCAACGACGGTTTCCCTACAGGTTTGCGGCGTCCCGCAGGATGGCGGCGCGATCCGTCCGCTCCCAGGTGAACTCCGCCTCTTCGCGACCGAAGTGGCCATAGGTGGCGGTATTGGAGTAGACCGGCCGGGCCAGGTCCAGCATCCTGATGATTCCCCAGGGCCGCAAGTCGAAGTGCTCGCGCAACAGTTGCTCGATGCGCGACTGGTCGATCTTCGCGGTACCGAATGTCTCCACCATCACCGATGTGGGTTCGGCTACACCGATTGCGTAGGAGAGCTGGACCTCACACTGGTCCGCCAGGCCGGCAGCGACGACATTCTTTGCCAGATACCGCGCCGCATAGGCCGCCGACCGGTCGACCTTGGACGGATCCTTGCCCGAGAAGCAGCCGCCGCCGTGGCGGGCCATGCCGCCGTAGGTATCGACGATGATCTTGCGGCCGGTGAGCCCGCAGTCCCCCATGGGACCGCCCACCACGAAGCGCCCCGTGGGATTCACCAGGTAGCGCGTCCTGCCATTGAGCCAGTCCTTGGGCAGTACGGGGCGAATGATTTCCTCGATCACCGCCTCGTGCAACTCGTTTTCGCTCACATCCGGTGCGTGCTGGGTGGACAGCACCACGGTTTCCACGGCGACGGGGCGCCCATCCTCGTAGCGAAGCGTCACCTGGCTCTTGGCGTCCGGACGCAGCCACGGCAGCCTGCCGGAGCGCCGCACTTCGGACTGCTGTCGGACCAGCCGATGGGCATAGGTAATGGGGGCCGGCATCAGCACGTCGGTCTCGTTGCAGGCATAGCCGAACATGAGGCCCTGATCGCCGGCGCCCTGTTGTTCCGGCGATTCACGATCCACGCCCCGGTTGATGTCCATGGACTGTTTTCCCAGCACGTTGACGAAGGCGCAGGTGTCAGCGTCGAAACCCATGTCCGACGAGGTGTAGCCGATGCGCCGGACGGTGTCCCGGGTGATGTCTTCATAAGCGATGTTGGCCGAGGTCTTGAGTTCACCGGCGAGCATGACCATGCCCGTGGTGGTCAACGTTTCGCAGGCCACGCGTGCCTGTGGGTCCTGCTCCAGGATGGCGTCCAGCAGGGCATCCGAGATCTGGTCGGCCATTTTGTCGGGATGACCTTCGGAAACGGATTCCGAGGTAAACAGGAACGATTTGCTCATCTTCAGCCTCCTCGCGATTCGACCGGGGCCGACGGCCGCTCCGGCCGCTCAAAGGGTTTCCGGGCATGGCCCGCCGGGGCAGCACCCGACCGGGCGCGTAAGCGACAGGCTCAGGCCTTCCGGAACCGGAAGATCCCCCAGCACAGGTATCCGCTTCGACCGCCGTCAACCCAGTGCTGCAGGCCTCGCTTCATGCGCTCGATGTAGTCCCGGGAGATGATCTCCTCCAGCTCCGGTTGCAGTCGCTTGGTTTCACGAAGTACCCGCCCGTAGTGGCGCGCAAGTTGCGGGGTATGGTCTTCAAAGCCGATTTCCAGCAGCCCGGCCTGTGCGCATTGCTCACGGTAGAAGTCCGGTGAACCCAGCGTTTCCAGATGGATCCGGTCGAGTATCGGCTGCAGCACGCCTTCCGGGCAGTCGTCGGTCTGCATCGGGTCGGTGAAGATGAATATGCCACCCGGCTTCAGGACCCTGGCGGCTTCGCGGATTACCTGTGCGCGATCACCGCTGTGCAGAAAGGCGTCCTGCGACCAGACCACGTCAAAGTATCCGTCCTCGAACGGCACTTCCTCGAAGCTGCCGTCGACGACGTCGATCAGGTGATCGAGCTGCTGGGCGCGATTGTTCTCGCGGTTGCGCGCGTTTTCCACCTCCGACAGGTTCAGCGCCACCACAGAGCATCCGAATGTGCCGGCCAGGTAACGCGCGGCGCCGCCATAGCCGGCCCCCAGGTCCAGCACACGCTGGCGCGGGGCCAATTCGCCCAGCAGATCGGCCATGTGGGCGACGGTACGCCGGCTGGCGTCGAAGATCGGCTCCTCGTCCGATTCGTAGAGTCCGATATGAATGTCCTCACCGCCCCAGACGTGGAGATAGAACCGGTCCGCATCATCGCTGTTGTAGTAGTCGCGCGCCGTGCTCACGGCTCTGCTGTAGCTTGTTTGTGTCATGACTCACCTCGGTGGCATGTACGTCTTGTCGGCCAGGTGGATGAAAAAATCCGGCTCGTCATCACGGTAGGTTTCCTTGAAGTCCCCGAAGGTCTGGATGTCCTGGAAACCCACTTCCCGCATCAGCCGCCGCACGTACGCCTTGCGTAGTGGATACATGTTGAGGTGGTAGACGGAGGAGTCGGGGAATGCGTAGCGGAAGCGGGTCAAACCCGGATCGACGTGCTCGGGGTAAACGGAAACGTCGTTGCCGCAGTAATAGTAGGTGTGCTTGCTGGAATACCCGTGGTCGAGAATGGCGTCGTAGTTGCGTTGATCAAGAATAAGCACGCCGTCGTGATTGAGGGCGGAATAGAATTCGGCAAGCGCCTTGCGTCGGTCGTGTTCGTTGAACAGGTGGGTGAACGAGTTGCCCAGGCAGATGACGGCGTCGTAGCGGCCATGGACGTCGCGGTTGAGCCAACGCCAGTCGGACTGGACCGTACGCAGGATGTGGCCCAGCCTGCGACCGTTCTGGAATGCCTTGGCGAGCATCGCCGCGCTGCCATCGGCGCTCACCACATCGAAACCCGCCTCGATCAGGCGGACGGAGTGAAACCCTGTTCCGGTAGCCACGTCCAGTACGCGCCTAGCGCCACGCTCCTTGAGCGCCCGGATGAAAAAGTCGCCTTCGCTTTCGGCGCGACTTTCCCAGTCGATGAGTTCGTCCCACTTGTCGACGAAGGACTCGATGTACTCCTCGCGGTAGTGATCGGTGTCCCGGCATTCCACCGGGCTGGGGCCGAAGTGCTGGCTGGTAGCAGTTGATGGCATGCTGTTATCTCCTTGCGCCGTTTCGGAAAATCACAAGGTGCAACGCGTGCCGGTTTGTTCCGCAGGTATGACGGACTGGCTTCAGGGATCCTTGCCCGGATCGGGGACGGACGGCGCCACCGCAACCCCACAACGTGCGTTGCGTGTCGATGTCCCTGTTTCCCGGCCGGCTGGTGTGGACACGGTGTGTCAGGCCTGCTGAGACGAATCGTCTGCCGCGCCTTCAACCGGTCCCGGTAGACAGGTTGCTATTCCAACTTTCTTCTGGCTTTGATCACCGACACGAACAAGGGAACCTGGTGCTGCAGGTCTGTCCGCCTCGCTGATCCGAAGGACATGCAACCCTGCTCCTGCGGCCCGGACGGGCCGGGTGCCTGGTTGCATAAAGCAGTCACTGGCGGGCCATCCGGGGCCCGCAACTATCGATATTACGTGGGCACGACTCCCTTGCCCTTCTGATATGAAAACGACACTGCGTTTACCTACATAAACCTACACCGTCCTCGCAGGATTGCAACCCGGGTGAGGCGTTCATGAGCGAACTGTTCCAGTCTCGCCAGCGATTAGCAGACGGCGCCGCAGTTCGAAGGAAAGGGTAGCCAGGAACGCCTTGCTGCGCGTGAATCCAGGGCGGGCCGAAACTCTGCATTCCCCTCACGTTCATCAAAGCGGCATCTCGACGCCCTCGCGACGAACGGCGGTGAGAGCGGTCAGAAATGCAGGCTAACCCCGATGTAGGAGGCCAGCCCCCTGGCCGATGGGGTCCTGGTGCTCGGCGCTTGGCGCTTGGCGCTGTCACTGGTCTAGCTG
>SLSJ01000172.1 GCA_007130525.1 Ectothiorhodospiraceae bacterium | reverse complement strand
GTGACGGGGGGCACGGACCGGAAGACGGCGAAGGCGTAGCTGACACTACGTCGAGCCGGCTGCAGGGAGTACGCCCCGACACAGCGAGCAGATCGGCGTGCGTAGTAGAAGGGCGGTGAGACATGGGGGCCAGACTTGCTCCCTGCCACACATCCGTGCATGATACTGTATATAATTACAGCTCTCCGGTGCCAGGCATGGTCTGCAAAGGTCGCGGCGCCCTCAGTAACAGCGAGGGCCGTTTCGAATCAAGGCGCATCACCGCAGTCGATGATGGCTGGTACCGGGACGAGCGCCCCGGCAACGGGCCGGCGACCGTCGCCCGGCCGGAGCGTGCCCGTTCCATCATTACCCGCAATCGGTCCCCGGACGTACCTTTCGACCGCTCCATCAATCCTTACCGCGGCTGTGAGCACGGCTGCGTCTACTGCTTCGCGCGGCCTTCGCATGCCTACCTGAACCTGTCACCTGGCCTGGATTTCGAAACCCGCCTTTTCTACAAGGAGAATGCCGCAGAGGTGCTGGAGCGAACGCTGAGCCGTCGCGGGTACCGTTGCGCACCTGTCGTACTGGGCACGAATACGGACCCATACCAGCCGCTGGACCGCCGACTCATGCTGACCCGTCAACTGCTGGAGGTGCTGTACCGGTTCCGCCATCCCGTCAGCATCATAACCAAGGGCAGCCACGTGCAGCGCGATCTGGATCTGCTGGGCGCCATGGCCAGCGAGAATCTGGCCTCGGTCTGTATAAGCATTACCACGCTGGATGACACGCTCAAGCGCAGCCTGGAGCCGCGCGCGGCATCACCCCGGCGGCGGCTGGACGCGGTCGCCGCGCTTTCCGCCGCGGGCGTGCCCGTCAGCGTGCTGGCGGCGCCGATCATACCGGCCATCAATGACGCCGAACTCGAGTCCATCATGGCCCGTGCAGCCGAAGCGGGCGCGCGCAGCGCGGCCTATGTCCTGCTTAGACTCCCGCATGAGGTGGCCGGGCTGTTCCGGGAGTGGCTTCAGGCACACTACCCGGAGCGTGCCGAACACGTCATGAGCCTAATCCGTCAGTGCCGTGACGGCCGCACCTACGATGCCTGCTTCGGCAAGCGGATGCGCGGGACCGGGCCCTTCGCCGAACTGCTTGCCCGGCGGTTCGAACTGGCGTGCCGGCGACACGGTCTGGACAGGAGAAACCACGACGAACTGGATACCGGGCATTTCCGGATCCCCGCCCGCATCGACCCGGGATCCCAGATGTCCCTGTGGTGAACAGCTGCCAGCGTGTTCCGGGCCGCAATCACCGCGCCGAGGCGAAAAGCCATGGTTCCCAGTAGGAGGGCACGGTAACAGGCCTCTGCTCGACCTTCGCGAACCGCCGCTCCAGAGCGCAACGAATCTCGTCAGCCAGAATGGGGTCATGGCCACTGCAGCACTGCATGGTGACCATGCCGGCGGGAACCAGACGCCGGGCCATGCGCTGGATGATATCGTCGATGAACTTCAGCCTGCTCTGCCCCTCGCGCACCGGCTCCATGGTCAGGTCGTAGATGATGGCGGAATAGGGCGCGTCGATACCCTCATCCAGCCAGGCCATGGCGTCGCCTATGACCACCCGCCCATGGGGATGCTCGAAGGCATCACCGCAGAGCCCGCGAAGATAGCGCCTCGCAAGTTCAGCGACCCTGGCATCTATATCCACCAGCGTCGCCTTCCGGGCACCGCGCTCCAGCGCGCGATGCAGCACCCCGCCGTCCCCGCCGCCCAGTATCAGCACATTGTCGAGGAGGTCCTCGTCGGCAACCGGATCAACCAGGGCCCGATTATAGGCATGATCCGACTCGGCAATCTGGAGGTCGCCGTCCAGGTACAGCACGTGGCCGTATTCCGGATCATGGGCGATGACAATGTCCTGATAGTCGGATCTGACCGATTCGACGATTCGCTGATTACGGCTGATGTATTCCGGCACAGCCGGGTCGGTGGTCGTGCTCATGCTCGAGTCGCCTCCATGTCGTCATTCGGGAGGACGCCTTTTGATTCCGATACCAACCCGCATATCTCACCGCCCTTCCACTACGCACGCCGATCTGCTCGCTGTGTCGGGCGTACTCCCTGCAGCCGGCTCGACGTAGTGTCAGCTACGCCTTCGCCGCCTTCCGGTCCGTGCCCCCGTCACAGCGGCATCTCGACGCCCTCGCGACGAACGGCGGCGAGATATGCGGGCTACTGCGATTTGCGGCCGGGCGAGGACTCTTCAACCGGATCAGCCCGACTGTACCGGGATCCCGAGCCAATCGCACCATTCCCGGAACAGCCCCGCATCGAGGGCGGCCACCGCCGAGCGCGGCTCCACCCCGGCACGGAAAACCGGCTGCCCGTCGAGGCTGATGCTGTGACCACCCGCCTCGCGCAATACCAGCGACCCTGCCGCGTAGTCCCAGAGCTTCTGGCGTCCATGCAGGTACACATGCGCCCTGCCCGCCGCCAACCAGCACCACTCCAGGGCCACCGAGCCCAGGCTGCGCTGGGAACTGTAGGGCGGATCCTCGACCAGGCGTACGGCCAGGGATACGTCCAGCCGCTTGAAATCGACGCAGGCAATGGCGCGCCGCAGCGGCAGCGCCCGGCCAACGAGCTTCAGCGGCTCGCCATTGCACCAGGCGCCAATCCGTCGCCGTGCCGTGAAGCATTCCTCCCGCACCGGGTCGTGGACGATGCCGAGTACCGGCGCACCGTCAATGACCAGCGCCAGGGACACGGAAAAGAACGGCAGCCCGGCCGTGAAGTTGCTGGTGCCGTCCAGCGGGTCCAGCACCCAGATCGCGTTGCCGGCGTCCACCAGCATCTCACGCTGCTCGGCCTCCGGCATTTCCTCACCGAGAAAGCCGATTTCCGGCCAGGCCTCGGCCAATGCCTGCTGTATCCGCGACTGCACCGCCAGATCCGCCTCGGTAACTATGCTGCCATCGGCCTTGAATTCCCGCTTCGCACGGGCAAAGCGCGGCAACAGTTCCTCCCGGGCGGCGGTGACAACAATCCGCTCAACTCCATTAAGGTCGGGCAAATCGTGATCCGTCTTCATGCGCTGGTCCGACTGTTGAGGCTTGCGAGTGGACGATGCGTCACGCCATATCGAATCGAACTCACTCCGCGCCGGCGTCTGTAAGCGCAACGTCGTAAGCTACGAAGAGGCGGTACAAGTTGGCAGCAATGGCAATCGGCCTATGGCAGATCGGTGCGGTTATTCGGTGAGCCGTTTATCCCTTCCCCAGCAGGTTCGAGGGGCGGCGCATGCCGCTGTCCCGGTACCCTCAACCCGCGCTCGACACCGTCAATGACGGTATCAATCCGACAGAAGTCCGCCAGTTTCTCGACATCCTCGATGATGATCCGTGAGCCATCCATGCGGACTCCCCGCTCGCGCAGGCTGGCGAAAGCGCGGGACAGATTCTCCGGCGTCATGCCCATGCGTTTCGCGAAGACCCGCTTCATGTAGGGCAATTCCACCATTCCCGCGCCCGTCTCCTCGCGTGTCAGCGACAACAGGAAAGCGGCGATACGTTCCGCTGACGTGCGCAGCTTCAGATCCTTGATCTGCCGGACCATGCTCCGGTAATGATGCGCCAGCGAACCGAGCAGCAGCAATGCAAGAGCGGGCACCCGGTAGAGCTCGCCACGCAGATGTTCCGCCGGAATCAGAACTAACCGCGAGTCCTGGAGCGTGCGCGCGGCCATCAGGTAAGGAGCGTCGGTGACGACCGCGGCCAGAATGAAGTTCTCCACCGGCTGAATGACTTCGACAACCACCTCGTTGCCCGCCCGGTCGGAACCCTTGAGTTCCACCGCACCCTCAATCAGCACATGGAGATATTCCGCACGGTCGCCCTGGCTGAACAGGTTTTCCCCAGCCGATACACACTGCGTGAGCGCCGGACGCAGCAGTTGTTCACGGTATTCGGGTCCGAGCTCCTCGAATAGCGGCAACCTGTACAGCGAATCGAGGTCATCATCCGCCATCGCAATGTTTTCCCGATGTACTGGCCATTACAGACAATCACCAACGGGCGCAACGGTCTTGTTGCGCCATATCCCCGAGCGGATGATCCCTGGCAGACACTTCTGCATCCATAGGCACGCCCGAGAGATAACGTGAATGTTCCCTGATCGGCCCAGACTACGCCAAGCAGGTACCCAACGCACGTTCGCGCATTTCACGCAATCCCGGCACTCTCATCTCATACACCTAATCGTTGAACTCGCATCCGGCCTTGACCTCCGGCACGTAGCCAGCCCGAATAACGAAATCACCAAAGCGCTCGTGCTTCTTCCGCTTTTTCGCATAGGTCCGGATGATCGGTGTCAGAGCCTCAAGGATCCGCTCCTCACCTACATTATCCAGCCAGGGCTTGTTCAGGCGATCCCCGCGGAATCCGGCTCCCAGGTAGACGTCATACTTGCCGGGGGCGCGCCCGGTAAAGCCGATCTCCCCAAGGTAAGGGCGAGCGCAGCCGTTCGGGCAACCGGTCATGCGTATGGTGACGGGCACGTCGGGAATCCCGGCATCCGCCATGATTCCCTCCAGGCGGGTAATCAAGTCCGGCAGGTAGCGCTCGCTCTCGGCCATTGCAAGGCCGCAGGTGGGGAACGCCACACAAGCCATGGAGTTAAGGCGCAGCGCCGAATAGTACCGTGGGTCTCGAAGTCCGTACTCGTGCATCAGGGACTCGATCCGGCCGTATTCCGTCTCCGGCACATCGGCGATGATCAGGTTCTGATTGCCGGTAAGGCGAAACCCCCCCTTGTGGACGCGGGCTATTTCACGCAACCCGGTCATCACCCGGTGGTCGCCATCGTCTTTCACGCGGCCATTCTCGATGAACAGGGTGTAGTGCCAGTTCCCTCCTTCACCTTGCACCCAGCCGTAACGGTCGCCGTTGTGGTCGAATTGGAATGGCCTCGCCTTTTGGAACCGCCATCCCAGCCGCTCCTCGATTTTACTCTTGAACCACTCCAGCCCCTTTTCGTCGATGGTGTACTTCATTCGAGCGCGTTTGCGGTCCACCCGATTACCGTAATCGCGCTGCACGGAAACGATGCTCTCGGCCACCTCCACCGCCTGTTCCGGCTTGCAGAAGCCGACTACATCGCCCAGCCGCGGGTAGGTGCGAGGTTCGTTGTCGGTGCGGCCCATGCCTCCACCAATGCAGACGTTGAACCCGGCAAGTTCGCCACTCTCGCTGATGGCAATGAATCCGATGTCCTGGCTATAGACATCTACGTCGTTGGTAGGCGGTATGGCCAGACCGATCTTGAACTTGCGGGGCAGGTACGTGCGCCCGTACAGGGGCTCCTGCTCCTCATCTTCGGCGTGAACAACCGGCGCCTCGTCCAGCCAGATCTCATGATAGGCGCGGGTGCGCGGCACCAGGTGGTCGCTAATACGTTTGCTCCACTCCCACGTCGCCTGGTGCAGGCGCGACTCATGCGGATTGGCCGAACACATGACGGTGCGGTTGTCGTCACCGCAGGCAGCGATGGTATCGAGGAGCGTGTCGTTGATCGCCCGGATCGTTGCCTTGAGATTACGCTTGAGCACACCGTGGAACTGGAAGGTCTGGCGCGTCGTCAGCCGCAGGGTGCCATTGGCATATTTGTGCGCAAGTGCATCCAGTTTCAGCCAGCGGTCGGTTGTGCATACACCGCCCGGCAAACGTACCCGGACCATGAACTGGTAGGCCGGTTCGAGCTTCTGGTGTCGACGTTCGCTGCGCAGATCACGGTCATCCTGCATGTAGATGCCGTGAAACTTGGTGAGCTTGTTGTCGTCCTCGGAAATGGCCCCGGTGATGGGGTCGGCAAGCCCCTCGGGAATTGTCCCGCGCAGGTAGTTGCTGGCGAACTTGAGACGCTCGTTCGGATGCAGCTTGTCCAGCGGCTGCGTTATATCACGACTGCGGTCTTCGGCGACCATGTTCAGAAAAGCTCCTGCGGAATCCTCGCTCATCGGCCACGCCATGGGTGACGTGCCCGGCATGCCACGGTCTGTTCTATCAGTACACGTCACGCTGGTAGCGCTTCTCGCGCTGCAGCGTTTTCACGTACTCGGCGGCGTGATCCGCCGACAAACCGCCCTCCTTCGCCACGACGTCGTGGAGAGCGGTATCCACGTCCGGTGCCATCCGCTCCGCATCGCCGCAGACGTAAATGTAGGCGCCTTCTTCAAGCCAGGCGTAGAGTTCGCGGCTGTTCTCCCGCATGCGGTCCTGGACGTACACCTTCATCTCGAAGTCGCGGGAGAAGGCAACGTCCATGCGCGTCAGTGAACCGTCGCGCAGCCAGCGCTGCCATTCAGTCTGGTATAGAAAATCCGTCCGGAAATGCTGTTCACCGAAGATCAGCCAGTTGCGGCCCGCCGTCCCCTGGTATTCGCGCTCCTCGACAAAGGCCCGAAACGGCGCCACACCGGTTCCCGGCCCGATCATGATGACGGATGTGGCGGGGTCTTCCGGCAATTTGAAGTTCTTGTTGCGCGTGATGTAGACCGGCACCGTATCACCCGGCCGCACCTGGTCCGCAAGGTGCGTGGAAGCCACACCATGGCGATCACGGCCATTACTGTGATAACGAACCGCCGCGACAGTAATATGCGCGTTCTCCGGGTTGGCGTTGTAACTGGAGGCGATTGAATATTCGCGCGGTTGCAGCTTGCGCAGCATGTCAACGAAGACCTGCGCGCCGAGCCCGCGCACGGGAAACTCCTGCACCACATCGATGATATGCCGACCCCAGCGGTACTCGGTTAGTTGCTTTCTGTTCGACGCCTGGAGCAGCTCTTGGAGTTTGCGGGTCTGCGCATATTCGGCATAGGCCTCGAGGAACGGCGGCGTCAATGTCGTAATTTCGTAGACCCGGTGCAGGGCTTCCCCCAATGGCAGTTCACCGGTGGGCGTCCGCACGATCTCGTCTTCCTTGAAGCCCATGGCTGCAATGAGGTCGGCCACCACTTCCGGACGATTCCGCGGAACCACGGATAGCGCATCGCCGGGCTCAAAAACGAGTCCGGAGCCCTCCAGAGATAACTCGATGTGCCGCGTTTCCTTGTTTGAACCACGCCCGGTCAGTACAAGGTTCTCGAGGACTTCGGCCGGGAAGGGGTTCTTGCGGTCGTAGCCGGCTGCACCGGGCTGCACGGATTGGCCGCTGAACGCCACGACGTTGGACGGCGCCGCACTTGCTTGGGCGCGCTCCGCAAACACACCGAGCGCGGCTTCAATCCACTGCTCCGCCTGCTCATCGTAATCGACGTCACAATCCACCCGCTCATGCAGACGTTCGGCACCCAGCTCGGCAAGCCGAGCATCGAAATCCTTGCCGGTCTGACAGAAATATTCATAGCTGGAATCACCCAGTGACAGCACCGCGAACCGGGTCCCTTCAAGCTTCGGAGCCTTGCGACTGTGCACGAATTCGTGGAATTCCTCGGCAGGATCCGGCGGATCACCCTCTCCATGGGTGGCAGTGACAATCATCAGAAACTTTTCTTTCTTCAGTTCGCGCAGTTTGTAGTCCGCCATATCCAGCGCACGGGCCCTCAGTCCACGCGCCTCGGCTTGCGCAGCAGCCTGCGTGGCGACCCTCTCGGCATTCCCCGTCTCCGAACCATAAAGGACCGTGAGAACGGGTACCTGATCAACAGCGCCGGGCGGCGGCTGCTGGCCATCCGAGCTTGCGGCACTAAGCCCTGCGAGGTAACCGCTGATCCAGTTGGCTTGCTCGGGCACCAAACCCTCGACTAGCCGGTTCAACTGGTCAGCCTGTTCCTGATTCAACGGGCTTGTATGTTCGGTGATTTCCTTTGACTTCATTCCACCTGGGTGGTTGCCAAGGTGCCAACAATTCCGTATGACAATTCCGGACCCTTTGACAATAGACCTGGGCGGCCAAAAGCAAAAAGAATTCTTGATAATGTAGATAATTCATTCGGATATAAACACCGCTGAATCCCCGCAAAGCGCCCGACTTCCTGGTGAAATCGCTCATCCGTTCGCAGGTGCGCGTTGGACTGTCCATGGTTCCCGCAGCTAGCCCGCATTTCTCACCGCCGTTCGTCGCGAGGGCGTCGAGATGCCGCTGTGGCGGGGGGCACGGACCGGAAGACGGCGAAGGCGTAGCTGAC